>JAAZLS010000078.1 GCA_012799185.1 Bacillota bacterium | reverse complement strand
TAATGGGGACGGTGACTTTGACTCATCAATAAAGGATAGGTTAATAGCTTCAAAATCAAACATGTGGGGATCCGGTAATACGTTCCCTCCCCGAAAAATAGGGCCTTAGCACCTCCGGAATAATTACAGTCCCGTCTTCCTGCTGGTAGTTTTCGAGAATCGCTGCCACGGTACGACCGATCGCCACCCCCGAACCATTCAGGGTATGAAGGAATTCAGCCCTTCGTCCCGGCGCAGGCCGGTAACGAATCCCGGAGCGCCGGGCCTGGAAATCGGTAAAGTTGCTACATGAAGAGATCTCCCGGTAGGTTCGAGCCGAGGGGAGCCATACCTCTAGGTCATATTTTTTTGCGGCGGCAAACCCCAACTCCCCGCCGCACATCAACATTACCCGGTACGGAAGCCCCAATAGCTGCAACACTTTCTCCGCATCCTGCACCAGCATTTCCAACTCCCGAGCCGAATCCTCCGGGAGAACAAATTTTACCAGTTCCACCTTGTTAAACTGGTGCTGCCGGATTAGACCCCGGGTATCACGCCCATGGGCTCCCGCCTCCGCCCGGAAACAGGCACTGTAAGCTACATAATAAAGGGGTAACTGCTCCCGTTCCATTATTTCATCCCGATGCAGGTTGGTTACCGGCACCTCGGCTGTTGGAATAAGGTAGTAATCTGTTCCCTCTACCTTGAAGGTATCTTCGGCAAATTTGGGCAACTGGCCGGTCCCGGTCATACTGTTGCTGTTAACCATGAAAGGAGGAAACACCTCCCGGTAGCCGTGCTGGGTCGTGTGTAGCTCCAGCATAAAATTAATTAAAGCCCGCTCCAAGAGAGCCCCCTCACCAAAGTAGAGGGCAAACCGGCTACCAGATATCTTCCCGGCCCGGCGAAAATCGAGGATACCAAGCTCTTCACCAATTTCCCAGTGGGGTTTTAAAGGTGACGAAGGCTCGATGGGTGTACCCCACCGCCGGACCTCCCGGTTCCCCTCCTCATCTAATCCCGGCGGCACCTCCGGATGGGGAAGGTTGGGAAGACGTAACAGTTCCTGGTTAAGCCGGGTTTCTACCCGCCGAATTTTTTCATCCAGCCCTTTGATTCGGCTCGAAACCTGTTGCATCTCCTTCCGCTTCGATGATAGATCGGCATCATCTACCGTCCCCCGCAAATGCCCGATCTGCCTGGAGACCCGGTTGCGCAACCGTTTAAGCGCCTCGGCCTCTTGCAAAAGTTCCCGCCGTTTTATATCCAGGGAGAGAAGCAAATCTAAATCGGCCTCTTCTCCCTTGAACTCCATCGCTTTCCGGACCACTTCCGGTTTTTCTCGAACAAACTTTAAATCCAGCAATTAATTCCCACCTTAAACCGCAATAGCGGTAGTTTTACCCTTTATAAGGCCGCCTACATCTCCTCTGGGGCCTCAATCCCCAATAGACCCAGTCCATTGGCCAAAACCTGCCGGGTGCCATCAATTAGGAGCAGGCGCGCCGCCCGCAATGCCGGTTCACTATCTAAGACCGGGCAGTTATGATAAAACCGGTTGAACTCCCGGGCCACCTCCAGCAGGTAACGAGCAATGAGGGAGGGACGATAGGCTTGCGCCGCCTGCACCACCCTCTCCGGCAGCAACCCCAGCAACATCAGCAAGGTAGCCTCCTCTTCTTGCTGAAGCAGGCCGCTTAACTCCCCGATTTTTTCAGCTTCCGGTGGGGAAGCTTTGCGTAGAATACTACAGATACGGGCATGAGAGTATTGAACATAAGGAGCAGTTTCACCGGCAAAGTCCATCACCTGGTCCCAATCAAATTCAATATCTTTGATCCGATCATTGCTGAGGTCACCAAATCGCACCGCACCTAAACCGATGGCCTGCGCCACCCGATCTTTTTCCGCTAGCCCCGGGTTTTTTTCCTCTATAATAGCTCGGGCCAGGCCGATCGACTTTTCTAAAACCTCCTCCAGCAGGACAATCTTTCCAGCCCGAGTAGACATCCGCCCCCCCTTAAACCGGATCAACCCAAAGGGTATATGGATTAAGCGATCGGCCCAGTCAAAACCCAGGAGCTCCATGATTTTAAATAACTGCTTGAAATGTAGTTTCTGCTCTGCCCCCACCACGTATAGGGCCCGATCAAATTTAAAACGCCGGTAGCGGTAGATGGCGGCGGCAATATCCCGGGTAATATAGAGGGTGGCCCCGTCTTTTTTTTGCAGTAGACAGGGGGGTAACCCATGCTTATCCAGGTCTACCAGCAATGCCCCTTCGCTCTCGACGGCGATCCCCTTCTCCTTAACTAACGCCAGGGTCTCCTCCAGGTAACGGTTGTAATGGCTCTCCCCATGAAAATAGTCGAATTTGATGCCCAGCAGGCGATACAGCCGCTGGTAATTTTCTAGGCTTAAACCGCGAAATTTATGCCAGTACTCCTCTGCCTCCGGGTTACCCTGTTCCAGCTGCTGAAACCATAGCCGCGCCTCGTCCTCCAGGGAGGGGTCCCTCTCGGCCTGCCGGTGAAACTGCACATAAAGGTGGAAAAGATAGTTGACCGGATCGGCCTGCAACCTCTTTTCGTCTCCCCACAGTTTAAATGCCGTAATTATTTTTCCAAACTGGGTCCCCCAATCCCCCAGGTGGTTTACCTCGATACAATGGTAGCCAAGGGCACTATAAATTAAGCTTAAGGCATGTCCAATCACCGTGGAGCGCAGGTGTCCAATCCCGAAGGGTTTTGCAATATTGGGGGAAGAGTAGTCGATGACAATCCTCCGCCCATTACTGGTGGTGGCACCGCCATAGCGCCCTTTCTCTTTAAAGATTGCCGCCAGGGTTTCCCGGCCAAGAGCCTGTGGATCTAGAAAAAAATTAAGGTATGGCCCGGCAGCAACCGCCCGTTCCCAAAAATCCCCCCGTTTATCAGCCAGCCGGCGGGCTAAATCGGCAGCAATAGCCGCCGGCGGCCTTTTCCAGGTGGGAGAAAGGGTAAAACAGGGGAAAGCCAAATCCCCCATCTCCGGCCGTGGCGGGACTTCTAGTAAATCTTCGATAGTAGCCAGGTCCATCTTTATTAAAGGCTTAAGAGAACGGGCAACCTCCCGCTTACTATTAATCATATGCACCCTCATTCATTTTTTCTTATTTTATCCCAAATTTATCCCGGTGACAATTAAGAGCCGGAGTGGGGCAGGTAGACGAAAAAGGCGCTACCCTTACCGACGCCGGCCTCCACCTCAATCCGACCGCCATGGGCCCCCACCACTTCGGCGGCAATTGCCAACCCCAAGCCGGTACCGCCCATGGAACGGGAGCGGGCCCGATCTGCTCGGTAAAACCGCTCGAAAATATGGGGCAAATCATCGGCCGGGATCCCGGAGCCGGTATCCTCCACCTTGATCATCGCCTCGTTTCCTTCCAATGCGATCGCTATCCGCACCCAGCCCCCCGGGGAGGTATATTTCAATGCATTGTCAAGTAGGTTGTGAATCACCAGCCGCATCTGGGAAGGGGAGCCATAGATATTTACTGGCGGCGGCGGAATCTCCCGGGCAATTAATCGTAGATCCTGCCGTTGAAAACGAGGTGTAATCTGGTTGACAATTTCCTCCGTTAGCTCCACCAGGCAGAATGTCTCCTTGGGAGCATCCCGAAAATGTTCAATCCGGGTCAACTCCAGGAGATCTTTAACCAGGTTTATCAATCGCTCCAACTCTTGATCGATATCCCGGAGAAAGTCCTCCTGTTGCTCTAAATCCATCGAGTATTCTCGCATCGATTTTACCAGTATACTTAACGAGGTTAAAGGCGTCCGCAATTCATGGGAAACATTGGCCGCAAAATCCTTTAGGTTTCGGGTGATTAGGTTAAGCCGTCTAGCCATAACATTAAACTGTTCTGCCAGGCGGCCAACCTCGTCCCGGGAGGTAACCGCTATCTGTAGGTTTAGATTACCCTCCGCCATTTCGGCGGCGGCCGAGGTTAAAAGTTCAATCTTGCCCGTAAACCGGCCCGCTAAAACAATGCAGCCCCCCCCCACCCCGATCATAACTACCAGGGTGGTAAGCAGGAGAAATTTTTGAATATCAGTTAACGTCTGATAGATTTCCTTTAATCCAGCCGCTAAAAAAACGGCTCCCACCGGATTGTTGCTTTCCTGTACCGGAACCGCCACCTGCATCACGTTCTGCCTGGTCTGTTTGCTGTACTGAATGCTTACCTGCTCCTGGCCCGCCAGGGCGGCGATAACCTCTTCGCGATCCAGCTTTTCCCCCAGGAGTCCTCCAATTCGCACCGAATCGCCAACAACCACACCGTCAACATCGACGAATAAAACCCGGGCCCGGGCCTGGCGGCTAAAATTTTCAGCGAGGCCACTTAACCGGGCCGGATCCTGTATATCGCGCAGGTAACCGGCAACAAATTCCGCCGCCAGGTAGCCGGTACGGGTTAAATTTTCTTGAAAATGGCTGAGGTGATAACGCTGAAGTAGATTATATAAAGAGAAGCTGATGATAATCATTACCACCAGGATAACTGCCAAAAAGGTAACCGTTAAACGGAAGCGGATACTTCGAAAGCCACCCATTAAAATTCCTCTCTATACTTATAGCCGGCACCCCATACAGTTATAATTAGCTCCGGGTTCCCGGGATCTCTCTCCAATTTCTCCCGCAGATGGCGAACATGGACATCCACCGTGCGACTATCGCCCTCGTAATCGCGCCCCCAAACCTGTTCCAGCAGCTGTTCCCGGGAGTAAACCCGGCCGGCGTTGGAAGCTAGATAACTTAACAAGGTAAACTCCTTAGAGGTTAAATCAATATTTTTTTGACGCAGGTGTACCCGGTGTTGCAACAGATCAATCTGCAGCTCCCCAACTCGAATAACTTGTTGCAACCCTTCCTCTCGAGGAGCGCTTCTTCTAAGAATAGCTTTAATGCGAGCCACCAGTTCCCGGGGATTAAAGGGCTTGGTAAGATAGTCATCGGCACCCAGCTCTAACCCCAGCACCTTGTCGATATCTTCTCCCCGGGCGGTAAGCATAATTATCGGCAGATCCAGCTCTTTTCGTATACGCCGGCATACCTCCAACCCGTCCAGCTCCGGCAACATCAGGTCGAGGATAACCAGATCCGGAGGATCACCAAATACTTTCTGCAGCGCCTCCTCCCCGTCGTAAGCCTCTGTTACCCGAAAACCTTCCTTCTCCAGGTTGAACTTGAGGGCCTTCACCAGGGTTTTTTCATCATCAACAATTAATATCCTTTCTTTAGCCATCACCCGTCTCCTGTCCTAGAAGCCGGCGAAAACGTCCGGCCACCTCTTGAAAATCTTCCCAAACCGGCCGTTTTTTACGTGGATCCCGAAGCAGTGCCGCCGGATGAAAGGTAGGCATTAATTGCCGCCCTTCTTTCTCCTGCCATTGGCCGCGTAGACGAGTAATCGAGGCGGAGCCCCCGATCAGGGTCCGCGTGGCCACCGCCCCCATGCAGACGATAACTAACGGATCAAGTAGCTCTATTTGCCGGTGCAAATAGGGGAGACATTCGGCTATCTCCGCCGAGTTGGGATTCCGATTGGAAGGGGGGCGGCATTTGACAATATTGGTAATGTAAAGTTCCTCCCGTTCGATCTGAACCGCCTCCAAGATCCGGCCCAATAGCTGCCCGGCGGCACCGACAAAGGGCTTGCCCAGCCGATCTTCCTCCGCCCCCGGTCCCTCCCCGACCAGCATCAGGCGACTACCATGGCCCCCCTCTCCAAATACCACCTGCCGGCAGCCAGCGCGCAGCGGACAGCGATGGCACTCGAGGCAACGGGCTTCTAGCCGCGCCAATTGTTCTTCAGGGCTTGCCTGATCCGCCGGAGTTCCTTTGCCCCACAGGTCGGCCAACGATTGTTGATAGCTGCTTTCCAGTGTGGTCACCTCCCAATAGCCCCAATTAATCATGGCGTAATTTCCACATTTTGCCCCGGTATCCCTGCCAGGATCTACAAGCTTTTACCTATTAAGAATAATTCATAATAGCCTTCTGGAGGGCCTGGACCCCCCGGCCCAACTCTACCGGGTAACCCTGCCTGACCAGTGCCATCTCCAGGGCGGCGATCCCAGCCGCCAGATCTAGCTCGCGGACCGCTCCCAGGTGACCAAAACGAAAAATCCGGCCATTTAGCTGGCCCTGCCCACCGGCGATCTCGACCCCGTAATAGTCTCTCATCTCGTTGCGAAGCCGGTCCACCTCAACCCCCGGCGGGGCCAGCACCGCGGTTACAGTCAGGGAGGCTTTTTCATCGTCTACCAGTAACTCCAGCCCCAGGGCCCGGATAGCCGCCCTTAAGGCCAGGGCCATCCGCCGGTGGCGAGCATAGCATCTCTCCCGCCCCTCTTTAAAATAGAGCCCCAGGGATACCTCCATGGCCACCATTTGCGGTAGTGCCGGGGTATTGGGAGTTTGCCCTATTTCAAAATACTCCTGTGCCAGGTGCAGGTTAAAATAGTAGCTCTTTATACCCGCCCCCTGGGCCGCCTCCCAGGCTCTCTTGCTGACACTGATTACTGCTAAACCCGGGGGTAGCATGAGGGCCTTCTGCGATCCGGTCACCCCCACATCTATCCCCCAACGGTCGACCGGAATATCGACCGCTCCCATGGAACTAACCATGTCGACTATTAATAAGGCCGGATGATTACCACGGATTTTACTAATAGCCTGTACATTATTCATCATCCCGGTGGAGCTTTCATTATGAACAACCGTAATCGCTTTAATGTCGCCAGAGGGATCGGCGGCCAATTTTTCTTCAAGAGACTTATAATCGAGCGGTTCTCCCCAATCGACGGCTATTTTATCAACCTGTAGGCCGTATACCTCTCCTATTTCGGCAAAACGCTCCCCGAAGGAGCCATTGGTCATGGAGATGATCCGCTCCCCGGGAGAGAAAAAATTCACCAGGGCAGCCTCCATTGCCCCTGTGCCAGAGGCCGTCAGGATATAGAGTCGCTCCTTGGTTTGGAAAACCTGCTTCAGCCCCTCGATCAGCCTCTTCTGTAGCGCCTTAAAACGGGGGCCCCGGTGATTAAACATTTCCGTAGACATAGCCCGGGAGACCTCCGCCGGAATGGGCGTTGGCCCGGGAATTAAAAGTATTTGGTCGGGCATTTAACCCCCCCCTATTTAGATGTTTACAATTTATTATTTACTCCGGCGGGGCGGAAATTAATTTTCTCCGACGCCGGAAGCGGTCTTTAGCCAGTTCTAACAACCGGCTGATCAGCTCCCGGTAAGGGATACCGCTAACCTCCCAAAGCTTGGGATACATGCTAATACTGGTAAAGCCGGGCATACTATTAATTTCATTCAGTATCACTCGGTTTTCTTCAGGGCGAACAAAGAAATCGACCCGGGCTAATCCACTTCCCTCTACCGCGGTAAAGGCCTTTACCGCCAGCTCCCCGATCCTCTTCTCCAACGCCGGATTTAACTCCACCGGGATAACCAACCGGCTGGCATCGCTAATATACTTGGCCCGGTAATCATAAAATTGGTGGCCGGGAATGATCTCCCCGGGCCGGGAAGCTATCGGGTTACAGTTGCCAAGGACGCTACACTCAATCTCCCTCCCCGGGATGTAGGCCTCTAAAATAATTTTATCATCGTATTGAAGGGCCTCCTCAATTGCCCGGGCTAGCGAGCCCGGCTCCTCCACCCGGGAGATGCCGACACTAGAGCCCAGGTTCGCCGGCTTAACAAAGCAGGGATACCCCAGCTCTCTCTCTACCCGCTGCTGCCAGTACTGTTCCCGGCCGGGCCAATGCCGGCGGAACAGGTAAAGGAATTCCCCCACGGGAAGCCCGTATTTTTTAAACAGGGTTTTCATGATAACCTTGTCCATGGAAACCGCCGAGGCCAACACCCCCGAACCCACGTAAGGCAATCCGCATAGCTCTAGGAGGCCCTGGACGGTGCCATCCTCCCCGTAAGGGCCATGCAATACGGGAAAGGCGAGATCGAGGGAGGTAAATTCCCAGGAGCCTTTCCTTTTAATAAGTAGCCCCGGCTCTTTGGGGTTGGTTACCAGGGTTGCCGGCCCACATCCCGGTTGCCGCTCCTGTTTCCAAAGCTGTTTCCAACAGTTATCTCCGGATATCCATCGCCCCTCCCGGGTAATACCGATAGGAACTACCCGGTAACGTTCCCGGTCGATCGCCTCCATCAGGGAGGCAGCCGAGCGGAGCGAGACCACGTGTTCACCGGATAGACCTCCGAAGATAACCGCCACCGTTTCTTGCACTTATTTCACCCTTTTTAGTATATGAAGCGAACACCCTCCGTGACCCAGCCGGATCCTACCTATCCTCCTCTTCCCGGGCTGCCGCCACCTGTTGGGCGATATGGGGCGGAACCTCCTCATAATGAGAGAAAGTCTGTGTAAAATAGCCCCGGCCCTGGGTCATTGAACGAAGATCGATGGCATAGCGAAACATCTCGGCCATCGGCACCTGGGCCTGGATCTTTTGTAACATTCCCACCGGTTCCATCCCCTGGATCTTTCCTCGCCGGCCGTTTAGATCCCCCATGATATCGCCCATGTAATCCTCCGGAACAACTACCTCTACATCGACGATCGGTTCCAACAAAATCGGCTGAGCCTGTTCCAAACCCTTTTTAAAGGCCATGCTGGCCGCAATTTTAAAGGCCATCTCCGAAGAATCTACCGTATGATAAGACCCATCGACCAATTTTACCTTGATATCAACCACCGGGTAGCCGGCCAGTACCCCTTCCTCCAAGGCTTCCCGTAACCCCTTCTCTACCGCTGGAATATATTGCCGGGGGACCACCCCGCCGAAAATTTTATCCTCGAATTGAAAACCTTCCCCCGAGGCCAACGGCTCCAGCTCCCAAAAGACGTGACCGTACTGACCCCGACCACCGGTCTGTTTTTTATGTTTTCCCTCCACCTTGGATCGGCCCTTGATGGTTTCTTTAAATGGAACCCGAGGGGTAGAGAGGTCCACCTCCACCCCAAATTTTTGAGCAAGCCGGTTGGCTACAATTTCAATATGTAGATCTCCCATCCCCGACAGAATAGTTTGCCTGGTCTCTGCCCGCCGCTCCAAGTGTAGAGTAGGATCTTCCTCTAAAAAGCGGGTGATCCCCATGCTCACCTTCTCTTCTTCACCCTTGGTTTTTGGCTCAACCGCAAAGGAGATTACCGGCTGGGGAAAGTCCGGCCGGGGGAAAATGATCGGCTGGTTCCGATCACAAAAGGTATCCCCGGTAGCCATATGTTGAAGCTTGGCAACCGCCCCGATATCGCCGGCTACAATTTCCGGGAGGGGAATTTGATTCTTGCCCCTCATAGCGAATATCTGTCCAAACCGCTCCTGCTTATCCTGGCTGGAGTTAAACACCTGGGAATCAGGCTTCAGCGTGCCGGAATAAACCCGGAAATAATTGATCCGGCCGACATAAGGGTCTACTAGGGTTTTATAAACCAGGGCCGAAAGAGGCTGATCGGTGGAGGCTTCCCTCGATACCACCTCCCCACCGCCGGGGGATTCCCCTTCAACCGCCCCCATATCTACCGGGGAAGGCAGATACTGCTTGATTGCCTCTAGCAAGGCGGGGATGCCCCGGTTGGATGTGGCTGCGCCGCATAAAACCGGCACTATTTTCCGCTGCCGCACGCCTTTCCTTAGCCCAAGGCGGATCTCCTCTTCTTCCAGTTCCTCCCCCTCCAGGTACTTCATCAACAATTCGTCATCGCTCTCCGCCACGGCTTCGATTAATTTTTCCCGCAGGCTATCTATTTTATCTAAAAGCTCCTCCGGTAAATCGATCTGGCTATGTTTTTTACCATCGTCTGAAAATAGGTATCCCGCCTGTTCTACCAGATCCACTACCCCTTTAAAATTAGATTCCTTCCCTATCGGCAGCTGTAGGGGGACTACCGCCGAACCGAAAAATTCCTGCAACTGGCTCAGGGTTTTATCAAAATCGGCATTTTCCCGGTCCAATTTGTTAATAAAAATTGCCCTCGGAAGATCCCTTTCATCGGCATGGCTCCACATTTTTTCCGTGCCTACCTCTACACCGGATACCGCGCAGACCACTAGTAGCGCGCTATCTACTACCCGCAAGGCACCGACCACATCACCGATAAAATCAAAGTAGCCCGGCGCATCTAAAAGATTAATTTTTATGCCGTCCCACTCCAGGGGGGCCGGGGCCGCATTAATGGTAACCTGCCGCTTAATTTCATCGGGATCGTAGTCGGTAGTGGTATTCCCGGACTCTATATTTCCCAGGCGATTAATAGCCCCGGAGCTGTAAAGCAGGGCTTCCGCCAGGGAGGTTTTCCCCGCTCCGCCATGGGATATTAGCGCCAGGTTGCGAATATTTTCACTGGCATAGGTTTTCAACCGCAACGCCTCCTCTATTTTTTAAATTTAAGGCCGCAAAATGCAAATGTAAGCCCGCGACTAGTTTTAGGGACCGGCTCAATTAAAAAGCAGAAATACCCTATAATTATAGCATTTTAAAGCTCTAAATTGCAAAAGAAGAGCTTACCGGGCCGGCAGGTCCAGGCGTTTGCGGACGTGCTCTATTAACCCTCCATCATTGATAATCTGCTGCATGAAAGGGGGAAAAGGCATCGCCTGGTAACGGCGTCCTTGCCGATCCTCAATCAGGCCCTGCTCTAAATCCACGGTTAACTCCTCCCCCGGGGTTAACAATTGGGACAGTTCAGCAGTACATTCCAATATAGGCAGGCCGGTATTGATCGCATTACGGTAAAAGATACGGGCGAAGCTCCGGGCAATTACGCAGGAAATCCCCGCACCTTTAATGGCCAGGGGAGCATGCTCCCGAGAACTGCCACAGCCAAAGTTTTTCCCGGCGACAATGAGATCGCCCGGTGCCACCTCCAGTGGAAACCGGGGACAGATCCCCTCCAGGCAATGGGCAGCCAGCTTTTCCGGCTTCGTAGAACTTAAATAGCGGGCCGGAATAATGAGATCGGTATCGACGTCATCCTGTAGGATCCAGACTTTCCCAGTAATAGTCATCATACCACCTCCCCGGGGTGGGTAATTGTACCGGTCACGGCAGAGGCGGCTGCCACCGCCGGACCGCTGAGGTAAACTTTGCTTTCAGGATGGCCCATCCGGCCGATAAAATTCCGGTTAGTAGTAGCCAGCGCCTTTTCCCCGGCGGCTAAAACGCCCATATGCCCTCCCAGGCAGGGCCCACAGGTTGGTGTACTCACCGCCGCTCCGGCCTTAACAAAGATCTCCAGCAACCCCTCCTCTAGGGCCTGCCGGTAAATTAACTGGGTAGCCGGGATTACAATCAGGCGCACCCGGGGATGAACCTCGTGGCCCTGTAAAATTTGGGCTGCTACTTTTAAATCCTCCAGGCGCCCGTTGGTACACGACCCGATAACCACCTGGTCGATCTCTATTCCGGAGGCCTCCCCTACCGGACGACTGTTGGCCGGGGAGTGGGGAAAAGCCACCTGGGGCTCGAGATTGCTCACATCAAAGGCATATACCTCCTCGTATAACGCCTCCGGATCGCTGTACACCGGCTGGTAAGGATGCTCCACCCTTCCATCCAGGTATTCCTCGGTAACCCGGTCCGGCTGGATATAGCCACATTTACCGCCGGCCTCAATCGCCATATTGGTCATCGTTAACCGGCCGTCCATGGAAAGGGCCTCAACCGCCTCCCCACAGAGCTCCATAGCCCGGTAGCGGGCACCTTCAACTCCGATCTGGCCGATAGTATAGAGAATAAGATCTTTACCCCCCACCCAGGGTGGAAGCACACCCCGGTAAATAAACTGTAAAGTAGAGGGGACTCTAAACCAGGCTTCGCCCAGAGCCATCGCCGCTGCTAAATCGGTACTGCCTACACCGGTCGCAAAGGCCCCCAGGGCACCGTAGGTACAGGAATGGGAATCGGCACCGATCACAATCTGCCCTGGCCAAATTAATCCCTGTTCCGGGAGCAGGGCATGTTCTACCCCCATCCTTCCTACCTCATAATAGTGTTTAATCCGGTGATAGCGACTAAATTCCCGGAGCACCTTTGCCTGTTCTGCCGCCGCCAGGTCCCGATTAGGAGTAAAATGATCCGGTACCAGGGCTATTTTATCTGGATCAAATACCTCCTTCACCCCCAACCGGTTAAATTCCTTAATCGCTACCGGGGCGGTAATATCGTTCCCCAGGGCTAAATCAACCTTAACATTAATTAGCTCCCCGGGGCTTACCTCCTCCCGGCCCGCCCCCCGGGCCAGGATTTTTTCCACCATGGTTTTTCCAGCCATCTCCCTCTCCTTTCCCATTCCCCGGAACAATATGAATATATTTTTTAAGACCGATCACCGTCGATTTTAAGACTCCTAAGTAGGGCTACCCGCCCGGTACGGGCCACCTCAATAATGCCAAAGTGCTCTAAAAGAAGCTTGATCGCCTCTAATTTTTCGTCATTGCCGGTTACCTCAATGATCATCGAGTTGAGAGATACATCGACTACCTTTCCCCGGAAGGTCTCCACAATTTGCTGGATATCGCTGCGGGTTTGTGGCTCGGCTTTTACCTTGATCAGCATCAGTTCCCGGAAAACCGTCGGTTCCCGGGACAGGTTGACTACCTTTAATACGTTGATCAACTTATTGAGCTGTTTTTCAACCTGCTCCACCTGCGCCTCATCCCCCTCCAGGGCAATGGTCATCCTGGAGATCCCCGGCTCCACCGTCTCTCCAACTGCCAGGCTATCTATATTAAAGCCACGCCGGCTAAACAGGCCGGCCACCCGGGTAAGAACCCCGGCCTTATTTTCTACTAGCACCGCCAGGACCTGTTTCACTACTTACCCCTCCCTTTCCCCTCGAAAATAATTTCACTGAGCGGGTAGTTGGGCGCCACCATCGGGTATACGTTTTCCTCCCGGTCGATCTGGAAATCAATAAGTACCGGCCCCCGGGTATCGGCAGCCGTCTCCAGGACGGCGGCCACCTCGGAACAGCGGGTAGCCCTTAAACCGGTCGCTCCGAAGGCCTCGGCCACCTTTACAAAATCCGGGTTCCCGGCCAGCTCGGTACAGGCATATCGCCCTTCATAAAACATTTCCTGCCACTGGCGCACCATTCCCAGGTAACCGTTATTCATTATCGCTATTTTAACCGGTAAACAATAGTTGACTGCTGTAACCAATTCCTGGATGTTCATCTGAATACCGCCGTCTCCGGCAATGCACCAGACATCCCGCCCGGGAGAGGCGGTCGCCGCTCCTAGGGCGGCCGGCAATCCGTATCCCATGGTACCTAACCCCCCGGAGGTGAGAAATGTTCGGGGCCGATCAAAACGATAATGCTGGGCAGTCCACATCTGGTGCTGTCCCACATCGGTGGCAATTATCGCCTCACCCCCGGTGAGGCGATAAATTTCTTTAATTACATACTGGGGCTTTATTTTTGATTCGGGCTCCTCTTCCCGAACGGAGAGAGGGTAGCGGTTACACCATTCCTGAACTTGCCTTACCCAGGTCCCGGTCTCCGGTGACTTGAATCGCGCCAACAGGGAGGCCAACACTCGCTTAAGATCACCTACAATCGGTATATCTACCGCTACATTTTTCCCGATTTCCGCCGGATCGATATCGATATGAATGATTTTTGCTCCGGGGGCAAAGCTTTCCAGCTTCCCGGTCACCCGGTCATCAAATCTAACCCCGGCGGCCAGGATCAGATCGGCCTCCATCAGGGCATAGTTGGCCGCCACCGTGCCATGCATCCCGGCCATCCCCAAGAACAGGCTATCACTGCCGGGAAAGGCACCCAACCCCATCAGGGAAAGGGTAATCGGTATCTGTCCCCGCTCCACCAGCTCCTGTAACTCCCGGTAGGCACCGGAACGAATAATCCCGCCGCCGGCAAATACCACCGGCTTTTTAGCAGCAGCTATAGCCCGGGCTGCCCGGCTAACCTGCCCCTGGTGTCCTTCGTAGGTCGGCTTGTAACCAGTAATATCCGGGGTTTTCTGGTAACTGAATTCGGCCTCCTGCTCAAAAACATCCTTCGGTATATCGATTAATACCGGCCCGGGCCGCCCGGTAGTTGCCAGGTGGAAAGCCTCCGCGATCACCCGGGATAGATCGCCAGCATTTTTTACTAGGTAATTATGCTTGGTTATAGGCAGGGTAATCCCGGTGATATCCGCCTCCTGGAAGGCATCGGTACCGATCAGCCGAGTCACTACCTGGCCGGTAATAAGTACCATCGGCACCGAATCCATCTGGGCGTTCGCAATCCCGGTTACCAGGTTAGTAGCCCCCGGCCCGGAGGTGGCAAAGACTACGCCCGGCTTACCGCTGGACCGGGCATAACCGTCGGCGGCATGGGCTGCTCCCTGCTCATGGCGGGTCAAAATATGCCGTAGTTTAGAATGATAGAGCGCATCATAAAGTGGCAGAACCGCGCCCCCGGGGTAGCCGAAGACTACCTCTACATTTTCTTGTTCTAAGGCTGTTATTATTATTTGGGACCCTTTCATTCTTGAGTAATCTCCTCTCCACCAAGCACTGCCCCGCGGCTGGCAGAGGTAACCTGGGTTGCATAGCGCTGTAAATAACCCCGCCCTACTTTAACAGCGGGGGACTGCCAGCGCGCCTGCCGCTCGGCTCTCTCCTCCTCCGACCAGGACACCTCCAGCCGGCGCGCAGGGATATCGATCGTAATCCGATCCCCCTCCTCCACCAGGGCCAGGGGACCTCCTGCCGCCGCCTCCGGTGAGATATGGCCGATCGCCGCCCCCCGGGTAGCCCCCGAAAAGCGACCATCGGTGATTAAGGCAACTTTTTTATCCAGGCCCATACCGGCCAGGGCGGAGGTCGGGGCCAACATTTCCCTCATCCCGGGACCGCCCCGGGGACCTTCATAGCGAATAACAATCACATCCCCAGGGTTGATCTGCCCCGCCATGATTGCCTGTAGCGCCAGCTCCTCGCTATTAAATACCCGTGCCGGACCGGTGTTAACCATCATCTCCGGGGCGACCGCTCCCTGTTTCACCACCGCCCCCTCCGGAGCCAAGTTTCCAAACAATACGGCCAGCCCTCCCTCCTTGCGATAGGGGCGGTCAATTGTCCTAATTACCCGGCCATCGGGATGGGAGACACCATGCAGGTTTTCTTCCACTGTTTTTCCGGTAACGGTAATCAGGCTCTTATTTAAAAGCCCCGCCCTCGCCAGCTCTCCCATTACAGCCGGCACCCCGCCGGCCCGGTGCAAATCCTCCAGATGATCTTCCCCGGCCGGGCTAAGCAGGCATAGCTGGGGAGTTCGGCGACTAAGGTCGTTTAATCTATCCAGTTCCAGTGAAAACCCTGTTTCGTAGGCGATAGCCTGTAAATGTAAGATCGTATTCGTAGAGCACCCCAGGGCCAAGTCTACCGATAAAGCATTGGCAAAAGCCTGCCGGTTGAGGATTTTTTGGGGAGTCAGGTTGCGCCGGATAAGCTCCATAACCCTTACACCGGCCTCCTTGGCCAGGCGAATACGGGCGGCGCTAACCGCCGGAATGGTACCGTTACCCGGGATAGCCAATCCCAGCGCCTCCGCCACACAATTCATGGAATTGGCGGTGAACATCCCGGAACAGGAACCGCACCCGGGACAGGCTTGGAGGAGAATCTTCTCCAGTTCGGCCTCCGGCATAGTACCGGCCGCAACCGCCCCTACCCCTTCAAAAACCGTGTTCAGATCTATCTTTTTACCCCGGTGTTCACCGGCCAGCATCGGCCCTCCCCCAACCAGGATGGCGGGAATATTTAACCGGGCGGCGGCCATCATCATCCCGGGGACTATCTTATCGCAACTGGCTACCAGCACCAGGGCATCAAAACAGTGGGCCTCTGCCATCGCTTCAACGCTATCGGCAATGATCTCCCGGCTGGGCAGCGAATAATGCATGCCGCGGTGGTTCATCGCTATCCCATCACAGACCGCTACCGTGGAAAATTCCACCGGCGTTCCTCCGCCCATCCGAACCCCAGCCTTAACCGCCTCCACAACCTGACGCAGGTGAATATGCCCGGGGACAACCTCGTTCGCTGAGCCGGCGATCCCCACCAGAGGTCGCTCCAACTCTTGGGGGCTATAGCCCATGGCCATAAACAGTGAGCGTTGGGGTGCCCTATTTAGTCCGGCGGTTACATTGTTGCTACGCATCGCTTTCTCCTCCCCTCCCTAATCATTAATCGGCCTGTAGGCCATTAATATATATCTACACCTTCAGTCATGGTAATCTCCCGGAACCGTTTCATCAAGCGGGCGGTAACCGGGCCCGGCAAACCGTCCCCTATTTTCCGGCCATCTACCTCCACCACCGGAATAATTTCCGCCGCGGTCCCAGTTAGAAAACATTCTGCAGCGACATAGACATCATGCCTGGTAAAGGGGACCTCCTGGACGGGAATCTTATCTTCCCGGGCCGCCTCCAGCACTACCTCCCGGGTAATCCCCTCCAAGATCCCCAGGTAAGCCGGGGGGGTACGCAACTTCCCCCGGCGGAAGATAAAAACATTATCTCCCGAGCCCTCGGTGACAAAGCCGTTGTGATCCAGCATCAGGGCCTCCATTACACCGGCCTGGTTAGCCTCAATTTTTACCAGGATATTGTTTAAATAATTTAATGATTTTATCTGTGGATCCAGGGCATCGCAGATATTGCGGCGGGTCGGAACCGTAACTACCTTTAAGCCCCGGCGGTACATCTCCTCGGAAAATAGGGCAATTTTATCGGCAATGATAATCACCTGGGCCTCCCGGCAATTTTGCGGATCAAGTCCCAGGTCACCAGCCCCCCGGGAGACCACCAACCGAATATAAGCATCCCGCAGGTTGTTTTCCCGTACGGTTTTAAGAACGGCCTGCTCCATCTCCTCCGGCTTGTAGGGTATAGTTAGTAAAATATGCTGGGCCGATTCATAGAGTCGGCGGATATGCTCTTTTAATTTAAACACCCGGCCATTATAGGCCCGGATCCCTTCGAAGACCCCGTCCCCGTAAAGAAAACCATGATCAAAAACCGAGATAGTTGCCTCTTTTTTCGGCACAATCTTTCCATTAACAAATACCTTCAAAATGCCTCACCTTCCTTCCCCCGATGTAATAAAATCCCCTTCGCCCAAGGGGCGAAGGGGATGCCTCCGCGGTACCACCCTTTTTCCCGATCGGCTACCCGTAAGGGGCAGCCCTGATCGGCTCCATAGCTTTAACGGGCTTTCCCGGCCAGGCTTACTGCTCTGTTCAGCCAGGCAGCTTAAGGTCGACTTTCAGCCGGCGCCTTTACCGGTTTCCAGCCTGCACCGGCTCTCTGCTAAAGGCGTAACTGCTTACTTTTACCTGTCATCACCGAAAATTATTGTTAGCTATTATACCCTGCCCCCGGTGAAGTGTCAATTCAAACCGGTATCCCAGAACAGGTTCCAGTTAAAACTGGGAAAGATCTAGATCCGGGAGCATCTGTCCGCTCTCTACCAGGTTCTGGTGCAACTCAAAGCAACGGGAAAGATCCTGGCGGATATGGCCCACCGGGGATTCTTTCCAGTATTTCCACAGGTAATCCCGGTACGCCGGGTGGGCACAATTATTAATTATTCGCCTTGTCCTCTCCATGGGATCAAGACCCCTTAGATCGGCCAACCCCTGTTCGGTAACCAAGACCTGTACCGAGTGTTCATTATTGTCGCCATGGGTAACCATGGGAACAATCGTTGAAATCCGCCCGCCTTTGGCTACCGAAGGACAGACAAAAATCGATAGGTAAGCATTCCGGGTAAAGTCCCCGCTACCGCCGATACCGTTAACAATATCTTTCCCCAAGATATGGGTCGAGTTGGCATGGCCGGTGAGGTCGGCCTCCAGGGCGGTGTTAAGTGAAATCACGCCCAATCGCCGGATCACCCCCGGGTTATTCGATAGTTCTTGGGGTCGGAGAACAATCCGGGGAGCAAAATAGTCCATATCCTCATAAACCCGTTTCAAGGTTTGATCGGAGATAGTCAGGCTACATGTACTTGCACCTAAAATTTTTCCATCCTCCATCAAATCGATCAATGAATCCTGGAGGACCTCCGTATACATATAAAAGGGAGGTATTTCAGAAGATTCCCCCAGCACTGCCATGACTGCATTGGCTACATTACCCACCCCGGCCTGCAGCGGTAGAAAATCCTTTGGGATACGCCCCTCGTGTAACTCCTTTAATAAGAAGTTTACGACCTGTTCCGCTATTTTATGATGAACCTCGGCCGGCTCCACCAGCGGGGCAATCCCATCCGGCTGGTCATTCTCAACAACCCCGATGACCTTTTTCGGGTCTATCGCTACATAGGGAAGGCCAATCTTGCCCAGGGGAGAATAGATGGGAATGGGGCTGCGATGGGGAGGGGGCGGTAACACGTGAATATCCGCCATTTCATTTAATCGCACCGAATGGTAACGGTTGATTTCAATAATAACTTTATCGGCATACATTAAAAATGTGGGGGAGGCTCCGATGGCAGTACTTAGGTAAACCCGTCCATCGGCCGTTATCTCTACCGCCTCGATCACTGCTACATCAATTTTCCCGAAAAGACCGAAGGAGATCATCTGAGGTAGGTGGGAAAGATGTAGATCGGTAAACCTAACCTGCTGCTTGTTGATCTGAGAACGCAAGATCCTTGAAGACTGGTAGGGTGCTCTCCAGGATATTACATTGCTCTCTGCTAGGTTGTCATCGAGGGCACCGGTGGAGGCCCCCGAAAGAGCCCGGATCTGAAACTGTTCACCCTTATCATGAAGCTCCTTCCCCCGCTTGGCCAGGGCCAGGGGGACCGCTTTCGGCGCCCCGGCAGCCGTAAAACCGCTAAAGGCAACGGTTTGACCATCTTCAATCATGGCTGCAGCCTCTTCGGCAGTAACTACTGGGTAATAATACCTGTACATCCTATTTCCTCCAAACCTTATATAGTTTCTAAAACAATTATAGCCTAAAAGAGAGAAGAGTGCATCGCGGCCCGTTATAGCTAGGCCGGGTAGACTGGGTTATCCGGGGTACCGCCTAGCAAGCTGTAATCAACCGCCTCCCCCCAGGCCTGTAGATCTACGGAGCGACGGCCCGGGTTCCCCCTCGGATTACGTTTCCGTCGCCTCTTAAAAAATTCCAGCGCCACCTGGGGAAAGAGGATATAGGATAGAACATCCTCCTCCTGTTCGATCAGCCCTTCTACCTCCCGGCGGGATTTTTCAAGCAGGGGTTCCAACAGGTCGGCGGGCCGAACATCCGACGGTTGCTCCCCCTTCAAAACCCGGGATAAGACCTCCGGATTTAATTGCCCCGGAGGGCGCCCATAGAGACCCCGGAGATAATTTTTTATCTCCGTCGAAACCATTTTATATCTTTCTCCTAGCATCACATTTAATACGGCCTGGGTGCCAACGATCTGGCTGGAAGGGGTTACCAGGGGAGGGTAACCTAGATCTGGCCTTACCCGGGGCACCTCTTTTAAAACCTCCCCTAATAAATGGGAGGCATTCTGTTCGGCCAGCTGGGAACTTAAGTTAGATATCATTCCCCCCGGTATCTGGTAGGTTAACACATCGGTATCGACCCCCATCCCTATTCCCGGAGGTATATCATATTTTGTTATTGCCTGCTTAAAATAGGCACTGACCCGGGCTAAACGCTTTACATCCAGCCCGGTATCATAAGGGGTCTGAGCCATTGCTACTACCATGCTATCCGTGGAAGGTTGGCTGCTGCCCAAGGAGAGGGGGGCTGCCGCCGTATCAATATAGTCCACACCGGCCTCTATGGCCTTTAAATAGGCCATGGTAGCCATACCACTGGTGTAATGGCAGTGTAACTGGAGCGGCAGGCCCACCTCTTCCTTTAAACGACGAACCAGCTCCGCTGCATCATAGGGGGCAATTAATCCCGCCATATCTTTTATACAGATCGAATCGGCACCAATCTCCTTTAAATCAAGCCCCAACCTAACAAAATGATCAATATTATGCAGTGGACTAATTGTGTAGCTGATAGTCCCCTGGGCATGGGCCCCTTCCCGCTTAGCGCAGGCTAGCGCTCTCTCTATATTCCTAACATCATTTAATGCATCAAAGATACGGATAATATCTATCCCGTTGGCGACAGAACGTTTAACAAACTCCTCTACCACATCATCGGGATAATGACGGTATCCAACCAGGTTTTGCCCGCGCAACAACATCTGTAACCTGGTCTTCTTAAATGCCCGCCGCAGCTGCCTCAACCGTTCCCAGGGATCTTCGTTTAAAAACCGCAGGCTACTATCAAAGGTTGCCCCGCCCCATACCTCCAGGGAGTGGTAACCGACCCGATCCATAACCTCGGCAATCCCCAGCATATCTTCGGTTCGCATCCGGGTAGCAAAAAGCGATTGATGGGCATCGCGTAGTGTAGTATCTGTTATACCAATCCTTTTATGATTAACCTGCATCCCTTAAGATACCCCTTTCATAAAACGGTCTACCCCTGACTCCAGCCTGCCGCCTCCGCACCGGCCCGCCGCCCCAAAACAATCGCCTCCGCCAATGCTATACCGGGCGCCGGCGACCGTTCATAAAGGCCACCGGTAATTTCGCCGGCTGCAAAAAGGCCGGGAACCGGGTTTCCCTGCCGTAACACCCGGCAGTTATCGTCAATTGCCACCCCGCCTAAGCAATAGCTGGCCAGCGCCTTAATCCTGATCCCCCGGTAACGCTCACCCGGCCGGCTAAATCGATAGGCCAGTTCGGAAGAGTCTATCCGGTAGTGCCCCATAAAAGAGTCAATGCCGGTAAAGACCGGCCATCCTAATTCTCTTTTTTCCCGATCCTCTAACCGGGATTCGGCCACTAACAGGTAGCCCTCCCCTTTCCCCGCCTTATCACCAGCCAGTGCCATTAATAGCTGCTCCTGGCTTTTTCCTTTTACTGCCCCAACCTCCCGGCCCGTAATTAACAACGCTTCTTCGGGAATAACAGCTTTATCCCAACGGCCGTTCTTCTGCACCCCCAGGATGTAAGAAAACTGATCAAGGGCAACCAGGTCCAGCTGTAACTCCCTGGCCAGCTGCAAGCCCTTTCCGGTTCCCGAAAGATACCAGGGTGCCGCTTCTACCGAAGGAGCATACTCTTTCAGCATCGCCGGACAGTTCAGGTAGCCCCCATCGGCCAATATTACCGCCCGGGCATATACCTCTTCCCCCAAACCTTCAACCGGCTTCAGGCTAATCTTAAAAAACGGGGGCGATTCGCTCTCTTCGATACCGGTTATAGTTACCTGCTCTATAACCTGGACCCCCCTGGCGACCACCGCCTCCAGTAGTTTTTTTTGAACCCCCGGAGGATTGGCAAAAGTGTACCTAGCCGGGGGTTTTGCTAGTAACTTCAACCCCGCCTCCCGGCTAAGCCAGTTTAAATCCCGGTAAGAGCTGCGTGTAATAAGGTCAAAGCACCAGCCCTTCCCGGAAAATTGGTCGTACTCAGGCGGGGGTTCCCCCTCTCCTTCCCGGTTCTCCCCCACCGCATCATTACCCTCCGCCAGATCCAGGACAACCTTTTGCGAAATTACCCCTACCCCTTCTTCCAACAGCCCTCCCGCCGAAACGCCGGGTTCCACCAGCATCAGCACCTGCGCTCCCTGCTGGGTAGCCTCCAACGCTGCGGTAAACGCCGCCATACCCTTACCAACGATAGCAACATCACAACTTATCGTCAGGTTTTCCCCGGTGTGCCCCGTCGGTTGCCCACATCCGCTTACGACGACCATTAATATTAGTAGGACGAAATAGATAAACCTATTTTTTGTGGCGGCTACTATACCCTTCATTATACTATTCTACCCCGCTAAAGTTAACCACCCGGTCTTCTTGTTCCACATTCATTAGGGTCACCCCCCGGGAATAACGGCCCAGGACCGAGACCTCCTTAATCTTATGCCGGATTACCTGCCCCCGGGCTGTAATTAAAATTACCTCTTCCTGATCCTGGTCGGGGATAAGAAATCCGATCAGCGGGCCGCTGGTGGGGCTTACCTTTATTCCAATAACTCCTTTTCCCCCCCGGCGCTGGCCTTTAAATTCGCTACCTAAAACCCGTTTCCCATACCCCTGCTCGGTAACCATAAATACCTCTTGTTTATCACTAATTAAATCGGCTCCCACTACCCGGGCACCCTTATCGAGGGCTATTCCCCTTACCCCCCGGGCGGTGCGCCCCATGGTCCGGACCTCGCTCTCATTAAAGCGAATAAAGAGCCCGCTACTGCTCCCTATTAATATTTCCCTCTCGCCATCGGTGGGCTGCACAGCGATGAGCTCATCACCTTTACCCAACGTTAAGGCAATTATTCCATTTTTCCTGGTATAGCGGTACTCGCTCAAAAGGGTTTTCTTAACAACCCCCAGGGAGGTAACCATCAACAAGGTAATTTTCTTTTCAAAACGATAGATCGGTAAAAGGGCGGTAATAAATTCCTCCTTCTCCAGGGGGAGAAGGTTTACCAGGGGGGTCCCCCGGGATTGGCGGCTCGACTCCGGCACCTCGTGAGCCTGCAACATGTATACCTTACCTAAATTGCTAAAGCAGAGCAGCCGGTGATGGGTAGAGGTGATGTAGATCTGCTCGACCCGATCATCCTCCAGCGGTTGCATCCCGATGACCCCTTTCCCTCCCCGGCGCTGGCTACGATAGGTTGAAAGGGGGAGCCGTTTTATATAACCCCGGTCAGTAATAGTAATTACTACATCTTCTTCAAAAATTAAATCGGTCTCCGAAAACTCCTCGTCATCCCCGATAATCTGGGTGCGTCGCCCATCGGCATACCTCTCTTTTATCTGCTGCAGTTCATCCCTGATAATTTGTAACACCAGCCCAGGATCGGCGAGAACTTTCCTAAGGTAGGTAATCCGTTTTACCAGTTCCCGGTACTCTTCCTCAAGCTTACCGATCTCCAGCCCGGTTAACCGGTGTAGCCTCATATCTAAAATAGCCTGGGCCTGTCTCTCTGTAATTTCAAGCAGTTTCATCAATCCATTGCGGGCAGCAGGCACATCGGGGGAGCGCCGAATCAGGGCGATAACCTCGTCCAACCGGGAGAGAGCCACCTTTAATCCCTCAACAATATGCAACCGATCTTCAGCCCGCTGGAGGTCATGCCGGGTCCGTCGCCTGATTACCTCCCGCTGGTATTCCAGGTAATGTTCAAGGATCTCTTTTAAATTTAAAACCTTTGGCTCCCCGTTTACAAGGGCCAATAAAATGATCCCAAAACTTTGTTGTAACGGGGTAAACCGGTAGAGCTGGTTAATGATTACTTGGGGGTCGTAATCTCGCCTGACATCGATTACTACCCGGACTCCCGAGCGGTCTGATTCATCCCGTAAATCGGTAATTCCCTCAATTTTTTTACCTTTTACCAGCTCCGCAATTTTTTCTACCAACCGGGCTTTATTTTGCTGATAAGGAAGTTCGCTAATAATTATTTGGTTGCGACCCTTACCTTTTTTATCAATATAGACCCGGCCCCTAATCTTAATTACCCCTCGCCCTGTCCGGTAGGCCTCCCTTATGTTCCCGGAATCTAAAATAATACCGGCAGTGGGGAAATCTGGTCCCTTTATATGTTGTAAGAGACTTTCTAGGGAGGCCTCGGGATGGGCTATTAGGTGATGTAGGGCCGCGATCACCTCACCTAAATTATGGGGCGGAATATTAGTAGCCATCCCGACCGCAATCCCGGCTGAACCATTAACTAGTAAATTAGGGAAACGAGATGGTAGAACCACCGGCTCCTGTAAACTTTCATCAAAATTAGGCCTAAAATCCACCGTATCTTTCTGAATATCTGTTAACAGCTCGGAGGAGATAGGTGCCAACCGCGCCTCCGTATAGCGCATGGCCGCCGCCGCATCCCCATCAAGGGAACCGAAATTACCATGGCCGTCTACCAGGCAGTAACGGCTGGAAAAATCCTGCGCCATCCGGGTTAAAGTATCGTAAATGGCCGTATCACCGTGGGGGTGATATTTACCCATAACCTCCCCCACTATCCGTGCCGATTTACGGTAGGGTTTATTGTGAGTTGACCCCATCTCATGCATCGAATAAAGAATCCGGCGATGAACCGGCTTTAACCCATCCCGCACGTCCGGTAAAGCCCGGCTAACAATCACACTCATGGCGTAATCGAGGAAGGAAGTTTTAACCTCCTGGTATATATTTACTGGTACAATCCGCTCTTGCTCTGCCATATTTATCCCCTTTATAATTTTAAATGCTTAGATATCTAGATTTTTTACCTGGAGGGCATTTTCCTCTATAAACCGCCTGCGCGGTTCTACTTTTTCGCCCATAAGAATACTAAATATCTGGTCGGCCCGGATGGCATCCACCAGTTGCACCTGGCGGATTACCCGGCGTTCCGGATCCATAGTTGTCTCCCAAAGCTGCTCCGGATTCATCTCCCCCAACCCCTTATAGCGCTGGACCTGCACATTTTCCTCCCGCCCCCAGCCTTGGAGAAGCCGCTCCAACTCCTCATCACGGTAAAGATAGTGTTCCTCTCTTCCCTTTTTAGCCTTATAAAGGGGTGGTTGGGCAATATAAATATAACCGGCCTCAATTAAAGGTTTCATATAGCGATAGAAAAAGGTCAATAACAGGGTTCTGATATGGGAACCATCTACGTCAGCATCAGTCATAATGACGACCCGGTGATAGCGTGCCTTTTCCAGGTCAAACTCTTCTCCGATCCCGGTGCCGAGGGCTGTAATAATAGCCCGGATCTCCTCGTTGGAAAGCACCCGGTCAAGGCGGGCCTTCTCTACATTTAAAATTTTTCCCCGCAGGGGGAGAATAGCCTGAAACTGGCGATCCCGCCCCCCCTTGGCTGAACCGCCGGCCGAATCCCCCTCAACAATAAAGAGTTCACTCTCCGCCGGATCCCGGGATGTGCAATCAGCCAATTTCCCCGGAAGGCCAGAAAAATCGAGCGCACCTTTACGCCGCGTCAACTCGCGGGCCTTACGGGCCGCCTCCCGGGCCTGGGAGGCACTGATAGCCTTTTGAAATATCCTCCTGGCTAGGGCCGGGTTCTGTTCTAAGCGGGTTTCCAACCCCGTATAGAGCACCGTATCGACAATACTGCGTAGCTCGCTATTTCCCAACCGGGTCTTGGTTTGTCCCTCAAACTGGGGGTCAAGAAGCTTAACACTTAATACCGTGGTCAACCCTTCCCTAATATCATCCCCACTGAGATTGGGCTGGTTTTCTTTCAGGCTCCCCGTCTTTCGTCCATAATCATTAATAAGCCTGGTTAGCGAACTTTTAAAGCCAGCCTCATGGGTACCCCCTTCCTTAGTATGAATATTATTGGCATAGGAATAGATGTTTTCCGTATAACCGCTATGATACTGAAGGGCAATCTCTACTAAACAACTGTTGATTTTATTGGAGATATAGATCGGCCTCTTAGGAAAAGATTCTTTGCCGTCATTTAGATAATTAACAAACTGTACAATACCACCGTCGTATTTAAACCTTTCCTCGCTACCACTTCGTAAATCCCTAAAGATAATCCGGGTCCCTTTATTTAAAAAAGCCAGCTCCCGGAGCCGCTGAATGATGATCTCGTTGTCAAAAATCACCTGATCAAAGATCGTTGGATCGGGATAAAAGGTAATCTCCGTCCCACTACGCCCGGTCGTCCCTTTAATCTCCGGGTTGGTATTCTTCTCCCCTTTTTGGAAACGTTGGTAATAAATTTTACCGTCGCGAAAAACCTTTACCTCCAGCCACTGGGAGAGAGCATTTACTACTGCCACCCCCACCCCGTGAAGCCCTCCGGATACCTTATAGCTTTTATTTCCAAACTTGCCTCCGGCATGGAGGGTTGTCAGAACTACCTCTACTGCCGGTCGCTGTTGTTCTGGATGATTTTCAACCGGTATACCGCGCCCATCATCGGTAATCGAAACGCTATTATCTTCGTGAATGATCACCTTTATCTCCCGGCAGTACCCGGAAAGAGCTTCATCAATACTATTATCCACCACTTCGAAAACCAGGTGATGTAAGCCCCTGCTTCCGGTAGAACCGATATACATGCTGGGACGACGGCGTACCGCCTCCAACCCTTCCAGCACCTGGATATGGGTGGCATCATAATTGGAATTTATTTGGGTCATGAACTCTCTTCACTATCCTCCCGAATGCTGTTTTTCTTTTCTAAACTTCCATACTTACATATTATAGCACAATCCCCGCCGGAGCACAGTTATCCATGGACCGCTTCGGCTGGATGGGCGGGGTATATACCATCCCCAAAAGTTTATAATTGTTGGTCGATAATTTTTATTCTTGTTTAAGGAACCGGCAATACGGGCCGGTTAAACCGGGCGAAGCTTACATCCCCTCCACCAAGGTACTTTTACTGCGTTCGCCTAGGGTTAAAGGTGAAATTGTCGATAGTATCACCCTATCGGTGGTGACAATAAATGACTTATTTCGCGCCAACTCCTCCTGATCAAAAAATGCTACCGCTGACGATTCTATAAACTCCCTATTAATTCCCCTCTCCTCCGGCAGGAGGTGAAATATTCCCACAATATCCTTGGTGTAAACTACCCGAGAACCGCCAATATGAATAAACATCCGCTCACCACCTTGAACTAAGAATGATTGCCAGGTAACCAACTAGCGGGGATCTATTAAATCTTGAAGCTTTTTAATATTATTTTTAAACTCCTGCCCCCGGGAAAACTGTTCCTCCCGGCTGCCGGCAGCAGCCCTCTTTTTTTTTCCAGAAGCCGGTTTGACCTCGCCCACCTGAAAATAGATCTCTTTAATTATTTTTTTACCCAGGTACCTATTAAGGCGTTCTATAATCTGGGGTTTCATTAAAGATAGGTGATGCCCCCAAACCGGATCCTCTACCAGTACCCTTAACCGGCCCCGGTTAAAATCAGTAGCCCGGGTAACCGTGGATAGGGACTCCCCGATTATTTCGTCCCAATTAAAGATTAATTCACTGATCTTAAACTGGGACCACAATCCCCGGGATTGGAGCAAGCCGTTTATAATTTCGCGGAGCTGTTTCAACGGTTACCCTCCTGTTGGCAGTACAGCTTCCTAACCCCTTCTCCTATTATACCCTTCCTGCATCAGGAGGTCATTTTTATAGGTAACACTAGGTAAAGATAATTCTCCTCCTCCTCCTCACCCGGTCTGAAAATTACCGGGCCATTTGTACCGTTAAACTCGGCCCTAAAGAGCTTATAGTCGACCGCCCGCATCATTTCTAATAAAAATCGGGAGTTAAGATAGATTTTAAAATCTTCTCCCTCCGCCTCGACTGCCTGCCCCTCTTCCATTTTCCCTACCTGGGAACTGGTACTAACCTGTAAGTTGGATCCGTTAAGGGAAAGGCAGACCGCCCGGTTGATCCCCTCCGCCAACAGGGAAGCCCGGGTTACAGTCTCTTCGAACTGCTCGCGGGGAAGTTGGACCCTTGTTTTATAATCCGATGGAATGATCCCGGTAATATCGGGAAATTTTTCATCCAGGACCTTGGCCACTACATTTACCTGTTGAAAGTCAAAAGATACCTGGTTTTTATGAAAACCGATCCTTACCGTTTGCTCTACGTCGTTTAATATTTTAACCAGTTCCCGGATAGTCCGGGCCGGAATTAAAACCTGCTGCGGGGTAGATAGGCTACCGGAAACGGACATCTTAAGTAGGGCTACCCGGTAAGTATCGGAGCCGGTAATGGTAACCCCTGTCTCATCAAAAGTAAATAGTAGACCGGTAAAGACCGGGCGACCTTCTTCGTTGGAGGAGGCAAATACGACCTGCCGCAGGGCCTGTTTTAAACGGGCCTGGCTAATATCAACATAGGTTGATTCCTCCGTTGAAAGGGAGGAAACCGGGTATTCAGCTGCATCGGCCCCATAAAGGGAATAGCTGGCCGGTCCGGATGTTATATTGATACCATGGCGCTCTAGGTCACAGGAGATCTTTACCTGTTGGTCAGGAAGGTAACGAATAATATCAACGATCCTAGGGGGAAGAAGGACCTTGAATTTGTTTTGACCGGGATGGGGTAATGTGTATTTTATTTCCAGCTCTAAGTTGGTTGCAGAAAATAGCACCTTTTCCTCCTGGCAATTTAGAAAAATATTGTTAATTACAGAGACCGGGGAGCGTACTGGTAGCGCTTTCTCTATTACCTCCAGGCAGGTTAGAAGTTCCCTCTTATCAAAAATCATTTGAAGACCTCCTCCTTTGATTTTAAATTAGTTCTACACAAATAAATGCTTATGATTATTTTAATAGATATAAATAGTAACAGTAATAATGGCGGTGGATATTGTAGACGAGTTGTTGATAAAGTTGATAATAATGGGTTGGTCCCCCCCCGTTTTTGTGGACAAGCTGTGGATAACCGGGATAATAGTTAACAAGGTTTATAAAAAAAATAGATATCCACAGCTTGTCCACCGGATAATCAACCGGTTACAGTTAACCTTCCTTTAGCTTGCTTTTAATAAGGGCCAGCTTGTTTTTTAATTCGCTGTTAGACGAGAGTTCCGCCTCAATTTTTTTACAGGCATGAATTACAGTAGTATGATCGCGACCGCCGAACTCACGGCCAATTTTTATTAATGAAGAATCTGTTAATTCCCGGGTTAAATACATGGCTACTTGGCGAGGGAAAACTATAATTTGGGTCCTTTTTTTAGACTTCATCTCCTGGGGGGTTATATTAAAACAGGAAGCGGTCTCTTCTAAAATCTGTTTAATTGTTATTTTTTTACGGAAGGTAGAAATAATATCCTTTAAGGCCTCCTTGGCCAGGTCTAGGGTAACCGGGGAATCGGAAAGAGAGGAATAGGCAATAATCCTAATTAACGCCCCCTCCAGTTCCCGGATATTTGTTTCAAATTTATTAGCGATATACATGATCACATCATCGGGAATTTTTAGGTTTTCCTGGGTCGCCTTCTTCTTGAGAATTGCTATCCGGGTTTCCAAATCAGGGGAATTAATATCGGTAATTAACCCCCACTCAAAGCGGGAACGTAAACGATCCTCCAGGGTTGGAATCTCCTTTGGAGGGCGATCGCTGGAGACTACTACCTGCCGATAGCTTTCATGAAGGGTATTAAAAGTGTGGAAAAACTCTTCCTGGGTCTGTTCTTTTCCGGCTAAAAATTGGACGTCGTCAATTAAGAGCACATCTGCACTGCGATATTTATTGCGGAAATCCACGGTTTTATTGTCTCGAATGGAGTTAATAAAATCATTAGTGAATTTTTCCGTTGATATGTAGGTTGTTTTTTTAATCCCGTGATTGTTGTCGACAATATAATGACCGATGGCATGAAGGAGGTGGGTTTTTCCTAGGCCGACACCGCCATAAATAAAAAGGGGGTTATAGGCCCGGGAGGGGGCCTCGGCTACCGCTAGTGAGGCGGCATGGGCAAGGCGGTTACAGTTACCGACTACGAAACTCTCAAAAGTATAGCGGGGGTTCAAGGGGGTACCCTGGTAAGATTTAGGATAGCTATTTTTTGGTTTTACATTGGGAGGGGGGGAGGGGTCCGAAAATTGCAGATCAGCCGGCTTGTCTACTTCCGGTTCAAGGCTGGAGGAAATTACAAAATGAATATTATAATTTTCACCGGTTAAGTTTTTAATTATCTTTAATATTGAATTTTGATACCTGGATTCCAGCCAATCTTTTGTAAAATCATTAGGAACTTCGATGAGAATGGTTTTACCGGTTAAAGAGACCGGGCGGGTGGATTTTAGCCAGGTTTCGAAGCTGGGGCGACTTAGGTTTTTTTCTATTTCTGTTAACATCAGGTCCCATATTTGGGAGAGCTGGTTGTTCATTGACTTAACCTCCCTGTAGATAAATAGGTTAAGGGATGGAAGAAATGATTAGTTACTAACAATCTTAAGGGTTATTAACAGTGTTATGTGGATAAGGAGGATCAACCTATTATCGATTTCACACTTTATATTAACAAAAACCTTCTTTTACTGCAATTACCAACAGCGTGCGTAAAAGGTTAAATATAGGGATTAATAAGGAGGGGGAACCCGGTTCAAGGTAAATCAGGTATTATCGAGATAGCTCTATTAAGCCACATTTTTTTAAATACCCGGTTTCCTTCCCGGTTCCTTGCATTGTCCCTCTTATTAAGGTATAATTTTCTATGTTTAACCCTGAAAGAAATAGAAACGGAGAAGGGGCTTTAGATGAAAAGGACTTACCAGCCAAAAAAAAGAAGAAGAAAAAAGAGGCATGGCTTCTTAAGCCGGATGAGGACCCGGGGGGGGAGGGCGATTATCAGGCGCCGGCGGAGAAAATCAAGAAATAAAATTACTGCCTGATGGGTGCCCTCATACTGGGTCGGATTAGGAAAAGCAGGGAATTTGGAGTAATTTACCGTAAGGGAAAATTTGTTGTATCCCGGGGTGTGGTTGTATACTACCGCAAGAGCCGGCAACCGGGGCACCGATTAGGATTTTCGATCAGTAAAAAAATAGGTAAAAGTGTGCAGCGACATCGCATTAAAAGAATTTATAAAGAGGCATTCCGGTCGCTACAAGAAAAAATTAAACCGGGATACGATCTAGTTTTAGTGGCTCGGAAGCCGGCGGTAGATACGGGATATTGGCAGGCCCGGGAGGAGCTGTGGTCTATTTGCAAAAAAGCAAACCTAGCTTTGACTACCTCCAACTAACTAGCGGAAAGGCAGTTAAAAATATAATTTTAGCTTTGCTACGGTTTTACCAGGTGCTCATTTCCCCGTTAGGGCCCCCGGTATGCCGTTTTTACCCCTCCTGTTCGGAGTATTTTTACCAGGCAGTAGAAAAATGGGGAGTAATAAAAGGAACTTACCTGGGTATTAGACGCCTGCTACGATGTCACCCGTTTCACGCCGGCGGATATGATCCGGTGGAGTAAGGGGGAGAACGATGTTGGATGCGATTGCTGGTTTTTTTAATACTGCACTGGGATTTATCTATCTGAACTTTAGTGGGCAAAATTATGCAGTAGCTATTATAATCCTTACAATACTGGTAAAGTTAGTTACTTTCCCACTTAATAACAAGCAAATTCAATCGGCGAAACGAATGCAAGCCGTTCAGCCGGAGATCAAAAGACTACAAGAAAAGTATAAAAACGATAAAGAAAAGCAAAACCAGGCGGTGATGGAGCTATTAAAGGAAAATAAGGTTAACCCTATGGCCGGTTGTCTTCCCCTCTTAATACAGTTTCCAATTTTAATCGGTATTTTCCGGCTGTTAAGTAATCCGGCCAAGTTTGGCATTTTAGATATTCCTAACTTTAGCTCCTACATTTTTCCGTCATTTACCGTCTGGGGCGATCTGCTTTCCCCCGATCCTTATTTCATCTTTCCAATCTTATCCGGGGTTACTACTTTTTTGCACCAGCGGCTAACCATGACTGACCCCAATCAAAAGATAATGTTATACATGATGCCAGCACTGATCACCTATTTAAGCTTTAAATTTCCTATGGGGTTGGTGTTATATTGGGTCATGAACAACCTGTTTTCGTTGGGGCAGCATTACGTGGTCGTCCGAAAGGAGAATGGCGAAGAGGAGTTGAAGCCGAAGCCGGTGAAAGGGAAGGAGAAACCAAGGAGAAAGGAAAAGCGGGGATAGATGAAAGCGATGGAAGTTACCGGTCGAACAGTTGAAGAGGCGGTAAATAAGGCTGTAGACCAGCTGGGAATTAAAAAGAGCAACGCGCAGATAGAGGTGCTCTGTGAGCCAAACCAAGGGCTGTTTGGGATTATTGGCAGTAAGGATGCCCGGGTGTTGGTGACAAAGCGATATGAAGCGGAAGAATACCTGCAAAAATTTATAGAGAAAATGCTGTTTTTGATGGAGTTGGGTGGAGAGGTAGAGGTAACCAGCAGTGAAGAAAATTATTATGTCAGGATTAATGATTCTAGCAGCGGAATCTTAATCGGCAGGCGGGGAAGAACATTAAATGAAATGCAGTATTTAGTTAACAGTATCTTACGCCGCCAGTTTCCCGGGATTAGGAAAAGGGTGATCATGGATGTGGGGAATTACCGGCAGCGCCGGGAACGGACTCTCAACCGGCTTGCCCTGAAGGCAGCTGAACGGGTTCTGGCTACCCGCCGCCAGGTATTCCTTGAACCGATGACCCCCCAAGATAGGCGGATCATTCATCTTGCTTTGAAAGAGCATGGAGAGGTCTACACCTACAGCAAGGGGGAAGAACCCCGGCGGCAAATAGTTATTGGACTAAGGTAAATTAGCCTTAAAATGGCCGCCTTTCCTAAGCGGGGGGCGGCCTTTTAATCTGTAGAAATAAGCTACAAGGACAAGTGAAGTAGTAATGAACAGAGGAGATACTATTGCTGCCATTAGTACCCCCCTAGGGGAAGGCGGTATCGGTATTGTCCGGCTGAGCGGCCCGGACTCTTTTCGGATTGGGGAAAAATTATTTCAACCTGCACGAAAACCGAGCGGCATCTATCCTAAAAATCGATATCTTTACCATGGGTTTGTAAAAAATGAGGCGGGGGAACTATTGGATGAGGTTCTCCTCTCTTTTATGAAGGCTCCCCATACCTTTACCCGGGAAGATGTGGTGGAGATTAATGGCCACGGGGGGGCGACGGTTTTAAGAATGATTTTGAAAGAGGTGATTAGGGCCGGGGCCCGGTTGGCGGAGCCGGGGGAGTTTACCCGGCGAGCTTTTTTAAATGGGCGTATCGATCTTAGCCAGGCGGAAAGCATGTTAAAGTTAATCCGGGCCCGTTCTGAAAAGGCGGTAAAGATTGCCACTGCCAATGTCCAGGGGATATTATCCAGCAAGGTGGAAGAGTTAAGGGAACGGGCATTAGTAATTTTAGCCCACTTAGAGGCCCGACTAGATTTTCCCGATGAGATAAATGAGGAGCAAGACCTTTCATTTATAGGAAAAGAGTTGGTAGCCCTAGAAAAAGGGGTGGAGCGGCTGCTTAAAGGGGCCGAGCGGGGGCTAATCTACCAAGAAGGGGTAGCTACTGCAATTATTGGTAAGCCAAACGTGGGCAAATCGTCCTTATTAAATGCCCTTTTGGGGCAGAAAAGGGCGATCGTTCATGAAGCCCCCGGTACTACCAGGGATCTATTGGAAGGACTACTAGTGCTGGAAGGGTTTACCATCCGCCTGATCGATACGGCTGGAATTCACGGGGCGACTGGGCCGGTGGAGCAGATCGGGGTGGAGCAGTCCCGGGAGGTTGCCGGGCGGGCCCGTCTCCTGCTGATTGTATTTGACGGCTCCTCGCCGATGACCAAGGAGGACGAGGTAATTATCGGGTTACTGCAAGAAGATCAGAAGGCGGTTTTTATCCTAAACAAGATGGACTTGGGCCTCCGGGAGGAATATAGGTCGCTCTCGGAAAAATATCCAGAGGTCCCCCTGGTTTCCATCTCCGCGCTAAAAGAGGAGGGGCTGGAGGAACTGGAGGGTGCGATCACCGGGCTGTTGGGGCATAAGCCAGCCCTAGAGGAGGTGGAGCCCCTCCTGGTTTCCATGCGCCATCTCGAGGCTGTTACCGGTGCGCTGGAGGCTGTTCAAAGGGCCCGGCTCGCCTGGGGGACAGAGCCCATGGAGCTGGTAAGCTATGAGATCCGTTCTGCCTGGGGAAATTTAGGGGAAATTACCGGGGATACAGTTTCCGATGAACTGCTGGATTATATATTTAAGGAGTTTTGTCTAGGGAAATGATCTCCCCACCGGAAAAAGAAAAAATTAAGGCCCTGGAAGAGATGTTAATGTTGCTTGGGCTGCCGGCGGGAGCGGAACGATTGGGTAAGCTAAAAAGCTATCTATCGTTAATTGAACTGGCTTCAAGCCGCCACAGCCTGGTTGGGGATAAGGAATACCGAAAACTGGTATTTAAACATCTCTATGATTCCCTGTACCCGTTAACGGTTATGCGGGTAGAGACGGGACCCTTATTGGATCTAGGAACCGGGGCCGGGTTGCCGGGAATCCCTTTGAAAATATTTTTACCGGAGATACCGGTTTACCTGTTGGATTCAAACCGGCGAAAAATTAATTTTGTAAAACATGCCTGTCGCAGCCTAGGGTTTCATAAAGCCTATGGGGTAACAGGTAGGGCCGAATCCTTGGCCCGTGAACCCTGCTACCGGGAGGCCTTTCACTACCTCTTTAGCCGGGCAGTGGCACCAATAAGGGAATTGGCTAAAATAGCGTTTCCTTTTGCTGCTCCCGGGGGGCGGCTGGTATTTTATAAGGGTCCGGCCCTGGAAAAAGAGATATCCGGAGCAAAGGCGGTAATAGATGGCCTAGGCGGACGAATAAAGAAGGAATTATCTTACCGGCTTCCTACCGGTGAACGGCGCCTACTGGTTATAATGGAAAAGCTTTAACAATTACTATAAAAATCCTATTGATGAAGGATTGTCCGCCTTATTGTCAAATTACCTTTAGTAAAGCATTCCTGGTTAATTTGAGGATGCGGAAAAATACAGGTTTTGTGATTTAAGAGAATAACTTGGAGTGAAAAAATGACTTTACCGGGAAAAGATTCACGGGCCGGGAAAATAGAGAATGTTGCTATAGATAAGATCGCCCGGAATCCATACCAGCCGCGCACCAGCTTTTCGGATGATAAAATAGGAGAGCTAGCCCAATCAATCAGAACCTACGGCCTATTGCAGCCAATAATTGTCCGCCGGTGCAAGAACAGCTACCAACTGGTTGCCGGTGAACGGCGACTGTTGGCCTGTCGGCGGCTGGGTTGGAAAGCTATCCCGGCAGTGGTTAGGGATATCAGGGAAAGCGCCATGGCGGCCATGGCTTTAATTGAAAACTTGCAGCGGGAGGATTTAAATCTGATCGAGGAGGCTGAAGGCTATGCCCGGCTACTGCAAGAGTTCGGGTATACCCAGGAGGCATTGGCCCAAAGGTTAGGAAAGAGCCAACCGACCATCGCCAACAAAATCCGGCTGCTCAGGCTACCCCCAGAGGTTAAAGCGGGGATAGGTGAAGGTAGGATAACCGAGAGGCATGCCCGGGCATTGTTAAAATTGCCGACAGAAGAGCTTCAAAAAACGCTTTATAATCAAGCAGTAGCTCAGGATTTTACTGTGAAGCAGTTAGAACAGGCGGTCAGCCGGCAGATAGAGACCGGTTCGCCACCGGCTCCGTCACCGGGTAGCAAGCTGGTTATTAGGGACCTACGGATCTTTTTAAATACTATCCATCAAGCCGTAAAAATTATCGAGAAATCCGGTCTTAGTCCGCAGGTGTTGGAACAAGATCTTCCCGAATGGTATGAAGTTATTATCCGCCTCCCTAAAGAGAGCTAGGGTAGTGGTGGTGAGTACCCGCCCCCATATCAGGAATTAACAGCATGCAAAAGACTCCAATTACGTCCAAGGAGGCAGAAGATGTCCCGGATAATAGCTATCGCCAATCAAAAGGGAGGGGTAGGTAAGACAACAACGGCTGTAAACCTTTCGGCCGCATTGGCTTATTACAAGCAAGAGGTACTGATGGTCGATGTAGATCCCCAGGGGAATGCTACCAGCGGGATCGGAGTTTCTAAGACGGGGATAAAATTTTGTATTTATGATGCCTTAATTAATGATATTCCCTTAGAACAGGTTGTAATCCCCTCCTCATGGGAGCACCTGGACCTGGTGCCGGCAACGATAAAGCTTGCCGGGGCGGAGATAGAGCTGGTCCCGACAATTAACCGGGAAGTTAAATTAAAGCGGGCCCTGGGAAGTTTAAAGAAAAAATATCATTATCAGCTCATTGATTGTCCTCCTTCGTTGGGTCTATTGACCATTAATGCGCTTACTGCCGCCGACGAGGTATTAATACCGATCCAATGTGAATATTACGCCCTTGAAGGGCTGGGGCAGCTTATTAATACCATAAACCTGGTCCGAAAACATTTAAACGAGAGGCTAACTATTGCCGGGGTAGTCTTGACCATGTATGATGGGCGGACAAACCTTTCGGAACAGGTGGCTGAAGAGGTCAGAACTTACTTCAAGGATTTGGTGTACAAGGTTATCATACCCCGTAATATTAGGTTAAGTGAGGCCCCCAGTCATGGGCAGCCGATTATAACCTATGATCCCCGCTGCCGGGGAGCGGAGGTATACATGGCCCTTGCCCGGGAGGTGATAGACAGATGACAGGAAAGAGGAGGTTAGGACGGGGGCTGGGAGCGCTAATCCCGGAAACTATTGACGGGGGGGCTGCCCTGCGGGAGATCGATATCGGGCGCATTAGCCGGAACCCGTTTCAACCACGGGTACAATTTGATCAAGAAAAACTGCAAGAGTTAGCCGATTCAATCCGGGAGCATGGCGTAGTCCAACCGGTTATAGTAACCCCGGGGAAGGACGGGTACGTTTTAGTAGCCGGGGAAAGAAGGCTTAAGGCGGCCAGCCTGGCCGGTTTACAAACCATTCCGGCTTTGACCAGGGAGCTGGATGACAAAATGATGCTACAGATCGCCCTGATTGAAAACCTACAACGGGAGGATTTAAACCCTATTGAAGAGGCCAGGGCCTATCATCAACTTGTCACTCAATTTAAGCTTACCCAGGAGAAACTGGCCCGTCGCCTAGGAAAAAGCCGCCCGGCGATTGCCAATACAATGCGGCTTTTGAGCCTTTCCGAAGAGGTTAAAAAGGCCTTGGAAGAAGGAAGCCTAACCGAAGGACAGGCCCGGCCCCTGCTGCGATTTTCTGATAAGGAGTTACAAAATCGCCTGGCACGGCGAATCATCCGTGAAAAGCTAACTGCCCGGGAGGTTGAGCGGCTGGTTTCCGGTAGGAAAAAATTTAGTGAGCCGGGCCCGGAGCTTAAAAAAGAGCCCCGAGAGAATATGGTTGCAGCGCCGGACCCGGTTTGGGAAGAGATAAGGGAAGAGTTGCAGTATCACCTAGGGACAAAGGTTAAGATCACCCAACGGGCCCAGGGTGGAACTATCGAGATCGAATTTTATCAAATGGAAGACCTGGAACGGTTGCTGGGAATAATAATGCCTGGCAAATAGTGGGGCCTGTTTCACGTGAAACAAAAAGGATTAAGGGGCCCGGTAGCGAATAACACTCTTTACTACGGGCTTCGGCCAGGTGGTGTTTTTAGATTAACGAGATGTGGGGAAAATTACCGACCTTGATGACTGTTCACCAGGGGGCGATCCTGCTGACCCTGGTTGCCGTCCTGCTGGTTTTAACGGTTTCATGCCTGGTGTTGTGGGTTCAGCTCTCCCGGCTTAAAAAACGCTATCGCCGGCTGCTGGCCGGAGGTGACCAGCTTAGCCTGGAGGAGTTGCTCAACCAGATGAACGCGGCAATCGCCGGGGTGCAGGAGCAAAACAGCAATTTGGGGCAGCGTTTGGGGGCCCTCGAAAGCCTGGCCTCCCGGTTTGTGGGTGTTGGGCTGGTGCGGTACAATGCTTTTCAGGATACGGGGAGCGATTTAAGTTTTTCGCTGGCCCTGCTCAACCATGCTGGCGATGGGGCAATCGTAACCAGTATTTTTGGGCGGGAGGAGAACCGCCTTTATGGTAAGCCGGTTCGGCAGGGTGGCTCGCTCTATCCATTGAGTCCGGAGGAAAAAGCGGCATTAGAAAAGGCCCGGGAAGCGATTTAGCCGGACCGTAAAACTTAATGACCCGGGGGGTGGGCTTAGGTTGTGGAGAAGACCAAGTCTTGTTTCACAATGATTATTGTTCCCCATTCAGAGGAGACTACATATAGCCTCCGGCTATCATTAAAGGCAGTGCGATTATTGGTGGGAGCATTAATTGCCGGTCTCAGCCTATTCATGATGATCGCCTGTTCTTATCGCCAGGTGTGGAATGAATCGCTGGAGGCGCGTAGCCTGCGTGAGGAAAATCGTCGTCAAAACGAAGAGATGAACCTATGTGCCTTTGAAACGCAGCAGCTCCTGGCCCAGTTTGAACGGGTGGAGTCGCTTACCGGGAAGGTAACCAGCCGGATTGGGATCGCCGCTACCGATGAGAGCCTCCCCGATTACGAAAACCGGTTGTATGCCAGTCGATCGGGCGAAGGGGTATTTAACCGGGCGGCTCATAATATTACCCGTCTGCAGCAGGCTGTCTCTGAACAGTCCGATTCATTGAACCAGATCAATGAACAGGTGGAAGAATATTCCCGCCGGCTGGAGGCCACACCCTCTATATGGCCGGCCTGGGGGCGGATTACCTCCGGTTTCGGCAATCGTCGTTCTCCTTTTAACCGGTATGTTGGTCAATTTCATAAGGGGATAGATATTGCGGCCCCTTACGGCACCCCAATTTATGCTACCGCTGCGGGCACTGTAACCGGGGCTGGGTACCGGGGCGGGTGGGGCAACCTGATAACAATCAACCATGGTTACGGTTACGAGACCTATTATGCCCATCTTTCCGGTTTTGCCGTCTCCGGCGGGGAGAGGGTGAGCAAGGGGCAGGTAATCGGTTACATGGGGCGAACCGGGCGTTCTACGGGGGTGCATCTACATTACGAGGTTCATGTAAACGGGGTAGCGGTTAATCCCCTGAATTATATTTATTGATATGCTAAGGAGGGCGCCGATTGTTTAAGCGAGGCAGGCAGGAGACATCACCGGATAAAGTAGCGACGTTGATCGGGCCGGAAACCTATCTGCAGGGCACCGTTAAATCCAAGGGGTTGATGAGAATTGACGGTGTTATGGAGGGGGAGTTAGAAACCGAGGGCGATGTCATAGTAGGTGAAAAGGGGCGAGCCTTGCTGGATATCCAGGCCCGGAATGTATCCGTCGCCGGTTATTTCAAAGGATCCGTGGAGCTGTCGGGAAAACTAGAAATTCGCAGTACAGGTAAGGTAACCGGAGCGATTAAGGCCGCCGGGCTGGTCATTGATGAGGGGGCCTTTTTTAGCGGTAGCTGTGAAATGGAGACCCAGGCCCAGGGCTTGGAAGAGGATCCGCCTCAAACCTGATGATTTAAGGGCCGCCCGAGCTGGGTGGCCCGGTATCTTTTACCGGCCTCCAGGCCTAGGGGATGGGTGGGGTTTTGTGCCTTGCATCGGCCGTTGTAGCCAGGTATTGTTGCAGGGCGGTCGACATTATGACAGCCATCTCCATTACCCGGAACAAGCGGGTGCTTTGGAGAACCATCTGTTCCATAAAACCCCCAATATTAACCACGCCGCTTAAATAATAGTGGCCCACCGGGGGAAGGCCCTTATTGACACCGGCACCGGGATGTAAGGGGCCCACCCCCACCTCGATGGTACCGATGCGTTCAGGGCTGCCCAGGGAGGCGTCCACGGCAATTATTACCGGGGAGCAATGTTTTGGCCGGTTTAAATCGGCTAGGGTAGATTTTAGATTTAGGGCATGAACCGGTCGGGCCAGGGTTCCCAGGACCCGGGTCCGGGGCAATTTTAGCGCTGAAAGGGCCGTTCCGACCAGGGGGCCGAGGGCATCGCCTGTGGAGCGATCCGAACCGATACATATTATTACCCGGGTGCCAACGGTAGAGGCAGGAATAAGGATTCCCAGTGCCGCTGCAATCTCGTTTGCAGCCAGCGGATCCCGGCAATCGATCCTTCTCCAATTAGTTTCCAGGGCAGGGTGACGGTCAATCCCGGGGGTCCAGGTAGGCATTAACTTCTCCTCTCGATATATATTTAAAGTATATTAAAAGGGGGTTTGAAATATGTATTAAGGAGAGCGGGAAGGTAAGGATTGACACCTTAATAAAGGCTCTTACGGAAGAGAAACCTATGAACCCGGTCGATTTACTAGTGATATGCTGGCTATTATGGGGGGGCGCGATCGGATATATCTCTGGAGCTCGCCGGATGGGTAATCGGATCGCCATTTTAATGGCGACGATATTTGTCTCAAATGGCTTTAAGCCGGAAATAAGGAGAATATTGGGGCATAGCTACCCGGTGGCGGGCTATATCAGGGAGGTGGTTGGACAGCGGCTGGCTCTCCCTGTTGCTGCCCCGGCCGGTGATACCGGGTCATCCCTCCCGCTGTTTTTAAAGCAACTTTATTTGGGGTATCCCTCCCTGTCGGTGGGGGGCGGCGGCTGGTTGGATCCGCTCTGCCAGGCGCTTTTAAATGTGCTCTGCTTTTGCCTGGCTTTCCTGGTATGGGGGAGCGGATGTTATGTTATTTCGGCAGCCTGGGTGAAAAAAGGCGCAGGCGGCATTACCCGGCGGGAACAGTGGGTGGGGGTTATGATCGGTGTAGCGGGGGCAGTCCTGCTGGCTGCCCTAGTTATAGGGGTTGGCGTGCCCCTTTTAACCCTGTTGCCTTTCGGTGCTCTACGGTTGGAGCAGTCAGCGCTATTTCAATATGTTTGGGTGATAGCCATCCGGCTTCAGATCTGGTAAAGCTACCGGCTTATTTTGGGGGTAGGCAGGAATTAAGTTGTCTAAGAAGAACAATATATTGACATAATGGCTCTTGTTTTCAGCTAGTTGCTTTACGGGAAAGAGGGTAGTATTAAATGTTAATCATCTTGCTGGGTCCCCCGGGAGCAGGTAAGGGTACCCAGGCGGAACTTTTGGCAGCCAAGTACCAGCTGTTACATATTGCTACCGGTGATATTTTACGCAGTGCGGTTAATAAGGGATCACCGTTAGGCAAGAAAGCCCGGGAATTTATGGATAAGGGCCAGTTGGTACCCGGTGAGATTGTCGTCCAGGCCGTCTTTGAGAAGCTTGAAGAGTTGAGTGATATACCCGGGGTTCTTTTCGATGGCTTCCCCCGGACCTTGGAGCAGGCGAATTACCTTGAACGGGCCCTGAAACAGCGGGGGACCGGTATCGATCGGGCCATTTATATCGAGGTACCGGAGGAGGAGCTGGTAACCCGGCTTACCGGGAGAAGGGTGTGTCGGGAATGTGCCTCCTCCTACCACTTAAAATTTAATCAGCCCAAGGTGCGCAATGTCTGTGATCGGTGCGGCGGGGAGCTGTTCCAAAGGGATGATGACACCCTGAAGACGGTTACCGAAAGACTGGAAGTATTCAAACAGCAGACGGCGCCGGTAGTAGACTATTATCGGGAACTGGGATTGTTGACGGTTGTTAATGGAAACACGGAAATATCCCAGGTTTTTAACCAGATCAGCGCAGCGCTGGATCAGCGCTAGCTGCTATTATTATCGGTAGGGGGCCGAAGCATGGAGTACCGGGTGGGGCAGGAGGTGCAACTTAAAAAAACTCACCCCTGCGGTTCGGACCGCTGGCGTATACTACGGGTCGGGATGGATTTCCGGATAAAATGTCTCAAGTGTGGGCGCAGCGTGCTATTGCCCCGATCCCGGTTTGAGCGGCGGGTAAAACGGATCATAACGGATGATGAAACTTCCTAGCCGAGGTAATCTTTGTAGTAGGCGGGGTAAAAAGCTTTTCCACTTGTTTGTAGGTTGCAAGTATGGTAGAATTTCTTCAAACGTCCCTGCTCCTGCGAAAGGGGCCGTTTTAGACCAAAGGGAGGTGTTTTAGGTGACTAACAGCTACGAAACCATGTTTATTCTTCATCCTGAGCAGGATCAGGAGCAAGCACAGGAATTTCTCGACAGCCTCCAGAGCTTAATTGAAAAATTCGAAGGCAAAATAATTGAAGTAAAGGACTGGGGAACCCGCCGGTTGGCCTACGAGATTAACAAGCTAAAAGAAGGCCACTATTTTTTAATTACCTTTAAATCCGGGGCGAGGATCGTTCCAGAGCTGGAACATTTTTTCCGGGTTAGCGATAAGGTCATGCGCTACCTGGTGATCCGTGAAAAAGGTTGATTTTAGCCATTGAAAGGTGGTGAAACTGTTGATTAACCGGATAGTACTGGTCGGCCGGTTAGTTCGGGATCCGGAGCTACGGTTTACAGCCAATGGGAAAGCGGTAGGTACTTTTACTTTGGCTGTAGACAGGCCCTTTACCAGCCGCCAGGGGGAAAGAGATACGGATTTTATCAACATTGTAACCTGGGAAAAAACAGCGGAGACCTGCGCCAACTACCTCAAAAAAGGGAGGCAGGTGGCCCTGGAGGGGCGACTGCAGGTTCGTTCCTATGATGATAGCCAGGGTATTAGGAGAAAATCGGCCGAGGTCGTGGCTAATAATGTCATGTTTTTAGATCGGGTCCGTCCGGAAAGCGACGAAGAAACGGAGGCCGACAGGGGTGGAGAACCAGTGGGGGAAGATGATATTCCGTTCTAGTAAATTAAGGAGGCCGGTTAGTTGAGGCGTGATAGAGGTCGTAGACCTAGAAAAAAAATTTGTAGCTTTTGTGTGGACAAGGTAGAGATGGTTGATTACAAGGAATATGAAAAATTAAAGCGGTTTGTTTCGGAACGGGGGAAGATATTACCCCGCCGGATTTCCGGTAACTGTGCCCGTCATCAACGGCAACTGACTACCGCGATTAAAAGGGCGCGGATCATGGCCCTGTTGCCGTTTACCTCTGAATAGGTAACGGGGTTCATTTTAGGGGTGCTGGAATTTTTTAATTACCGGCGCCATTTTTTATGTGACCATTACAGGCAGGAGCCGGTTTAAGGGATATCGAACTAGGTAGCATTAGTTTAGGGATGTGACGGTATGAAAGTAATTTTAATCAAAGATGTAAAAAACCTGGGTAGCCGCGGCGAGGTTAAAGAGGTGGCTGACGGTTATGCTCGGAACCTGCTGCTGCCCAGGGGTTGGGCGGTGGAGGCTACCCCCAAACGGTTGCAGGAGATGGAACAGCGGGAGCGCATCCTGGAAAGAAGGGCTCGCCGGCAGGAGGCGGAGGCCCAGAAGCTAGGCCAGCAGCTGGAGGGGACCCAAATAGGTTTTAAGATGGCTGCCGGGGAAGAGGGGCGGCTGTTTGGCTCGGTTACCTCTTCCGAGATAGCGGCTGCGCTACAGGCCCGGGGCTTTGACATCGACAAAAAGAGGGTGGTGTTGGAGGAGCCCCTTAAGGAACTGGGGGATCACCAGGTCACCGTTAGATTAAGCGCTGGCGTAAAAGCATCGATCCAGGTAAAGGTTGAGAAAGAGGGTTAGTCCGGGGGATGCCTGTTCAAAAAAACAAGGATTTAGGATCGGAAGATCGGCGAGTTGACGCCCTTTTGGAACTCTTTTTCAATATCTATGGGCATGAAAAAATGATTTTAAAAGCCAGTAAGCTGGGGGCATTAAATCTCCTGCGCTCTGCCAAGGTTCCCCGGCAGGTCCTGGGGTTGCAGAGGCTTATTCTTGAGGATCCTACCCTAAAGGAACCGCCGGCGAAGAAACTGATTCCCGGGGTGCTGGAGGAGCTGGAAGATGAGCTGGCTACCCAGTTGGCCCGGCGCTCTCTGGAAAAATCCATCGAACAGAAGGTCCGCCGCAAGGTTGAGGAGCGGCACGAGGAGTATCTTCGGGAGATTAAAAGCCAGGTTGTTAAGGATATTAGTGGTATTGAAACCCCCCATACCCTACGGAAATATGCAGAGATTGAAAAGATGTACTCCCGGGAGCTCTCCCGGAGTGCCATGGAGATGCTGCGCCCTGGTAGTATAGATGAAATAATCGGCCAGTCCAAGGCTATCAAATCATTGATCTCTATGCTGGCCTCGCCTCACCCGACCCATATTTTGCTGTACGGACCACCCGGGGTAGGGAAGACTACCGCCGCCCGGCTAGCCTTGCAGGAAGCAAAAAAAATTAGACACTCTCTTTTCAGCAAGCAGGCGCCCTTTGTGGAGATTGATGGGACTACTTTAAGGTGGGATCCCCGGGAGGCCTCCAACCCGTTGATCGGCTCCGTCCATGATCCTATTTACCAAGGGGCGCGACGGGAGTTGGCTGATGTAGGCATCCCGGAGCCCAAGCTGGGGTTAGTTAGTGAGGCCCATGGCGGGGTTTTATTCATTGATGAGATCGGCGAGATGGATTTGCAGTTGCAGAGCAAATTGCTAAAGGTGTTGGAGGATAAGCAAGTTTATTTCGAATCGGCCTATTATGATTCAACCGATCCCCGGGTGCCGAAATATATCAAATTACTATTTGAACGGGGGGCCCCGGCGGATTTCGTGCTTATCGGTGCTACTACCCGTTTGCCGGAGGAGATATCTCCGGCCCTTCGCTCCCGTTGTACGCCGGTATTTTTTGATCCGCTAACCCCCGGGGATATTACCCGGATCATTGAGGGTGCCGCCAAAAAATTAAAAGTGGAATTTGATCCGGGGATACCGGCAATGATCAGCAGTTACACCGGCGAGGGGCGGCAGGCGATTAATTTGCTGGTAGAGGCCTATAGCCGGGTGCTCTACACGGGAGAGGGTGCCCCCGCGCCCCGAATTACCGGCCGGTTGATGCAAGAGATACTTCAGGATAACCGTTTGCTCCCGCTAACCCGGATCTGTTCCAGTGCCTCCGGGGAGGTCGGGAAGACTACCGCGTTGGGAGTATCGGGTTTTACCGGCTCCGTGCTGGAGATAGAGGCGGTAGCCCTCCCTTCGGCGCTTCCGGGGAAGGGGCGGTTGCGATTTAATGACACCGCCGGTACCATGACTAGGGATTCGGTATTTGTCGCCGCTACCGTTATTCGTAGCCTTACCGGGTTGGATCTAAATGATTTTGACCTGCATCTTAATGTTATCGGTGGCGGTAATATCGATGGGCCATCGGCCGGGGCGGCTATCTTTATCGCCTTGTTAAGCGCTCTTAAAAAAATACCGGTAAAACAAGACTGCGTAGTAACCGGGGAAATTTCATTACAGGGGGCTCTTAAGGCGGTAGGGGGAGTGGTTGAGAAGATTTACGGGGCGAGGCTGGCGGGTTTTAAAAAGGTGATTATCCCGGAGGGAAATTGTGACAATCTGATCCAGGGTTTCCCGGATATGGAGCTAATTACCGCCCGTGGAATTCCAGATCTCTGTTCACATTTTTTTAGCCCCTCCGTGTTAAAGAGCCTGTTTCCCACCAGGGAGGGATAGGGATGGCTACTGTTGGAGAACGGGTTCCTCCACAAAACTTGGAGGCCGAGCAGTCGGTGTTGGGTTCAATGTTGATCGATAAAGAGGCGATCTATACTGCTTCGGAGCTTTTAACAGGGGAGGACTTTTATCGGTCGGCGCACCAAAAAATATTTGAAGCCATTATTTCCTTGTGTGATCGGGGGGAACCGGTCGATTTAATAACCCTATCCGACGAACTCAGGGGCAGAAAAGGTTTGCAAGAGGCCGGTGGCATGCAGTACCTGGTCCTACTGGCCGACGTGGTCCCCACGGCGGCCAACGTACAGTATTATGCGGAAATTGTCAGGGAAAAGGCTATACTTAGGGCACTGATTAGCGGTTGCACGCAGATTATCTCCGCCGGTTTTGGCTCTCCCCAGGATGTAGATGAGCTTCTGGACCGGGCGGAACAGAAAATATTTGAGGTGGGGCGCCGCGGCAAGCGCCAAGGCTTCTCCCCCCTAAAAGAGGTCCTGGTGCGGACCTTTGAGCGGATTGAAAAATTATATGACCATAAAAAAGGGGTAACCGGTCTCTCTTCCGGCTTTACCGATCTAGATCATATTAGTGCTGGTCTACAGGAGGCAGACCTGATTATCGTGGCGGCCCGGCCCGGTATGGGTAAAACCACCCTTGCTTTAAATATTGCCCAGCATATAGCGGTTAACGAAGAGAAGGCGGTTGCCTTTTTTAGCCTGGAGATGGCCAAGGAGCAGTTGGCCCAGCGGCTTCTCTCTGCGCAGGCCCACATTGATGCCCAAAACTTGCGCCGCGGTTTTTTAAGCCAGCAGGATTGGCAGAAGCTCACCCGGGCGGTAGGGCCGCTAAGCACGGCACCGCTCTATATTGACGATACCGCCTCCCTATCGGTTATGGAGCTACGCTCCAAGGCCCGGCGTTTAAAAGCGGAGAAGGGCCTGGACGCAATCTTTGTAGATTACCTTCAGCTGATGAGGGGTTCTAGTCGGGCTGAGAACCGGCAACAAGAACTCTCTGAAATTTCCCGCTCTTTAAAAGCGTTAGCCAAGGAGCTTAATGTGCCGGTGGTAGCCCTTTCCCAGTTAAGCCGGGCCGTGGAAAAGAGACCGGATCGCCGGCCGATATTAAGCGATCTCATGGAATCGGGGGGGATCGAGGCTAATGCCGACATGGTTCTCTTTATCTACCGCGAAGCTTATTATACTCGGGATGCGGAGGATGGTAATTTAGCCGAGCTTATCGTGGCCAAGCAGAGAAACGGCCCTACCGGCACGGTGGAGCTCTATTTCCACGATCGTTACGGCAAATTTGCCAATATTGCCCGGGGGAAAGAGGGTGAGCCCGACTCTGCGGTGGGGGGCTAAGGTGCATAAAATAATCTTCGGCAGGTTAATAATAGCTGCCGGGAGGGGATCTAACCGTAATCGGAAAGTAATATTAGCGACGGCAGGATTTTGGCGGAAAGAACCAGAAGTAGGCTTAATATTCTTGGGCAGGCCAGGTCTTTATTAGCAACCTCTTGGCATCCGTAAAGGAGGTAATTGATGAAGGTCGGGGATGATTTTCCATGGCTACAGGCACTGGCGGTTAAGCTAGGCAAGGTTTTCCGTTACAGTGTCTTTCGGAAATGGTTCTTTTGGTTAAAGGGTAAGAGGTTACATTGGGCTGTCTACATAACCACGGTCTCTCTCTTGGTAGGGGCGGTGATGGGGCTCTTGGCTTACCGGCAAAGTTTTTTCCAGGTGGTGCTGGTGGATGGCAGGGAGATCGGCCTGGTGCGGGAGTCCCAAGAGGTGGAAGAGTTTGTCGGCTCTCTTGTCGAAAAATGCACCCTTCTCTATCGTATGCCGGTGACGCCTCTCCAGGAGGTGGTCTGTTGCCGGGAATACCGACCCCATGGCACGGATAACCTGCCGCGGGTTAAAGAGAGGCTGCGGCAACAGTTGACCATGGTTACCGGGGCGGCGATGCTTACCGTGGATGGGCAGCCGATAGTGCCGGTAAGGGATCAGGGGGAAGTAGAGAGTATAGTTGAGCTGTTGGGTGATAGTTACGCCGGTCAGAGTGCGGGGAACAGGTTGCTGGAGGTTAAGCTGGCGGAGGAACTGGAAGGGGCGGAATGCCGGGTTAGGCCGGAGGAGATCTACCCGGCAGAAGAGGCGGCCCGTATGCTCGCCGGGGGTACGGCGCGCCGGGAAATTTATACTCTCTCCCGGGGGAACAGTTTTGCCCAACGCTACGAAATGCAGCCGACCGACGATGACGGGGCGGAAAAGGCGGCGGAGGAGCTACCGCAGGTGCATGTAATTACGGTTGAGGAGGTTGAGCAGCTAGAGCCGGTTCCTTATTCTACCAGCTACCGATGGACCGACAAATTGTGGAACGTGCAATCAAAGGTTGTTACCCCGGGTGAGCCGGGTAGCAAGAAGGTGGTTTATCATGTTACCCGGGAGAACGGCCGGGAGGTAGAACGTAAGAAAATTTCCGAATCGGTATTAGAACAACCGGTAAGCCGGGTTATTGAACGGGGGACTGCCCGGGTTCCTTCGTACGGTACCGGCCAGTTTATCTGGCCCATCCCCTACAGTGTTGACCGCGGTGGTAGGATTACCCAGGGTTTTAGGGGGTACGCCCACCGGGGTATTGATATCTCTTCGGCCGCCGGGACCAGTACTCCCATATTGGCCGCCGATAGCGGCGTGGTGGTGCAGACGGGCAACCGGGGTAGTTTGGGGAAATATCTCATTCTCTACCATGGTGATTATTATACGGTTTACCTGCATACCTGCCGGATCCTGGTTTCAACCGGTAGGGTGGTTAACAAAGGAGAGACCATTGCCTATATGGGCGCCACGGGGCGCTCTACCGGGGTCCACCTTCACTTTGAAATCCGGCGCAGCGATGGCAGCGGCCGGTGGTCCTCCTGGGACAGTAATCCCCCGGTTGATCCCCTCAATTATTTTCATCCCTAGGATAAATTTTACGGCGAGCCCTTTCGTTCAACGAAAGGGCTTTCTTCTGTACCGGCTTCAACCGGTATCAGCAGGAGATCCTTAATAGCGGGGCGAAAAGATTACATAATTATGATTGTTAGGAATGGGCGGGCGAGATGGCTGAGAAAATTCTAGTTGTAGATGACGAGCGGCCGATTGCTGAAATTTTAAAATATAATCTTGAGAAAGAAGGATTCGAGGTAATCCTGGCTTTTGATGGTCCGGAGGCCCTGGACCTGGTTGCAAAAGAGCAGCCGGATCTGATTATCCTCGATATCATGCTGCCGAAGAAGGATGGCTTTACGGTATGCCGCGAGATTCGCACTACCAGACAGGTCCCCATTATTATGCTTTCGGCCCGGGAAACGGAGATCGATAAGGTTCTTGGGCTGGAGTTGGGGGCCGATGATTATGTGACCAAGCCCTTTAGTGCCCGGGAGGTGGCGGCCCGGGTAAAAGCTGTCCTTCGGCGCTCCCAAGTATCCCTGCCGAAGGTGGAACAATCAAAGCGGCTGCGCTGCGGCCTGTTGTCGGTTGATTTTGATCGAATGGAGGTTTTCCGTTCCGGGCAATCGGTTGATCTAACCTACCGGGAGTTTGAGCTGCTGGTCTACCTGATGCGGCGTCCGGGGCACGTGTTTAGCCGGCAGCAACTTCTCGATGAGGTATGGGGTTACGACTACATGCTGGACGAACGGACGGTGGATGTTACCGTGAGGCGTCTTCGCGAAAAAATAGAACCGGATCCGGCGGAGCCGGTGTATATCTATACCCGGCGGGGGGTTGGCTATTATTTTAAGGAGAGCCCCGATGCTTAAAAGCCTGCAGTGGAAGATCGTGTTAATTTACTCTCTTCTATTACTTTTTACATTGCAGTTAATCGGGGTTTATCTGGTTCAGGATCTGGAGCGGTATTACCTGGACAGCTATAAAGAGAACCTGGAGAACCAGGCCAAGTTGATCTCAACCTTTATCGCTCCCCGGCCGTTAGAAGAGCGGAGCACAGAAGATATTGCCCATCTGACTAGGGAACTCCGGGGCCTCTGGGAGATGGATATAATGGTCCTAGACAGTAATGCCCAGGTGGTAGGTTCCTCTGGCAGCCAGGAGGTTATTGGCAGCCGGTTAATCCGGGAGGAGGTTATGGCGGCGCTCTCTAATACTACCAGCGGCGTGGTGAGAACAGATCCGTCTACCCGGGAGAGGCGCTACTACCTGGCGGTACCACTGGCCAGCCGGGGCAGCACAACCGGCTTGATTTACCTGGGAGGCTCCTTAAAGAGCGTGGATAGTACCCTAAACCAGATTAAATTAACCTTGATTACCGGGTCGACAATTGTTTTGGCTATCGGGCTGGTCCTGGGTTTAATTTTAACCGGTACAATCACTGCCCCGATTCTAGAGGTTACTAAAACGGCGGAGAAAATGGCCCGGGGGGATTTTACCCGGAAGATCCAGGTTGTATCCGGGGATGAGATTGGCCAGCTGGGCCGTTCTTTTAATTATCTTTCCACGCGTTTAAGCCAAAACCTGGAAGAGATATCTACAGAAAAAAGTAAGGTTGAGGCCATAATTAACTATATGAACGATGGGGTGATTGCCCTTGATTCCCACGGCAATATGATTCATATTAATCCGGCTGCCCGGAAAATAATCGCCGCGCCGGCGGTTGACCGGCTGGAATCGGGGAGTTTGGGAATAGAGAGGCTGAAACAATTTGTGGGCTCCCCCGCTGATGGACTACTGGATAATCGGGGAGAGCCGGCTAATTTCGAGGTGGTTCGCCGGCAGCCACCGGGGGTCTACCAGGTTCAGCTGGCCCCCTTTCAACAGGAAAAGGGGCAGATCGGTGGAACCCTGATTGTTATTCACGATGTTACCAAGGAGAAAGAGTTGATTCGCCTCCAGCAGGAATTTGTAGCCGATGTCTCCCATGAGCTCCGTACCCCCTTGACTACGATCAAGAGTTACGTGGAGGCCTTGTTAGATGGGGCTACCGGTGATCGGGAGTTACGCTATCGATTTCTAAAGGTCCTGGAGAAAGAGACCGATCGTATGGTCCGGCTTGTTAAGGATTTATTGGTTCTCTCCCTATTGGATTCCCGGCAGGTGGAGCTGCACCGGGTCCGGGTAAGCCTGGCCGATCTGGTCCGGGAGGCAGTGGACTATATCCAGCAGAGCCAGGAAAACCTACCCGAGATCTTGCTGGATTTTCCCGGGCATCTACCAAGGGTGGCCCTGGATCGGCGCCGGGTTATGCAGGTGGTCAATAATATTATTAATAATGCGGTTCATTATACTCCCCCTTCGGGAAAAGTACGGGTTGAAGCATCGTTGCAGCCGGGTTTTGTCAAGATAGTTGTTGCCGATAACGGGATCGGTATACCGGGGGAAGATTTACCCCGGTTATTTGAAAGGTTTTACCGGGTAGAGAAGAATCGATCCCGGGATTATGGGGGGACCGGCCTCGGGCTCTCGATCGCCCGTAAGATTGTAGAGGCCCATGGCGGCGATATCGGGGCCGATAGCATATTGGGGGAAGGGACAACGATCTGGTTTACCCTTCCGGTACAGGTTTAGTAAGGAGGCCGGGGTGAAACAAAAGTTAACTACTTTTTTGTTGGCATTGTTGGTTTTCTCCAGCCTGTTGTTAACCTACCGGCTTTGGTATGGCCACCATCCCTCCCGCCAGGTAGAGCCGCTCGATGAAAAAGTGCCGGAAAAGGTTTTCTTTGAACTGCCCCGGCCCCTGGAGGATACTATTACCCCGGAGCGGATTCTGGTTGAGTCGGGGGATGGGGACGGTTTTTATCTGTTGCGCTATGGGCAGGAAAACTTTAACTTGGCCTGGGAGGAGATTTCCCTGGCCTTGCAGGCCCTGACCAAGTACGAGTACCGGGCCCGCGAATCCTTGGGAGAGACCGGGGCCGGCCTAAAAATCTGGTTTAATCCCCCCTTACCGGTGGGGGCGGGTACCCCCTGGTTGCAAGAGGATCGTTATCGGGAGTTGGCGAAGTTAGAACTGTGGCTTGATGGAGAGGAGTCCTGGGCAATTTTACAGGAGAAATCTGGCGGCGATGCGATGGCCCTGAAGCTGCCCGGTCGATTGGCCACCCTGTTCGGGGAGGCCGCCTTCGCGGATTCTACCCCTTATATATTGTTGGCCCCGGAGTTGCCGGATACCGTGCTATCCGATCGGCTAAGCGGAGGGGAGGAGTTGGTTGTTCCCCTATCACCGCCAGTATTGCCGGAGCTGGTCCTAGTACAGGAAAATCTGGATCGGGAGAGCCTGGTCGATGCATTTTTCGTTGATCGCAACCTGGTGCGTAAAATCCAGGAGAAGGCCGGGGCGGTTATTTATACGGATGGAACCAAGGGGTTGCGTATAAAGAAGGGGATGGAGTTCTCCGATCCGATTCGGGAGAAAAGTCTTACCCCCCTTGCCTACCTATCGGCTCTTAATGCCTGTAACAAATATATCTGTTCTTACGGGGGGTGGCCGGCGGAGCTCCGTCTGAAACAGCTGATTATTCATAGTGAAGATGGCTACCGGGTAGGCCGGGCTTGCTGGGAGTACTACTGGAAAGGCTATCCCCTGGTGGGGAGCAACCCAGCCCTCTCCCTGGTCTTTACCAGCAGCGGCTTGGTAGAGTATTGCCGCCTCGTTTATACGGTTCGCTCGCTCGGTGAAAGGCTTTATCAAGTTGCTTCCTGGTCGTCAGCATTAGAGGAGGCAACCGATTTTTATGACCGGCTCTATGGGGAAACAAGCCCCCCGGCCCTAGAGGCGATAGACCTGGTGTACTACGTTAAAGGCGGTCCGTCTTATCAACCGGTCGCCGTGCCGGCCTGGCAAGTAATAATTAACGGGAAACAAATTTTGCTACAGGCCGAGGATCTGACCCCGTTCGAGGGGGGTGACCAATGAATACCGGCCGGGCTAAGGTCGCCTTAATCGTGGCCTTTTTAAGCCTAAACCTTTTTTTAATATACAACCTGTTTCTGCCCGATCTGAAAAGACTCCAGTCCGGCAGCCTGCCGGTGAAAGAATTGCGGCAGATTGAAAAACATATTGAAGACGCCGGATACAGGCTCGCCCTCCCCCTGGACCGGGAGGTACGGACGGGGACATTTATCACCGTGGCCCCCTCCTTGGCCGATCGCACCCCATCGGCCGATGAAACCTATTCCTTCATTGCCGGAGAGGAGGCGGATATATACCATTGTGCCGGGAGGCAGGTTCACCTTTATCCCGGGGGGCGAACAGTAATCCATTATATCCCTGGAATTCCCCTGGAGCTTTCCGAGCCGAAGGAAGAGACGCTAAAAGGGCGAGTAGAAGCCTTTTTACAGGATAATTTTAATTTTTTTCAGGTGAAATTCGATCGGTTACAGGAGGAAATCCCGGGAGAGCGAATTATTACTTATATTCAAGATGCTGGGGGGGCGGGGTTATACTCGAGTTTTATCCGGGTGACCGTAACCGGGGAGCGCTTAACTGCGATCGAATATCTTTGGCTAAAGCTTCTTAAACAGTCCGGTGAGCATCCGCTGGAAATGATCTCTTCGGCGGAAGCGGTATTAAAACTGGTAGAAGAGCTGGGGCCCGCTGACCGGGAGCGGTGGATTACCCGGATTGACTTGGGGTTTTATTCAGAAGAATACGAGGCTGAGCAGTGGGATATCCCCCCGGTCTGGCGGGTTATAATTGATCACCGGCAGATCTACTATATAAATGCCTTTACAGGTCATTTGGAACATGGATTGAATATAGATGGGGAAGAGAGATCATCTAAAATTTAAACTACGGGAGGGGCTAATGGAACAGCTAATAATTGAAGGCGGTCAAAAATTACATGGTCGGGTAAAAATAAGTGGCTCTAAAAATGCAGCGCTAGCCATATTAGCGGCTGCGATTATGACTAAGGAAAGGGTTAAGCTACATAATCTTCCCAATATTACAGATGTCCGGGTACTGATCGCCATCCTGGAGGATTTGGGAGCGTCAATACGCCGGCGGGGCCGAAACTCAATTGAGCTTAGATCCCCGGGGTTAAGAAGTTATTCCCCTCCTTATGACATGGTAAAAAAATTAAGGGCCTCTTATTACCTTATGGGTAGCCTGCTGGCCCGGTTTGGGCGGGCGGAGGTACCTATTCCCGGCGGGTGCGATTTTGGGCCCCGCCCGATTGATCAACATTTAAAGGGATTTTCCGCTTTAGGGACCGATATTGAGATCGAGCACGGGCTGGTTAAGTTGAGAGCGGAAAAGTTGAAGGCGGCCCATATCTACCTGGATGTGGTAAGCGTGGGAGCCACGATTAACCTGATGCTGGCGGCAACGGCGGCGGAGGGCCAGACGACGATTGAAAATGCCTCCAAAGAGCCGGAAATAGTGGATGCGGCTAACTTTTTAAGTGCTATGGGTGCCTCGATCAAGGGGGCCGGTACCGACGTAATTCGCATCAAGGGGGGGAGGCCCCTATTTAGTGCCAACCATACCATTATTCCCGACCGGATAGAGGCGGGCTCTTTTATGATTGCGGCGGTGGCAACGGACGGGGAAATTGTGATCGAAGAGGTTATTCCCAAGCACCTGGAGGCGGTAGCCGCCAAGCTCCGGGAGGCCGGGGCGGAAATCGAGCTACAGGCCGATCGGGTGAGGGTTAAGCGGGGGCCCCAACTATTACCGGTAGATATTAAGACCTTCGTCTATCCCGGCTTCCCTACCGATCTCCAGCCACTGGCAATGACCCTATTAACCGCGGCGGAGGGGACCAGCGTCATTACAGAAAATGTATTTGAATCCAGGTTCCACCACGTAGATGAATTAAAGCGGATGGGGGCCCAGATCAAGGTGGAGGGGCGGACGGCGATCATTGAGGGGGGACCCCCCCTTACCGGGGCACCGGTAAAAGCCACCGATTTAAGGGCCGGTGCCGCCATGTTAGTAGGCGGCTTCATGGGCCAGGGTAGGACAATTTTAAGCGGGGTGGGGCAGATTTATCGCGGGTATGAAGATATTGAAGCCAAGCTAACGCGCCTGGGGGCCCGGCTAAAGCGTATCCGCAGCAGTTTCCCTGCTCTCCCCGGGGAGAGCAGCTAATTGATGGAACTTTGGCTGGCTCGCCACGGTACTACCCGGGCCAATTTGGAGAAATGTTTCCAGGGCCAACGAAATACCGCCCTCTCGGTACAGGGAAGGTGGGAATCGATCCGGTTGGCCCGGCGCCTAAACAGCCAACCCCCCGGTTGGTTCTTTAGCAGCGATCTAAAACGGGCCTGGGAAACGGCCAGCATTATTTCCCGGGAAATAAATATTAAGGCCCGGCCGATGCCCCTATTGCGGGAATGTTCCTGGGGCACAATTGAAGGATTGACCCGAGCGACGGTGGTCGCCCGTTATACCCGGTTGGGGCTCCACCAGCTCCCGGCCGGTATCCCCGGTGCGGAAAGAAAACGGCGACTGATGGTCCGGGCCCGGAACGCTTTCGCCACCCTGCTCGCCACCGTCGGTCTCCGGGGCCGGGTGCTCCTTGTTAGCCACGGTCGGTTTATCAATGCTTTTATCTCAACCTGCCTCGGTTTAAAGGCCCGGGATCCCTGGCCCTTTTCTCCCGCTCCCGCCTCCTGCACTGTTTTGGAGTACCGCCCGGAAGAAAGATTATTTAAACTGCGGTTTTTTAACGATTGTCATCATTTGTCATAAACATCTTTACTAACGCCATCCTGTTGGGTTAAACTCATGTTGATAAGAAAAGATGCTCTCAGCCTAGGAGGTGGTAATAGGGATGGATTATTATGAAGGGTATCGGGATTCTCCCCGTCCCCGGGGTTCATACTTACCCTGGTTGCTGACCGGGGTTCTAGGGGGCATTGTTGGGGCGGCCCTATTCTGGTTTTTCAGCGGTTATTATGGACTGAGAACGGAACCGGGGACGCCGGAGTTTCCACCACCGGTGGTCAACCGGGTGGAGATATCCGGTGGTGATGCCGCCGCACTGGTAGTAGAAAAAGCCAAGCCGGCGGTGGTGGGGGTTAATAATTACCTTTATCTATACCGGGGAGGGCAAAAAATGCTCCAGGAACAGGGCTCGGGATCGGGGGCGATTATATCTGCCGATGGTTACATTGTGACTAATCAGCATGTAGTCAACCGGGCCGATGAGATCGCCGTCGTCCTCTCAAATGCCGAGATCCTAACGGCAGAACTGGTGGGGGAGGATGAGTTAACCGATTTAGCCTTGCTGAAGGTCGAGCGGGAGCAACTGCCCTCCCTGGCCCTGGGGGATTCTTCAAAGACCAGAGTGGGGGAAACAGCGATTGCCATCGGTAACCCGTTGCGCTATTTCCAGCAGACTGCTACCGGGGGAATTATCAGTGCGGTGGAGCGCCAGGTAACCTTCCGTGATAGCAACTATTCTTATACCTATATCCAGACCGATGCCGCTATCAATGCCGGTAACAGCGGCGGTCCCCTGGTTAACCTGGAGGGGGAGATCATTGGAATCAACTCGGCCAAGATCAAAGATGTAGGCGTCGAGGGGATCGGTTTTGCCATTCCCAGCAATACGGCAAAACGGGTGGTCAAAGATCTGCGGGATTACGGCCGGGTCAAGCGGCCTCAACTGGGCATAACCGTGAGAGATTATGCCCTGCAGACGCGGATGCCCTCCGATTTAGGGGTCTACGTGGTCGAGGTATTTGCAGGGAGCCCGGCCGAGGCCGGGGGATTAAAAGAGGGCGATGTTATTGTAAAGGTGGAGGGGCGGGAGGTAAACTACTCTGCCCAGCTCTTTGACTCGCTGTTGAACTACTATCCCGGTGAAAGAATTGATATAACGGTAAACAGGGGGGGTACCCCGGTTACGGTTACAGTAGAACTGGGAGATACAAAATGATGGGAGGAAGCGGCGCAATGGTCCTTAAATCCCTGGTAGTAGGGATGCTCGACACGAATTGCTACCTGTTGGGATGTGCGGAGACCGGCCAGGGGGCGGTGATCGATCCGGGCTCTGAGGGAAAAAAAATAATGTTAGAGATTAGGCGGCTAAAGTTAAAGGTAAAGTATATTATTAATACCCATGCCCACCTGGATCATATTTCTGCCAACTCGGCGCTTAAGGGGTCTACGGGGGCCTTAATTTGTCTCCATGAAAAGGATTTGCCCCTTTACCGAAATCCCTCCTTCCGGTTACCGACAGGGACTGCCAGGCAACCGGAACCGGACTGGCTGGTGAAGGAGGGGGATCTAATAGAGCTCGGTACCCTCCGGTTGGAGGTGTTAGAAACCCCCGGCCATACCGAGGGGGGAATCTCCCTTCTCGGGCCCGGCGTGGTTTTTACCGGGGATACCCTCTTTGCCGGCTCCATCGGGCGCACCGACTTTCCCGAGGGCTCGTTTGAGCAGCAGATCGAGAGTATCCATTCCCGGTTAATGGTATTACCTGGCGAAACCAGGGTTTACCCGGGACATGGCCCCAGCTCAACCATTGGCCGGGAAAGGGAAACGAACCCTTTTTTAAGGCGGTAGAGGGAAGTGAGGCGGGTTAAGGCTACTGTTCTTTTAAATAGTAGCGCAGTGCCCGGGGGGTAATGCCCAGCAGCTCGGCCGCCTTCACCTGGTTTCCAAAGGTGGTTTTTAGGGCCTGTTTAACGATTGTCAACAGTAGATGCCGGTTCCAGTGTTTAAAATCATCTTTGAACCCGGTAAAGTTGAATCCTTTTCGCAGGTCTATCTCTAGCAGCTGTTCCTCCCACCGGCGGGATAGCTGTAGCAGCTCTTGTTGGTGGGGGTGGTCCGGCCAACGTTCCGGCTCTTTGGGTAGCTCTACGACGGATTGTTCCGGTTCTTTTTCCCGGGGCGGTTGCATCTTGGGCGGCAGGTCCGAGACCGTGATCCGGGGCCCCTTGGCCAATAGTACCGACTGGGCGACAGTATTTGCCAGCTCCCGGATATTGCCGGGCCAGGGATATTTTACGAGCAGTTCCATGGCTTGATCGGTGAACTGTTTTGTCGGTTCCGATTCTCCTGTCTCCTTGGAGAGGAAATAGTGGACGAAAAGGGGGATATCCTCTGCCCGCCTCCTTAGCGGTGGAATGACCAGGGAGGCTACATCCAGGCGATAGAACAGGTCCTCGCGGAACGTCCGATTTTCAACCTTGCAGGCCAGGTCCGCATTGGTAGCAGTGATTACTCGCACATCTACCTTGCTGATCTCCTCCCCTCCGACTCGCAATAGCTCCCCGGTTTCCAGGATCCGTAGTAATTTTATCTGGATCGCCGGGGAGGCGGAGTCGATCTCATCCAGGAACAGGGTTCCCTTATGCGCCAGTTCAAAGATCCCCTTTTTTTTACTGGTGGCCCCGGTGAAAGCCCCCTTTTCATGGCCAAAGAGTTCACTTTCCAGGAGGGTTTCTGTAAATGCCCCGCAGTTGAATCCCAAAAAGGGGCGATCGCTACGGTGGCTTACTGCATGGATATAACGGGCCAGGACCTCTTTGCCGGTACCGGTTTCGCCCTGGATCAGGACGGTGATATTCTTTTTGGCGATCTTGCGGGCGGCTGTAACCAGGCTGATCATTTTAGGATTACGGCCGACTACAAACCCGTACTCCTCCTGGGAGCTTAGCCTGTCGACCTCTTGCCGGGCCTTCAGCGCCTTTTTAATTAAATCTTCCATCTCTTCGATGTCGGCAAAGGGTTTCTCCACGTAATCGAAAGCACCCAGCTGTATCGCCTCTACCGCCGATTTCACCGTGGAGTAGCCGGTAATGATGATGACCTCGCACTCCGGCTGTTTTTCTTTTATCTTTTTGAGTATCTGTAGGCCGTCGCTGTCGGGAAGCTTAAGATCAACTAGGGCCACATTAAATTTGAAACGATTCAACCGGGCGTAGGCCTCTCTCCCCGTATGGGCGGTCTCTACCCGGCCGCCCCTGCTTTTGAGCAGGTATGCAAAAAAATTACAGACCTCCGGTTCATCGTCCACCACTAAAAATTGGGCCTTTGTCATCATTTTTCTTCACCTCCCCCGGCGGCCTTACCGACCGCTTCCTCCTCTCCTGTTTCCGGTTCATCCAGGGGAATAATCAGGCTAAATCGGCTGCCCTTACCGGGAACACTGTCGACATCGATAAAGCCCCGGTGTGCCTGGGCGATACCCAAGCTTACGGAGAGACCCAGCCCGGTCCCCTGCCCGGTGCGCTTGGTGGTATAGAAAGGATTAAATACATGGGGGATAGAGGAGGGGTCAATGCCGCAGCCCGTATCAATGATATCGACCGCTACAAATTTATCCGGCTGGACCCGGGTTTTAATGTCAATTAACCCTTTTTTCCCATTACCGTTCCCCGTAACCTGGGCATCGATGGCATCTTTGGCGTTTAGCATCAAATTGATCACGATCTGTTCCAGCCCCTGGGCATTGCCCAGCACCGGGGGGAGAGAGGGGTACAGTTTTTTAGATATTTTAATTTTATTTTTTTCTATCTGGTAGGCGACCAGGGAGAGGGCCTGTTCTACGACCCGGTTCAGGTTAATCTCCTCAAATGAATATTCGTCCTGGCGGGAGAAGGTCAACAGGTTTTGGATTATCCGCTGGCAGCGCATCCCGCAGGATTTAATATCTTTAATTAGCTGGTAGTGGGGACTGGTGGAAGGGGTCTCGCGAAGCAGCAACTGGGAGTTGCCAACAATGGCGGTAAGGGGGCTATTTAGCTCATGGGACACCCCGGCCGACATCTCCCCCAAGGATACAAATTTTATTGAATCGACAAACCGGGTTACATCCTTGGCATAATAGGTTACCCCCAGCGGAGCATTGCGCTCGGTGTAAGCCGGGTAGGCAAAGATATCCAGCACCCGATGGTAGCGGGTCCTCGACTGTAAGTAGGCTGTCTGCCCGGATTTTATTACCTGGTCTGCCAGGCAGGGATTGCATTTTGTCTCACGGCCGTAGAGCAGACGGTAGCATTTTTGACCTAAAATATCTTTTTCCCGACGGGCAAAGAACTCCTGGGCAGCCCGATTAATCCTAGATATTTCATGGTTGTTATCAATAAACATTAAGAGATCGGTTACAGCTGAGAAGGTGGTCTCCCATTCCTGCTTATGTTGCCACACCTCTTTATAGAGACGGACATTTTCCAGGCAGACCGCCAGCTGGTCGGCAACCTGGGATAAAAAGGGGAGCTCCCGTTCATGAAAATTGGACTTGCTGGCCAGTTCTAGGACCCCAATGGTCTTGTTTTTTACCGTTAGCGGGATAAGGATGGTGGAGACAATTCCCGGGGGGCCTGCCTGTTCCCCCTCTCCGGGATCTTCCTCTTTCCGGCGCTGTCGGAGAAGCGGCTTTTTCTTGGCCACAGCCTCCTTTAAGGCGGTGCTGAGCCGGCGCTTCTTTAACTCCGGGTGCTTTCTCTGTTGGCTGTACTTAATGGTAGCTCCGCCGTTATCATGATTGTCCTCCACCAAAAATGTCGACTGATCGGCCAGCCGATCCTGTTCAATTATGTATAAATTTAGCAAGTCAAAGGAGATTAAGATCTGGAGGCGGGGAATAATATTTCTAAGGATCTGTTCCAGGGTCATATCGACCCCGATACTTCTGGTAAGCTGGTTAATAATATCCAGCTGTAAATTTTGCCTGGTGATCTCTGATATTTTTTTCTTAAGTTCTACATAGTAGGATTTTTTAGAGCTATGAATACCGGTTAATTTCTCTATGAGCTCTTTTTTGTTGGAAATAATCATTCTTCATCGCTTCCTTTTCGCGCTGCTTACCGGTTAAAAGGCCCGGTGAAATATTTCCATGATATCTTCTACCGTGGCATCTCGGGGGTTGGTAATAAAACAGGCATCCTTAATCGCGTTCCGGCTTAGTTCCGGTATAACCTCCTCCGAAAGACCTAGCTGGGATAGGCCGGGTGGTATTCCCACATCTTCGGCCAGCTGTTGAACCATATCGATAGTTTTTTCGGCGGCCTGGCGATTGGTCATCTGGTTATCCTTTATCCCCATGGCTCGGCAGACCTCTGCAAACTTATCGATGGAGGAGATAAGGTTAAAGCGCATTACCGCTGGCAGTAAGATAGCGCTGGTTTCGCCAATCGGTAGATCTAGCAGGCCCCCCACCTGGTGGGACATGGCATGGGCCAGTCCTAGCACAGCATTTGAAAAGGCTAGTCCGGCTTGAAGGCTGGCCTTGGCCATGGCCACCTTGGCCCCCTCATTAACCTGGCTGGCTACGGAGGCTCTCAGGTTGCCGGCAATAAGTTTAATCGCATGGAGGGCATGAACATCGGTGAGGTCGGTTGAAGCCAGGGAGACAAACGCCTCGATCGCATGGCTTAAGGCTTCCATCCCGGTATGGGCGGTCAACCGGCTATTGACGGTAGAAAGGATGATCGGATCGGAGATGGCGATATCGGGAACCAGGGATTTAGATATTATAGTCATTTTAATCTTCCGTTTACTATCGGCAATGATGGAGAATTGGGATACCTCGGAGCCGGAACCGGCGGTAGAGGGAACGGCGATAATTGGGGGTAACGGCTTTGTAATCAGGTCTATCCCCTCGTACTCTTGGATCCGGCCTCCATTGCTAGCCAGGGTAGCCACGGCCTTGGCGGCGTCGATGGCGCTTCCTCCACCAATGGCCAGTACCGCATCGCATCCCTCTTCCGAATATAAGAGCGCCCCTTTTTCCACCTCAAAATCCCTGGGGTTGGCTGAAAAATTAGACCAGGTGTAATATTGGAGGCGGCTGTTTTCCAGGTAGGGGAGGGCTTTCTCCACCCAGCCGCAATCAATAATTCCCCGGTCGGCTACTAAAAAGACCTTGGTTGCCCCCAGCCGGAAGCAGCACTCTCCTATCTGGTTAAGGGAGCCCTTACCAAATATAATTTCCGGGGATACAAATTTACTGATATACATCCCTAATAGACCCGACCTCCTATCGGAAAATAGGCGTTGCCCGGCAGTAGCTTATTCTGTAATTGTGGCCCAGATTCCTCCTTTTCTCAATTTATTTTATTGTAAAAAATCGGCACCCCCCTGTTATTGGGTAGGGGCCGATTTTTTAGGCGATCTCTTCCCGGGCGGCGGGTCCCCGGCCCGGTAACTGTTACTTGGCCTCCTCAACGATGGCCTCCTTGATCCCGGGGACTAGGCCAAATCCCAGGTTGCTCTCCATGATATGGTGGCACTTGGCCCTTTGCCGGTCGGTGCAGCCAATTTTTTCCGCCTCTTCGCGGGTAAAAATCTGGTCAAAGGCACCGGCGCTGCAGAACATGACCCACCCGTTTAATCCCAGGTACTCCTTCCAGTACTTACATTTTACTAGTTTCTCCATCAGGTTACCTCCTTTTGAAAAATGCTAGAGGACTAGAGCCGGCCGTTGGCAATCATTCTTCCGGGGGCGGCCGGGCGCAGGTAAGCGTTCCAATAAAAAACGCCTACAAATAGAACTCCCCCGATCAAATTGCCGATGGTAACCGGAATCAGGTTGTTTATAAAGAACGCCTGCCAGGTCAATCCCTCCAGGATCGCCGGGGAGAGAAGGGTTTCAAAAAAAGCCTGGCCTTTCAGAAACATGCCCATCGGAACAAAGTACATGTTGGCCACGGAGTGTTCAAAACCGGCTGCTACGAAGGCGGCGATGGGGATCATGATTCCAACAATTTTACCGATGGCATCCTTGCTGGCGAAGGATAGCCAGACGGCCAGGCAGACCAGCCAGTTGCAGAGAATCCCTCTAAATAGGGCCTCAGTCCAGGTTAAAGAGCTCTTGGCAAAGGCGATATTGATCGCCCTTAGACCGATTGCCCCCCCATTGGCTTTCCAGATACCGGAATAAAAGAATAGGACTGCCAACAGCAGCGAACCAATAAAGTTGAAACTGTACACCCAACCCCAGTTGGATAAGACCTGTTTAAGGGTCACTTTTTTCTCTAGATATCCTGTGACCAGCAGGTTGTTTCCGGTAAAGAGCTCCGCCCCCCCCAGGACGACTAGGATCAGTCCCAGGGAGAATGCAATACCGCCGATTAATCGGGTGAGCCCATCACCGACGATTGAAGAGATATCATTGGTGATAATGGTAAACATGATCGCTCCCATGGCGATATAGGCCCCGGCCAGAAGGGATAATACCTGTAGCGCCGGGGCGCCGGTAGATGCCTTGTTGGTAGCCACGGCTACGCAGGTCCGGGCAATTTCGGGAGGGGGATCGCAAGATACCGGGGCTTTGGGGGTAGGGACCGCCCCCGTACCGATATTTAGCTCCATTGCCCCCAAGCATTGCCTCCTTTTATCTGCTGTGCAACCGATCCGTTCTAAAAAATCCGGGTTAACCGGGCGGTTAAAAGCTGCCAGCTCACAGTAAGAGACAGCGCCTCCGATGGAATCATAGTCCTTCCAAAACTGGCATCCATTAGCCATTTTAAAGCCTCCTTTCAATTTTTAGGTCATTGGGAACCTTCCAACTATATAAGCTGCAAGTTGCATGCCAGGTTAAAAGGGGCTGTAAACCGGCTCCGGTCGCCCTTCTGGACTGGAAACCGGCGGACGGGTGACGTAATTACGGCATATAAGGGACGGTTGACTAGGAAGGGGTCAGTTTAGGGCTGGCGGCGGAACCGGTCGGGTAGCCAGGGCCACCAGCTATCATGAGGGCAGTGGGGGCAGGTTAGGAAGCTACATTCTTCGGTAGGAGCGGTCCCGGCGATAAAATATTCTTCCTTGCCGTGCCCCTTACAGTTGGGGGATTGCAATAAGCCGCTATGGGGACAGATAGTTTTCCGGACTACCCCCGGTGGTAGAGGGAATTCCCGGGGGGTCTCTCCCGCCAGGGCATTCTCCATGAACTCGGCCCAGAGGGGGGCTGCCAGCTCTCCCCCGGTGGTGCCCAGGGGCTGCTCAAAATCGTCACCGATATAAAGACCCGCCAATAGCTCGGGGGTATAGCCGATCATGTGGGCATTTATCCCGGCATGGGAGGTTCCCGATTTTCCCGCCGCCGGCCGGTGCAAAATAGGGCCGGCCTTTTCGGCGGTTCCCCCCTCCGCCAGCACGCCGGTCAACATATCGGTTAGGATAAAGGCCACCTTTTCATCCAGCACTTTTTTTCGGCAGGGCCGGTTTTCCAGTAATATATTTCCCTTGGAATCAACCACACGGCGAATGGCCACCGGTTCCACCCGTGTTCCCCCATTGGCAAAAGGGGCAAAGGCGGCGGTTAACTCAAGCAAACTAACCTCTGCTGTTCCCAGGGGTAGGGAATAGTAACCGTTTAGCGGACTTAAAATACCCAGGCGGGAGGCCATCTCTACCGTTTTCTCCGGTCCAATATCCAAAAAGGTTTTGATGGCTACCAGGTTACAGGAGGAGGCAATAGCCTCCCGGATTGTCAATTCGCGATTATGGAACCCCCCCCCGTAATCGGTCGGTTCGTAGGGTTTGCCTGCGGAGGGCTCCTCCAGGGAGAGCGGCTCGCAGAGATAGGTCGTGGTGGCCTTTTTACCTTCTTCCAGGGCGGCGGCATAGACAAAGGGTTTGAATGCTGAACCGGGCGAACGGCGGGAAAAGACCCGGTTTAACTGGCTTTCTGAAAAATCCCGCCCCCCTACCAGGGCCTTGATAAAGCCGTTGGTCGGATCTAGGGCCACCAGGGCTCCTTGGGGCTGGCAACAGCCCTGGGGATCGATCCGCTGCCGAGGTATGCGGGCTACGACCTCTTCGGCTGCCTGTTGCATCGATGCATCCAGGGTAGTATAGATCTCCAGGCCGCTCCGGTAGATATCATCGGTTGAGTTGTTAAAATACCGGGCCAGCTCGATATTTATAAGATAATCTACGAAGTAGGAGGCTTGCCCTTGTTGTGCCGGTTCCCGGTAGTCTATATTTTCTGCCTGGGCCTTCTCCTTCTCCTGGGCGGTGATATAACCCGCCCGGTTCATTGCCTGCAGGACATTTTTCTGACGCTCCCGGGCCGCCTCCGGGTTGATAAAAGGCGAATAGTACGCGGGGCCCTTTGGTAGACCGGCTAGGAGAGCGGCCTCCGCTAAGGATAGTTCAGCGGTACTTTTGGCAAAATAGGTCCGGGCGGCCGCCTCAATGCCGTAGGCCGAGTGACCGTAGTAAATGGTATTAAGGTACCGTTCTAAAATTTCATCCTTGTCATAGGAGTGTTCCAGGCGGATCGTATAGGCAGCCTCTTTAATTTTACGGATTAGGGTCCGGTCATTGGAGAGGTAAAGATTTTTAGCCAGCTGTTGGGTAATGGTGCTACCCCCCTGGGAGAAGCGTTTCTGCTTCAAGTTATTGATCAAGGCCCTTCCGAAGCCGGAAAGATCAAACCCCCGGTGCTGGTAAAATCGGTGATCTTCGATAGCCAGGGTGGCCTTGAGCACCGGCACGGGGATCTCCTCCAGCGGGATCTCCAACCGGTTTTCAATATAGCGGACCGCTAAAAGCTGATCCCGGTCATCGTAAATACGGGTGGTCAAAGGAATTTCGACCGATTCGATCGGGCTAGAATAGACTAGATTATAAACGAAAAAATTAAAACCTGCGGATAGCGCCAGCAATAGAATAGTGCTAAATAGAAGGAGAACCTTTCTTGCTTTCATTAGCCCGCTCCCTGTCAAGATCTACTCCCAGGTATTATGGGTAATATAGGGAAAAAAAATAAGCGACTCCAAGTATTTTATTGCCGGTAGCAGGGATTATCATATTTGTAGCGAACTTTTCACAGTAAGCGGTCCGACCCATATGTTCTTCTACCGGCTTTTATTTGCTTTAAACGGCCGACTCCCCTGTTTCGGCAAAACACAAATTCGCAAACAATTAATCCATGCTATGAGGAGGCTTTTTAATTGAAACTATTTCTGGACACGGCAAATGTTGAAGAGATCCGGGAGGCGGTCCAGTGGGGAGTTATCGATGGTGTAACCACTAATCCCACCCTGGCCGCCCGGGAAAAAAAAGATTTCCTGGAAATTTTGCCGGAGATCTGCCGCCTGGTTGACGGGCCGGTAAGCGCCGAGGTAATTTCTGAAGACTGGCAGGGAATGGTGGAGGAGGCCCGGCAATTGGCGGCGGTTGCCGATAACGTGGTGGTAAAAATTCCGGTAACCTGGGCCGGTATGCAGGCGGTGAAACTTCTGGCCGGGGAAGGAATAGAGACCAATGTTACCCTGGTGTTTACGGTTAATCAGGCCCTATTGGCTGCCCGGGCTGGGGCCACCTATGTTAGCCCTTTCCTGGGGCGGTTAGATGATATTGGTGGTAGTGGCATTGCCTTGCTGGAAGATTTGGTGGCCCTCTTTAAGCAGCACCAGTTACCGACCCGCATTATTGCCGCCAGTATACGCCACCAGGAACATGTTACCCGGGCGGCGTTGGCCGGTGCTTCGATCGCCACCCTGCCCCACCGGGTTTTAAAACAGATGGTTAAACATCCCCTGACCGAGCGGGGATTGGAACAATTCTTGGCCGACTGGCGACAGCTATCAGAACAATAAGTTGTTATAAACCGGATCCCGGCCGAATATCTAGAATAAACCGGCAAGAAAGCGAACATAATTGAATAGGGAAAGAAAAATCAGTCTAGCCATTCTCCAAGCGGTCTTCAATTATCAATGCTGTCAAAGGGCAGCAGGCTCATGCAGGTTTCGATTAAACGGCTCTGTTAGCCCAGCCACGTTACCCCCCTGTAAAATCCAACATTTTGGAAAACGAGGCCACAAAATGAACCCTTGACCTGCAGGTATCTTTTAATATGATTTTTTCCGGTTATGGCCGGCCTTGCCGGCAATTACTAAAGGTGGTGTATTTTTGTTGGAAGTTGAACAGATCAAAGAGATGAATTTAAGTCATCTGCAACAACTGGCACGGGAGCATGGCGTTAAGGGCTACTATACAATGCGCAAGCCGGCTCTGGTTGAGACGTTAACCAAGCTCTTTACGGCTGAAAAGGGGAAGACGACAGCATCCGGGCTCTTGGAGACCATGAATGAGGGTTTTGGGTTCCTTCGTCGGCAGCATTACTATTATTCGGATGATGATATCTATATCTCCGCTTCACAAATCCGTCGGTTTAATTTGCGAAATGGGGACCTGGTAAGCGGGATTATACGTCCGCCCAAAGATAATGAGCGTTATTATGCTTTATTGCAGGTAGAGGAGATAAACGGCAAAGATCCGGATTCCTTTGCAACCAGGAGTAATTTTACATCCCTCATCCCTGTCCATCCCCGGCAGCCGTTTCAAATGGAGACCGAACCGGGAGTTTTATCGACGCGGATCATTGATTTACTAATGCCCATCGGTAAAGGCCAGCGGGGGCTGATTGTTTCCCCGCCGAAAGCCGGTAAGACGGTTTTGTTAAAACAGATCGCCAACAGCATATCGACCAACCATCCCGAGGTTAAGTTAATCATTTTACTGATTGATGAACGGCCGGAAGAGGTTACCGATATGGAACGTAGCGTTAATGCTGACGTGGTCAGCTCTACCTTTGATCAACGGCCGGAAAACCATATTCATATTGCCGAACTGGTCCTAGACCGGGCCCAGCGGTTGGTGGAGATGGGGGGCGACGTAGCCATCCTTCTGGATAGTATTACCCGCCTGGCCCGGGCCTATAACCTGGTTATACCCCCCAGCGGGCGCACCCTTTCCGGCGGGATCGATCCGGCGGCCTTTTATAAGCCGAAACGTTTCTTCGGCTCGGCCCGGAATATCGATCAGGGGGGAAGCCTGACTATTATCGCCACCGCTTTAATTGATACCGGTAGCCGGATGGATGACGTTATCTACGAGGAATTTAAGGGGACCGGGAACATGGAGCTTCACCTGGACCGCCGGATCGCCGAGCGCCGTATATTCCCGGCGATCGATATCTCCCGCTCGGGTACCCGCCGGGAAGAGTTGCTGCTCGATGAGCATAAGATAGAGTTAATGTGGGCCCTGCGGAGGGCCATGGGCAATAGTTCCAGCGGGGAATTTCTCGAACTTATCTTGAACAAATTACGGCAAACTGAAACCAACGAAGAGTTTTTAAGCAGTATGCACACCCTTTAACCCCGGCTGATCGGGAACGGCTAAAGGTATATTATTTCGCCCCTATTCGCAGAATAGCTGTAAACTAGGCGAAGGAGAAGGTAGCCGTGTCCGGAAGATTAAAAGTACCGGTGGGAATACTGGTGATACTAATCCTGGCGACAACGTTTTCTCCCCCTGTAAGGGCCGAAGAAGATGGGACCGATGGGGTCCCCCTCTACATATTACAATTGCAAAGATTTACTGAACGGTTAGAACGGGAGAAAGTAACTTTTTTTAACTATAAGGTACAAAAAGGGGATAGCTTGACAGCAATTGCCCGGCGTTTTGGGACCCGGGCGGAGACCCTGGCCCATTTAAACAATATTGTTGATCCCCATTTAATATATACGGGTCAGACCCTCCAGGTGGTAACGGTCCCCGGGGCGGTGCACCGGGTGGAGCCCGGGGAAACCGTGGCCAGTATCGCCCGGCTTTACGGGGTAGAGCCCGGCTCTGTTATAGCAGTTAACCGGGATAGCCCTGCCCCTTTGCTCCAGCGGGGCGAAAGGGTCCTGGTAACCGGGACCGTCCAGGGACCGGCGGCGGTGTGCCTGGGCTGGCCGGTCACCGGTGGCCATATCAGTTCCCGGTTCGGTTGGAGGGATGGGGAGTTTCATTACGGGCTTGATCTGGCTGTACCGTTGGGGACCCCGATTTATGCCGCTGCCGCCGGGACGGTTACCTATTCGGGCTACCGGGGTAGTTACGGTTTAATGATCGAGCTGGAACATGAGCATCGTTGGCAAACCCGCTATGCCCATGCCGGCCGGGTCTCTGTTTCCGTCGGGGAAAGGGTTGCCGGTGGGCAACTCTTAGGGGAGGTGGGGCTTACCGGGAATACAACGGGGGCACACCTCCATTTTGAAGTCCTGCATCGGGGTATACGGCTCGATCCTTTACCGGTCCTCCTCCGTCGGGAATTTTAATTAGATTGCGGATTACCCTGAAATGTGGTACAATCTTTTCCTGTGTAGAGTAAGTTGAAGGAGGTTTAGACCCATGAAAAGCAAGATTCATCCTCCTTATTTCCGCACCACGGTTACCTGCGCCTGTGGCGAAACCTTTGAAACCGGTTCCACTAAGGAGAATTTGCGGGTAGAGATCTGCTCCCGTTGCCATCCTTTCTTTACCGGTAAACAGAAGTTTGTCGATACCGGTGGCCGGGTGGAACGCTTTAAGCGGAAATATGGTTTAGAATAGTTACCGGGTAAAGGGCAGGGTGTTTTACCCTGCTTTTTAATGTCGGTTACAAGGAGTCGAGGCTATGCCTACACCACAATGGGTTGGGGGCCAGGCGGTGGTAGAAGGGGTTATGATGCGTCACCGCGATTTAATGGCTATCGCGTACCGTTGCGGGGATCATGGGATCGGTATCTACCGGGAAAAATTAGTCCCCCTGGGGGATCGCTACCCGCTATTGCGGTGGCCGGTGATCAGGGGAGGGGTGGTATTTCTTGAATCCCTGGTGACCGGCATGCGGGCACTAAACATCTCGGCGGCCCGGGTCCTTGAGGAAGAGGGGGAGGAGCTCGCCAGCTGGCATATGGTATTGATGGCCTTCCTGGGGCTGGGGCTGGGGGTGGGCCTGTTTTTTATCCTGCCCACCTTATTGGTTCGCTACCTGCCTCTCCGATCCGCTCTGGGGCTGAACCTGGTCGAGGGTTTGGTTCGGATGCTCATTTTTCTGGCCTATCTCTCCTTGATTTCCCGCTGGGGGGATATTGAGCGTTTTTTGCAATATCATGGGGCCGAGCATAAGGTAATTCATTGTTTTGAGCATCAACAAGCGATGGAACCGGCTATTGCCCGGGAATTTTCTACCCGCCACCCTCGTTGTGGGACCAGTTTTATTCTCACGGTGATGATTATCAGCATCGTGCTGTTTTCCTTTTTTGGTTGGCCGTCGCCAGTTCAGCGGATTATCATTCGGCTGGCCCTGCTTCCCTTGGTAGCGGGGCTCTCCTACGAGGTGACCCGGTTAACCGCGCATAAGGGAAGGTTTATTTCCCGGCTGTTGGGGGGACCGGGAATCTGGTTGCAGGCCCTAACCACGCGGGAGCCCGATGATGCCCAGCTGGAGGTGGCGATTAAGGCCCTGCAGGCGGTAATGGAACCGGGTGCGTTTAAAGAAGCCGGTCATTACAAACCGGTAAGTACAGGGTGATTGGGAATGTTGGAAAAATTGGAGATACTGAAAAACCGTTATGAAGAGTTGGAACGGTTGTTAAGTGATCCTAAAATTATCGAACAACGGGAAATATGGCAGAACTACTCCCGGGAGCTGGCCTCCCTGATGGAGCCGGTAGAGCTATATCATAAATATAGGCAGGTTTTGCAAGAGCTGGAAGATTGCCGGCAGATGATTGCCGAGAGTGACGACCAGGAGATGACCTCCTTTTTAGAAGAGGAGCTAGCCGGGTTAACCGCCCGGCAGGAGGAGCTAAAAGAAACCTTAGCCGGTATGCTAATCCCCGAAGATCCCAGTGATCACCGGAGTGTATTTATTGAAATCCGGGCCGGGACGGGGGGGGATGAGGCGGCCCTGTTTGCTGCGGATCTGCTTAGAATGTATGCTCGTTTTGCTGAGCGTAAGGGCTGGAAAGCAGAGATGGTAGAGGGTCATCCCACCGATATCGGCGGCTTTAAAGAGGTAGTGGTCGGGGTAGAGGGGAAGGGTGCCTACGGTCTTTTGAAATATGAAAGCGGTGTCCACCGGGTTCAGCGAGTACCCACCACTGAATCGAGCGGTCGTATCCATACATCGGCGGCAACGGTAGCTGTACTTCCGGAGGCGGAGGAGGTTGATGTGGAGCTCAATCCGCAGGATTTAAGGATCGATACCTTCTGTTCCACCGGCCCGGGAGGGCAGAGCGTTAATACTACCCAGTCGGCGGTACGGGTAACCCACCTTCCTACGGGGATAGTGGTGAGCTGCCAGGACGAAAAGTCCCAACATAAAAACAAGGATAAGGCCCTGCGGGTGTTGCGCAGCCGGTTGCTTGACAAGTATATCTCCGATCAGGAGGCGGAAACAGCCCAAGTGCGGAGGCAGATGGTCGGCAGCGGTGATCGCAGCGAGCGGATTCGCACCTACAATTTCCCCCAGAACCGGGTTACCGATCACCGGATCGGTTTAACCTTGCATAAGCTGGACCTGGTACTGGAGGGGGAGCTGGATGAGGTGGTCCGGGAGCTGGCGGCGGCGGAGAGAGCCCGGCAGCTACAGGCGGTGGAGGGATAGAGTCCATGACCGACCACCGGTTAACATTTCGGGAAGCCCTAGAAAGGGCTTCTACTTTATTTAAAGGGGCGGGGATTAGCGGCCCCCGCCGGGAGGCCGAGTTCCTGATCGCCCGGGTGATGGGCTGGGACCGGCTAAAACTGTTCTTGGAAAGCGATACGGCTCTGCCGCCGGGGAAAAGGAAGGAGATTAAACAGGCAGTAGCCCGGAGAGCGAGGGGCGAACCGCTGGCCTATATTACTGGAAGCCGGTTTTTCTACGGGTTGAAGTTTATGGTCGACCCGGCGGTACTGATTCCCCGGCCCGAGTCCGAGCTATTAATCGAAAGTGCCCTGGATTGGGCCGAGGGGTGTGGGTACAAGCGGGGAGGAGCCTTGCAGGTGCTCGATCTCGGTACCGGTAGCGGTAATTTGGCGGTTACCCTGGCCACCCGGTGGCCGGAAGCAATATTTTATGCGGTCGACATCTCCCCGAAGGCGCTGGCAGTAGCCGCTGTAAATGCCTCCCGCCACCGGGTGCAGAGGCGGATATCATGGCACCAGGGTAGCTATTTTTCCGCCCTGGCCGGGCTGGAGCCCCCTCCCAAGTTCAACCTGGTCCTTTCCAACCCCCCCTATATCCCGCACGATGAACTGGCTGCCCTCCCCCCATCGATTAAAGAATTCGAGCCGCTCCAGGCCCTCGATGGGGGGGCCGATGGGCTGGAGGGCTACCGCAAACTGCTTTCTGCCCTTCCCTCTTACCTCCGCTCCCCGGCTCTGGTGGCGGTAGAGATCGGGGCCGGGCAACGGGAGAAGGTGGTAGAGCTGTTTAAAGCCACCGGGTTATTTCAGCGGGTGGCGGTCGTGCAGGATTACCAGGGCTGGCCCCGGGTGATAAAAGGGTTCTCCTCGTAAATAAATCTTACCTCCCCACGTCTAAGTAATACCAATATTGGCAATAATAGGGGTGAGGGGGTAAGAGAATGAGTTCGTATAAGGTACAGCTCAGTGGGGTCAATACCTATCAGTTAGCTACCCTGTCTCCCGAAGAGATGCGGGGACTACTTTTGAAAGTGAAGCAGGGCGATGAAGGGGCCCGGGCGCAGTTGGTGGAGTGTAACCTACGCCTGGTTTTAAGTATCCTGCAACGATTTAAAAACCGGGGGGAACCGCTGGACGACCTCTTCCAGGTGGGATGTATCGGTCTAATCAAGGCCATTGATAATTTCCAGTTGGAACAGGGGGTTAATTTTTCCACCTATGCTGTTCCGATGATTATAGGAGAGATAAAGCGTTACCTTCGAGACAATAACCGGATCCACATTAGCCGTGCGGTAAAGAGCCTGGCCTATAAAATTCAACAAACCCGGGAAAAATTAGTCAAGAAAAACCATCGCGAGCCAAGTATTAGCGAGCTGGCCCGGGAGATGGGGCTTTCACCGGAGGAGGTAGTCTTTGCCTATAATGCGGTCCAGGAGCCGGTCTCCCTGCATGATCCAATTTATAATGATAGTACCGACCCGGTCTACGTGATGGATACCATTAGTGATTCCAGTAGCCGGTGCGAAGACTGGGTAGACAACCTGGCCTTGCAGGAGGCCCTTTCCAAGCTGGCCCCCCGGGAAAAATCAATTTTAGAGGCCCGTTTTATGAAGGGGCAAACCCAGGTAGAGATTGCCCGGCAGGTAGGAATATCCCAGGCCCAGGTCTCTCGGATTGAGAAGGCAGCTTTAAAACTAATCCGCCGTTACTGTACCGGGGACCCCGGGCGGGGGGAGAGAGCTTAAGATGTCCGCACTGAAACGGAACCGGTTTATTCTCTACGGCCTGGCTTTCTTCCTTATGCTTGTGGCGGGAGCGGTCCTGGTAACGGGGAGTCTGAATAACCCGGCGGCCCCGGCCCGGTTATCTTGGCAGTTATATTCTCTCCGGGAACCGGTGCTCCGCCTACATGTGATCGCCTCCAGCGATGCCACCGCCGACCAGCTGCTTAAGGAGGAGGTGGTGGCCCTAGTCCGGCGTCGACTAGGTAGTCCTTACGCTTTTCAGACGATGGGGGACTGCCGGAACCATCTTCGGCAGGTACTCCCCTGCCTGGAGGAAGAGATTAGGTTGCACTTGCAGGAATCTGCCCCCGGGCAGGCGGTTACACTGGGTCTTACCCGGAGTGACTTCCCCCTGCGAGCTTACGGTACCCGGCTTTTTCCCCCCGGACAATATCTTGCCCTAAAAGTGGTCCTGGGGGCGGGCCAGGGTGAGAACTGGTGGTGCCTCTTATTTCCCTCCCTCTGCCTGCCTGTTGTTGAAACCGGGGAGGAGGATGAACCGGATTTTACGGCGGAGACCCTGGGCCCAGAAGAAGGGTCGATCGTCCAGGAGCCGCCTCGCCGGCGATGGTTCCTTTGGGAATGGTTAGAAAAGTGGCTCTATTGAAACTCCGGTCCCGGTAATTGTAAATAGCCCCCCGATTAGATATAATGGTTAAGGTTTTTGAAGTCGGGTTCCTAGTACTGTCTGGGGGGAGGGTTGGGGTGTTTATAAAAATTGCTATTAGTTTAATCGGTGGGGTAGGCCTTTTTTTATTTGGCATCCAAATGATGGCCTCCGGTATGCAGAAGGCGGCCGGGGATCGGTTGCGGCGTTTCCTGGAGATATTAACCCACCGGCCTATAATGGGTGTTCTTACCGGTATTTTTGTTACCGTGCTTATCCAGAGCAGCAGCAGCACCACCGTCATGGTAGTAGGGTTTGCCAACGCTGGGTTGATCAATCTTGCCCAGGCAGTTAGTGTGATTATCGGTGCCAATATCGGTACTACCGTTACCGCCCAGATAGTATCCTTTAATATCTATGCCCTGGCTTACCCTGCTATCGGCATCGGTTCGTTTCTGAACTTTTTTGGACGCCGCCGGCTTTATCGTTACCTGGGACAGGCCATATTGGGGTTTGGCTTCTTGTTTCTGGGGATTATGACCATGTCTAACGGCGTTATCCCTTTAAAAGAGCTCCCGGCCTTTCATCATTTTTTGCTTACATTTAGTGCCAACCCCCTACTGGGTGTGCTGGCCGGCGCCCTTTTTACTGCGGTTATCCAGGGCAGCGGTGCAACCGCCGGGGTCATTATCGCCCTTTCAACCCAGGGTTTAATTCCACTAGCCTCTGCGATACCCCTTATTTTAGGTTCTAACATCGGGACCTGTATTACCGCAATGTTGGCCAGTGTCGGGACCAATATTATCGCCCGCCGGGCGGCGGTGGCCCATATATTATTTAATGTGATCGGGGTGGCCCTGGCCCTTATTTTTATTAATCCCTTCACCGACCTGGTATTAGGTACTGCCCATACGATCCCCCGCCAGGTAGCCAACGCTCATACGATTTTTAACCTGGCGAACACCGCATTCGTCCTGTTATTTTTTAATGTTTTCCTCCGGCTGGTAAACCGTATTGTCCCCGGCCCGGAGGGCCTGGTTGGATTAAAGCCTAAGTACCTAGACCAGCGCATCTTAAAAACCCCACCCATGGCTATCGGCGGGGTCAAGATGGAGCTGCTTCGCATGGCCTCCCTGGCCCAGGAGATGCTGGGTAAGACAATCCATTCTTTCTTACATAGTGATCTGAGGGAAGTTCAGCATATCGATCAAATGGAGGAGCTGTTGGATGGCCTGGAAAAAGAGATCAATGTTTACCTGGCCGAGGTCTCCCAGCATTCCTTAACCCCTCGCCAATCGAACAGCATAGCCGGATATATGTCGGCGGCCAACGACCTGGAACGGATCGGTGATCACTCGCAGAATATCCTGCAGCTGGCAATAGCAAAGTATGAGGAGCGCCTGCCGTTTACAGAGGCGGCCCTGGAGGAGCTAAAACTTCTCTATAGCAAGGTTGATGCGGTTATAAATAAAGCGATTAGGGCCTTTGAATCGGAAGATTTTACACTGGCCCTGGAGGTAATTGATGATGATGATGAGATAGATGAAATGGAGAAGGAGCTCCGGCAGCGACATATCCAGCGGATCAATCAGAAAAGTTGCCACCCCTCCTCCGGGGTAATCTACCTGGATGTATTAAGCAATCTGGAACGGATAGCCGACCATGCAAACAACCTGGCCGAGGGCGTGGTCGAGGATGTTAGCTTTAGGCCCTAATATTGGAGGTATACAGTTATTTTTTTTGATCCTAGGCAACAAAAAACCGTTAAAAATCCTTTCGACGGGAGAGGAGCCGGGACCCGCCTGTTAAGGGGGGGGCGGGCAGCGGTCGATGAGGCGGCCCAAATTTTATTAAGGGGAGGGCTGGTGGCCTTCCCCACGGAGACGGTTTACGGGTTAGGGGCGGCAATTAACCGTAGGGGAGCGGTTAGGCGGATCTTTAGCGTCAAGGGGCGCCCCTTGGGCAACCCTTTAATTGTTCATATCTCTCACCGGGAGCAGCTCGAGCAGGTGGTATCATCTGTTCCGCCGGTGGCTGCCCGGCTGATGACTCGGTTCTGGCCGGGTCCCTTAACGCTGGTCCTGCCTCGGGCTGCGGCCCTCCTGTCGGAGATCAGTGCCGGGCTTCCCACAGTAGCGGTAAGGATGCCCGCCCACCCCCTGGCCCTGGCTCTGATCCGTGCCGTCGGGGTACCCCTGGTAGCTCCCAGTGCCAACCTCTCCGGACGACCCAGCCCCACCACCCCCGGCCATGTCCTGGCGGACCTGGTCGGGAAAATAGAGGCGGTAATTGACGGGGGCCCCTGCCGCCTGGGAATTGAATCGACGGTGCTTGATTTAACCAGCGGCAGTAGTCCGGTTATCCTCCGGCCGGGAGGGGTCTCCCGGGAGGAGCTGGAGCGGGAACTGGGGATAACAGTAAGCTCCGTCGGCCGGTTCAGGGGGGCGGGCCCGCCCCCCCGGGTTACAAAGCCCCGCCCCTGTCTTCCCCGGAGTGGGCTGTTATTAATAAGGGGGGTTCCGGAGCGGCGCCGAAGATTAATTTGGTCCCTGATTCGCTATTACCGGGGCCGCGGAATGACGGTAGCCTGGTTAAATCCGGCCGGGGCAAAGGGTGCTACGTCGGGCAAGATAGGATTGGCTCCCCTTCTTTATGGCCGGCTGCGCCGCTGTGAGTTACGGGGGGTTAGGGTAATCTTGGCGGAAGAGATTTCCCCTAGGGGGTTGGGGGCGGGGGTTATGAACCGGTTACAGAATCTAGCGACCCGGGTCATCCGGGTTTAGGGGGTAGCGTGCTTGATTTTGTTTGTCTGTACAGGTAATACCTGCCGTAGCGTGATGGCCGAGGGGTTGGCGCGGCTGTTATGGGAACGGAGCGGCGGCGACCCCAGGATAAAGATCTCCTCCGCCGGTCTGGCCCCGGTAGAGGAGGAGGCTTCGCCCTATGCCCGGGAGTTACTATCCCGGGAGGGGTTATCCATGGATGAACATATCCCCCGCCGGTTAACCGCCTCCTTGGTTCGGGAGGCCCGCCTTATTTTAGCCATGGAGGAACATCATCGCCGGTTGATCGGGGAGCGATATCCGGCGGCCGCCGGAAAACTGTTTTTATTAAAAGAGTTTGCCGGTATCGGGGGCGATGCCCCGGGGATAAAAGATCCTTTTGGGGGCTCGCGGGAAATATATAGACGAACGTTGGAGGAAATACGGGAAGCGGTAGAGAAAGTAATTGACAAATTGGCTGGGAAGGAGACACTAAATTTTGGTGAGGAGGAGTCCGACCAATGAGGGTAGCCCTGGGCAGCGATCATGCCGGCCTGGCATTAAAACAGGTCCTTATTGATTATTTTAAAGACAAAGGTATTGCCTATTCTGATTTTGGTACTTTTTGCGAAAGAGCGGCCGACTATCCGGATATCTCTTTTCCGGTAATCCGAGGAGTGGCCTCCGGGGAGTTTGAATTTGGGATTTTAATCTGTGGCACCGGGATTGGCGTATCAATGGTTGCCAACCGTTTTCAGGAGATCAGGGCCGCCCTCTGTGGCGATCCCTATACTGCTCGCTGTTCACGGGAACATAATAATGCTAACATTTTAACCCTTGGCTCCCGGGTAGTCGGTCCTGGCCTGGCACTGGAAATAGTAGAGGTGTTTCTACGTACCCCTTTCCTGGGGGGAAGGCACCAGCGGCGACTCGATAAGATCAAATTGTTATCCGACCCCAGTTAGAGCCTGCCTGTAGTACCGTCCCGGTCATTACCGGGCCTTCAGCAGGATAATCTCTCTGCTGGTTGTGAAAGAGGAGGTTAAAGCATTGAATCAAAAGCTGGTTGCTGATCAGGTCGGGGCAGATTGTCTTCGGCAGAGTGACCCCGAAATAGCGGAAATAATTGAGGCGGAACTGGATCGCCAGCGGAATCACCTGGAGATGATTGCCTCCGAAAACATTGCCAGTAAGGCAGTGCTGGAGGCCCAAGGTTCGGTCTTAACCAACAAGTACGCGGAGGGGTATCCGGGGGCCCGTTACTACGGGGGTTGTCTCCAGGTGGATCGGGCCGAGGAGCTGGCCTGTTCCCGGGCGAAGAAACTGTTTGGGGCGGAACATGTCAATGTGCAGCCCCACGCCGGGGCGCCGGCCAATCTGGCCGTATATTTTGCCATGCTTAAGCCCGGCGACCGGATTTTAGGGATGGATTTGGCCCATGGGGGGCATCTTACCCACGGCAGCCGTGTTAATCTTTCGGGAACTTATTACAAGGCTTTTAGTTATGGTGTCGACCGGCAGACTGAGCGAATCGATTTAGAAGAGGTCCGCCGGCAGGCTCTCGCTATTCGTCCGAAGATGATTGTTGCCGGCGCCAGCGCCTATCCCCGCCGGATTGATTTTGCTGCCTTTGGCGATATTGCCCGGGAATGTGGTGCCCACTTAATGGTTGATATAGCTCATATCGCCGGGCTGGTAGCGGCCGGTCTCCACCCCAGCCCGGTTCCCTGTGCCGATTTTGTGACTACCACTACCCATAAGACCCTGCGGGGGCCGCGGGGAGGGATGATTCTCTGCCGTTCAAAATATGCCCGCCGGATCGATAAGGCGGTTTTCCCCGGGTTGCAGGGGGGGCCGTTAATGCATGTCATTGCCGCCAAGGCGGTAGCTCTAAAGGAAGCATTGCAGCCTACCTTTAAGCTTTATCAAGAACGGGTGAAAGAAAACGCGGCGGTTTTGGCCGGGGCCCTGCAAGATTACGGTTTCCGGCTGGTAGCCGGCGGTACCGATAATCATCTGGTGCTCATTGATCTTCGCTCCCGGGGGATAACCGGGATGGAGGCGGAGCAAGTGTTGGGCCGGGTTAATATTACGGCCAACAAAAATGCCATCCCCTTTGATCCCGAGAGCCCGAAAATAACTAGTGGCCTAAGGCTAGGTACCCCGGCGATTACCTCCCGGGGCATGGGGGCGGACCAGGTCCATGAGATCGCCATGCTAATCCAGGAGGCCCTCCGTTACCGGGACAACCCGGGGCGTTTAAGCCGTATCAAGGAGCAAGTTGCCAATCTTTGCCGGCGCTACCCCTTGCGGGGCTGCTAGCGGTCGTCATGCTATAAATGGGAAAGGGGGGTGTCGGGGATGGGCAGACCATCGTGGGACTCTTATTTTATAGAGATTGCGCAGGTGGTGGCCTCCCGTTCCACCTGCCTCCGTCGCCAGGTGGGGGCGGTAATGGTAAAGGATCGTCGCCTGCTTACCACCGGTTATAACGGGAGCCCCACCGGGCTTGCCCATTGCCGGGAACTGGGATGCCTGCGGGAAAAGTTGCAGGTTCCCTCGGGGGAGAGGCATGAGCTTTGTCGGGGTCTCCATGCGGAGCAGAATGCTATCATCCAGGCTGCTATCTATGGCGTCTCGATTAAGGGGGCCACCCTCTACTGCACCCATTTTCCCTGTAGCCTATGTGCTAAAATGTTGATTAACGCTGGAATCTGCCGGTTGGTAGTAGCGGCGGACTATCCCGATTCATTGGCCCGGCAACTGTTAGAGGAGGCGGGGATAGCGATCACCCCTTTCAGGTAGGGGTGCATTTTGGCTTTGCTGGTTTAGTTAACATGGTATCTGCTTTATGTTAGAATAATATAGTCAGGCCGGCCCCGGTGTGAATTGAAGTTAAATAATAGTCAAGCGATCCGCAGGGATTGAAGGCTAGGATGAGGTGGTGAGCTATTTGACCCGACATTTGGTGCAATCGATCCGGGAGGCGGAAGAAAAAGCCACTGCCATGATCCGGGAGGCTACCCTGGAGGCCCGGCAGATCCGCAAGGAGGCGGAGGCTGAAGCGGCCCGGATAGCAGAACGGTCCCGGGAAGAGACCAGGGCCCGGATCCGGGAGATGCTTGAAGCGGCCGAGGAGGAGGCCTGTAAGCAGGCCGAGCCTCAGGTGGAAGCCCGGCAACAGGAGGTAAACAGGTTGCGGAAGATAGCAGGAGATAATATGGCGGCAGCGGTAGCCTTCATAAAGGAAAGGATTGTGGAGCTTCATGCCGATAGTTGAGATGAAAAAAGTGCTTCTCCTGGCTCACCGGGAGGAGCAGGGTCAGATCTTGGGGCTTTTGCAGAAACTGGGCTCGGTGGAGCTGGCAAATGTTCAGAGTTCGCCGGATTGGGAAGAGTTAAAGTCCCTGATGGAGCCGGACCAGCCGACGGAGCAGGTAAGCCCCCTGGAGACACGGCTGGGTGAAGTGCGCTACTGTCTTGATTTCTTACAGCGCCATTTTCCGGTTAAAAAAAATTTTGTTCAACAATTTACCGGTTCGAAGTTAAGCATAACCCGGCAAGAATATATAAACCACGTTGGCCGCTGCCAGGAGGTAGCCGATGCTTGTGCTGCCTGCCGAGAGGCGGACGAACGGCTGGTCCAGATACGCAACGAGGAGGTCCGCTGCACGAATTTTATCGACGAGCTCCATCCCTGGAGTTCCCTGGATCTTCCCCTGGAGGAGATTCGTTCTACCGGGTGGACCAGGACAATGTTGGCGGTGGTACCGGCAGAGGGGTTGGGGGGGTTACAGGAGGCCCTTTCGGAAAAGGCGGAGGACTCTTTTTTTAAACTGGTTTCTCAGAATAAGGACCAGGTGCTATTCCTCCTAATTTACCCGCGGGAAGATGAGCCGGTAATAGAAGAAATATGTCAATCGGCTGCGGTTAGCGAGGCTAGTTTTCCCGGGATTAGCGGTACCGTCGGGGAGGCTATCGCTGCTACCCGGCAACGGCTGCAGGCCCTCCAGGAGGAAAAAGCAGCGCTGAAAGCCCGGGTAGAGGAGCTATTAGTTAACCGGCGCCTATTCATGGTCTACTACGATTATCTTCAAAATGAACTCAATAAGCGAGAGGCGGCGGAAAATTTGGCCCGGACGGAGGCCGCCTTTTATTTGGAAGGTTGGGTTCCTGCCCCCGCTCTAGCCGACTTAACGGCAACCCTGGAGGAAGGGGCGGATACGGCCGTGCTCCTAGTGCAAGATCCGGGACCAGGGGAAGAGTTCCCGATCCTGTTGCAGAATCAGGGCCCGACAGATGCCTTTGAGGTAGTAACCCGGCTCTACGGTTCGCCTTCGACCCGGGATCTGGATCCAACGCCCTTAATGGCTCCCTTCTTTTTTGTCTCCTTTGGGATCTGCCTCTCCGATGTCTGCTATGGAGCGCTCCTCTCGACGATGGCTTTTTTGATGAGCCGTAAGATGAAACTGGCCGGGATGGGTCGCCAGCTGGTTAATCTTCTTTTCTGGGGGGGGCTGTCGGCTATCCTCTTCGGGGTGTTGATGGGAGGTTGGTTCGGCGATCTGATTCCCATCGGGCCGCTTTGGTTTAACCCTTTAGATGATCCGATGCGGATGTTGATTGTTTCATTTGTGGTCGGGATTATCCAGGTATACTTTGGGATGGGTATCCAGGCTTTTCGCAATATCAAGGCGGGGAGGCCTTGGGATGCCTTCTTTGACCAGGGTGGCTGGTACCTCTTTTTAACCGGGCTGATTTTATTAATTCTTCCCGGAGGGGGCGCTATCGGTAAGTGGGCCGCTATCGCCGGGGCACTGGTTCTTATCCTTACCCAGGGACGTTCCCAGGAAAACCCGGTCCGTAAACTATTAAGTGGAATTTTAAGTCTTTATGATGTAACCGGCTTTTTAAGTGATGTCCTCTCTTACTCTCGTCTGCTGGCCCTCTGCCTGGCCACCGGCGTAATCGCTTCGGCGGTTAATACCATGGGTGGTATGCTGGCCGGCAGTATAGTGGGGGCAGTGCTGATGGTTATCCTACTGGCTGGGGGGCATATTTTTAATCTGGTTATCAGTACCCTCAGCTCTTATGTCCATACTAGCCGGTTGCAGTATATCGAATTTTTCAACAAGTTTTTTGAGGGTGGAGGCAAAGCATTCCAACCTTTTCAAATTAAAACTAAATTTGTAGATGTGGAAGAAAAGGAGGCGTGTTAAGAATGACGGGGAGTGTTTTAGCGCTATTAGGAGTGGCCCTGGCCGTAGTTTTGCCGGGAATAGGCTCTGCTTTTGGGGTAGGATTGGTCGGGCAGAGCGCAGCCGGGGTGGTGACCGAGGACCCGGATAAATTTGGGCAGACCCTGCTGCTGCAGGCTCTACCTGGTACCCAGGGGATCTACGGTTTACTAACCGGGTTTATTATCATGCTCCAGATCGGGGTGATCGGCGGGGAGATGGTACCGCTGACACCGGAACAGGGGCAGGCAATATTGATGGCTGCCCTGCCGATAGCGATTGTCGGCCTGCTTTCAGCGATCTACCAGGGGCAGGCTGCGGCCGCCGGGGTAGGTTTGATTGCCAAGCGGCCCGAGGAGCTTGGTAAGGCTATTATCTATGCGGTTATGGTTGAAACCTATGCGGTGCTTGCCCTATTGGCCTCCATCATGCTGATCTTCGGGCTTCAGATGTAAGGAGTGTTGAAGGTGAAAAACCAGGGAGCGGGGCCGATTATAAGACGTATTTTAGAGGGGGCCGGGGCCCAGGTGGAAACGATCCTGGCCGAAGCAAGGGAAGATGCGGCTCGGACAGTTGCCGCGGCGGAGAAGACAGCGATGGAGCGCCGGGAAGAGGCCCTTCGGCGGGCCGAGCTACAGGCAGAGGAACAGAGGCGTTGTATTTTGGGGGCCTCTGACCTGGAAACCCGAAAAAAACTGTTGCAGACCAAGCAGGACATGATAGAAGGTGCATTTAAGCAAGCCCTTCACGATCTTTCCCACATGGATCGGGAAAGCTACTTTAAGCTTTTAGGTAAAATGATCCTGGCCGCGGCGGAGCAGGGTGACGAGGTGGTAATCATGTCACCGCGGGATAGAAAGGAGATCCCCGCCGGGTTTTGGGAGGAGCTCAACCGCCGCCTGGTGGAAGATGGACGGAAGGGGCAACTTGTACCGGCGGAGGAGTCCCGGGATCTAGCCGGGGGGGTGGTTCTCCAGGCCGGGGGCGTGGAGATTAACAGCTCTTTCGGTGCCCTATTAGAGATGTACCGGGAGGAGCTGGAACCGGCGGTGGCCGCCCTCTTATTTGATGACAGGTAAGGGTAACCGCCGATCGGTTTTGCAAAAGGGAGCGGAAATAGATGGCTGTAAGTAAGAATAAATATGCCTATGCGGTTGGACGGGTAAGAGTTTTAGAAACCAGGCTTTTTGATTACGGGCGCCTCGATCGGATGCTGGAGGCCGCCACGGCGGAGGAATCGCTGAAGGTACTGGCAGAAAGCAGCTATGGCAACCATTTTGCCGAGGCTACCGGAGTTCATGATTTTGAAATAATCCTTAGTAAGGAGATGGCCTACGTCATCGCCGAATTTGAAAAAATGAGCCCCCAGCCGGAGATGGTGGCCTTAATGGCTCTCAACCAGGATTTCCACAATCTAAAAGTTCTATTTAAATGCAAGTACCTGGGCCGGCAGGGGGAGGAACCCCTATTACCGCCCGGGATGATCCCGTTAAAACGGTTACGATCAGGAGTGGAGGAGGAAAATTTCCGGGATCTCCCCCCGGTTATCCGGCGGGCTGCTGAAAATATTTTAATGGAGTTTGCCCTATCTCCGGATCCCCAGCTGATCGAGCTTCACCTGGATCGCGCCCTCTTTGAAATGAAGCTGGCGGTAGCCCGGGAGGGCGGTTCTGTATTTTTAGTAGAGCTCTTTCAAAGGGAGATTGACCTGCTTAATATCAATACCTTTTTGCGGGTAAAAAAAATGGGGCGGTCGAAGGAATTTTTACAGTTAGCATTGCTACCGGGGGGACTGCTCGAAGAGGCCCTGTTTCTAAATCTCCTGGGGGAGGGGCTGGAGGGGTTAATTGACCGGCTGGCCAACAGCCCCTATGGGGAGATCGCAGCGGAGGGGATCCGGGGGTGGATGGAAGAGGGATCGGCAATCCGCCTGGAGAAACTGGCCGACGATTATATTACCGGCTACCTCCGCCAGAGGAAATCCCCTCCCTTCGGGTTAGAACCGCTGATCGGTTACCTGTGGGGCAAACAGATCGAGATAAAAAATATCCGTTTAATCCTGGTGGGGAAAATTAACGGTTTGCCGGTGGAAGCGATTAGGGAGAGATTACGCCATGTCTACCTATAAGATCGCCGTAATCGGCGACAAGGATTCTATACTGGGCTTTAAAACGTTGGGCATAGATACCTTTCCGGTGGCTGATGCCGGGGAGGGACTTGCGGTATTAAGGCGACTTTCCGGTCAATCTTACGGGGTAATCTTTGTTACCGAGGAGCTGGCCGAGGAGTTGAAGGATCCTCTAGAGGAGTTAAACCGGCGGTTTTTGCCGGCGGTAGTGCTGATTCCTAATAGCCGGGGAGCCCTCGGAATAGGGATGCAGAATATTAAACAAAAAGTGGAGAAAGCAATTGGTGCTGATATCCTCTTCAGGAAAGAAGGGTGATACTTTGGAAGCAGGAAGAATAATCAAAGTTTCCGGCCCACTGGTTATAGCGGATAATATGGCCGGCGCCCGGATGTATGACCTGGTCCGGGTAAGCAAGGCCCGGCTGATGGGCGAGATAATTGAACTGCATGGTGAGCAGGCTTCGATCCAGGTTTATGAGGAAACCGGGGGATTGGGGCCGGGGGAGCCGGTTTATAATACAGGTACACCGTTAAGCGTGGAGCTGGGCCCGGGACTTATTGAAGGGATATTTGACGGTGTTCAGCGCCCCCTCAACATTATCCATAAACAGGTGGGAGATTATATTACCCGGGGTGTAGAGGTATTTTCCCTCGATCGGGAGCGGAAGTGGCTTTTTGAACCCCGGGTTAAGGTCGGGGAGCAGGTTCAGACGGGGGATATCCTGGGGACGGTGCAGGAATCGACCCTGGTTGAACACCGGATCATGCTTCCCCCGACCATTGCCTCCGGGAAGATCTTGGAGATCCGGAGCGGTGAATTTACCATTACCGAGGTTATCTGCCGGGTAGAGGTGGGGCAGGAGGTCGTGGAGCTAACCATGATGCATAGATGGCCGATCCGGCAAGGACGGCCCTACCGACAAAAATTGGGCCCCCATATCCCGATGATTACCGGCCAGCGTATTATCGATACCCTTTTCCCGATTGCCAAGGGGGGAACAGCCTGTATCCCCGGGCCTTTTGGCAGCGGGAAGACGGTCACCCAACACCAGTTGGCCAAGTGGGCCGATGCAGAGATCGTGGTCTATATCGGTTGTGGCGAGCGGGGTAACGAGATGACCGATGTTTTAATGGAGTTCCCGGAGCTAGAGGATCCAAAAACCGGTGAACCCCTGATGAAACGGACGGTGCTGATCGCGAATACCTCCAATATGCCGGTGGCTGCTCGGGAGGCCTCTATCTATACCGGGATCACCATCGCTGAATATTTTCGGGATATGGGCTACAGCGTGGCCCTAATGGCCGATTCCACCTCTCGCTGGGCGGAGGCGCTCCGGGAGATGTCCGGGCGCCTGGAGGAGATGCCCGGTGAGGAGGGCTACCCGGCTTACCTAGGGACCCGGCTAGCCGATTTCTATGAGCGAGCCGGTCGAACGGTCTGCCTGGGCAGCGACTCTCGGGAGGCGGCACTGACGGTGGTGGGTGCGGTCTCGCCCCCCGGTGGGGACCTGTCGGAACCGGTATCCCAGGCTACCCTGCGGGTAGCAAAGGTGTTCTGGGGCCTCGACGCCTCTCTAGCCTACCGGCGACACTTTCCGGCGATCAACTGGCTTTTAAGTTATTCCCTCTACATGGAAGATGTAACTCCTTATTTTGAGCAGCTTCTCGGTGAAAGATGGTCCGAACGACGCCGGGAGGCGATGCGGATATTACAGGAGGAGGCAGAACTGGAAGAGATTGTCCGCCTGGTGGGAATAGATGCGTTATCGCCCCGGGAGCGGTTGATTTTGGAGATCGCCAAGTCTATCCGGGAAGACTTTTTACATCAGAATGCCATGCATGAGATAGATACCTATACCCCGGTGGAAAAACAGTTACTGATGTTGGATCTAATTTTATCTTACTACCAGGAGGCACTGAAACTGGTGGAGAAAGACGATATCGGTTTAGACCTGGAGAGACTCTTCTCCCTACCGGTTCGGGAGCAGATTGCCCGGGCCAAGTATGTCCCGGAGGAGCAGTTGGCCGGCCTGGAGGCCCTTTATGGAAAAATAAAAGAGCAGGTGGCCTCATTAAGCGGTGAGGGGGAAGAAGAAGATGCTTAAAGAGTATAAAACGATCACAGAGGTAGCCGGCCCTTTAATGCTGGTCGAGCAGGTCGAGGGGGTAAAATATGAAGAGCTGGCCGAGATCCAGATGCCCGATGGCGGGATCCGGCGCGGCCAGGTGCTGGAGGTAAGTGGAGATAAGGCCCTGGTTCAAATATTTGAGGGCTCCACCGGCCTCGATCTTACCGCCACCCGGGTGCGCTTCCTAGGTAAAGGGATTGAACTGCCGGTCTCCCTGGATATGTTGGGGCGGGTGTTTAGCGGTTTTGGCCTGCCGCGGGATGACGGCCCCCGGATTATTCCGGAGAAAAGGCTTGATATTAACGGGTTTCCAATTAACCCCTATGCCCGGGACTATCCTTCGGAGTTTATCCAGACCGGCATCTCGGCGATTGACGGTATGAATACCATGGTGAGGGGGCAGAAACTGCCCATCTTTTCCGCCTCCGGCCTTCCCCATTCCCGGCTGGCGGCCCAAATCGCCCGCCAGGCCAAGGTGCCGGGGACGGAGGGGCGGTTTGCCGTTGTCTTTGCCGCCATGGGGATTACCTTTGAAGAGGCCGACTACTTTATTAACGATTTTGAGCGGACCGGGGCGATTGAAAGGACCATCCTATTTATCAACTTGGCCGATGACCCGGCAATTGAAAGGATCGCTACCCCCCGCATGGCGCTCACCGCCGCTGAATACCTGGCCTTCGAACAGGATATGCACGTGGTAGTAATCTTAACCGATATGACCAATTACGCGGAGGCGTTGCGGGAGATCTCGGCCGCTCGGAAGGAGGTCCCCGGCCGGAGGGGTTACCCGGGCTATCTCTATACGGACCTGGCCTCTATCTATGAGCGGGCCGGCCGGATCCGGGGCAGGGAGGGCTCAATTACCCAGTTGCCGATATTAACCATGCCCGAGGATGATAAAACCCACCCGATCCCTGATTTAACCGGCTATATTACCGAGGGACAAATTATTTTAAGTCGGGAACTCCATCGCAAGGGGATCTACCCGCCAATCGATGTGCTCCCCTCCCTCTCGCGCTTAAAAGATAAAGGGATCGGTACCGGGAAAACCAGGGAAGATCACAGCGATACCATGAACCAACTTTATGCTGCCTATGCCCGGGGTAAGGAAGCTAAAGAGCTGGCCGCGATCCTGGGAGAGGCCGCCCTTACCGAAATTGATAAGCAACTTTCCCGGTTTGCAGATCAATTTGAGGGCAGTTATGTTCAGCAGGGAGAGGAAGAGGAACGGCCGATTACCGAAACCCTGGATCTGGGCTGGAGGTTGCTGGCTGCCCTGCCGCGGGCGGAGCTGAAGCGGATCCGGGAAGAATATCTGGACAAGTATTTAGCAGCAGTAGAAGGAGAGTAACGTATGGAAATTCGGGTTAATCCTACCCGGATGGAGCTTAATCGCCTTAAAACAAGGCTTACCATGGCCCGGCGGGGTCATAAGCTCTTAAAAGATAAGCGGGATGAGCTCATCCGGCAATTTGTAATCCTGGTTAGAGAAAACAAGGAACTACGGGAGCAGACCGAGAAGGCTTTATCCGGGGCTTTTGCCCGGTTTCTCCTGGCCCGGGCAGCAATGCCCATCGAATCATTGGAAAATGCCCTGATGTATCCTACCCGGCGGTTATCCCTAAAGGTAACCCGTGAGAATATCATGAGTGTCTACGCCCCGAAATTTGAGTGGGAGGAGACCGCGGTTACTGAAGAAGGCGGGATCTATCCGTACGGGTTTGTCGATACATCGGCGGAGTTAGATAGTTCCATTGAAACCATTTCCCGGGTTATGTCCCAACTAATGGAGCTGGCAGAGGTGGAGAAGGCCACCCAGCTACTGGCGGTAGAGATTGAGAAAACCCGCCGCAGGGTTAATGCCCTGGAATATGTATTGATCCCCCAGATGGAGGAAACAATCCGTTATATTACGATGAAACTAGAGGAGAACGAGCGGGGGGCACTGGTTCGATTGATGAAAATTAAAGATGTAGTCCGGGCGAGTCGCTAGCCTTAAAATCCCGGGGGAGCCTTTTCTCTTCGTTTGGTTGGATAGGAGAGAAGGGCCCCTTTTTTTTGTCTAAAATCCGTTATCCTAGAGCAGCGATTAACTGTCGGTATCTTTTCGCTCCCCCCTTAGGATAAAGCGATCTTGAAAAGGCCATAATAGCTCTTAGTTTCAAGGAGAGGGGGAGAGGGAAAATGGGCCGACCGGCCATATTGATCTTATTGGTCAGCCTGCTCCTTTTACAGGCGGGGCCTCCGATAGAGTACACCCCCTGGAATCAAATGGAGCTCTCTTTAAGCCGCCTGGGGGGAGAAAAAATAAGTTACCGGGGTTTTTACTTTCTACCGGATGATGGGCCGGGGGACGACCGCCTACAGCGGTGGTTAAAGCAGGGCGAGCCCCCCCGGTGGGAGGCCTCGGCCCGGTTAATTAACATGGGAAATGATCCAGCGATCCGGGTTTTGCAGGTAGCGGGAGAGGATCATCGGGCATGCTGGCAAGCATTACAACAAGAGTTTGCAGCGGGAAAATCTCCCGCGGGCCCCGTGGTCTGGATGGCGGAAGTCTTTTTAGAGGGCGGTTATTCTGACCTTTCCTCCTTGGCGGAAAGCTTGCTGGCGGGACTAGCTGGCAGCTCCCATAGCATTTACCGGGACGAATTTACAATTAACATATTAGCCTATGCCCCCGGATTTAAAGAGGAGCTAATCATGGAGGGGGTCCCGGTAAACTTGAACCTGGAGCTCCGCTATAACCGGGAGCGGGGGGAGATCCGGATCCGGGCCGGGGTTCCCCTACTGGTTTAAAAAGCTTTGCCGATAGAATGTAGGCGGGGAAGGAATAAGGTATGGGTAAGATCTTCATTCGGGGAGGAGTCCCGCTCAGGGGTGCGGTTAAAGTAAAGGGTTCCAAGAATGCCGGCCTGCCGGTTATGGCAG
>JAAZLS010000077.1 GCA_012799185.1 Bacillota bacterium | reverse complement strand
CCGGTCCCGGCCGGTCACGCCTGCCGAGGCTTTAACCTCCCGTTTTTACCTGCGTTTACAGGCTACTGATCGGCCGGGGGTATTTGCCGACCTGGCTACCGCTTTTGGAGAAGAAGAGGTTAGCCTGGATATGATCATTCAGAAACAGAGCCGGGAAGGGATAGCCGAAATTGTACTGGTAACCCACAATGTATTGGAAAAATATTTTAACCGGGCTTTGGTGCGAATCGACGAACTTGAGACCACCAAGGGGATTAGCAGTGTATTTAGGGTATTGGGGTAGGACCGGATGACCGGGTTTGTTTAAAGGGGCTGCCGGGTAGTGGGCGAAAGGGAAGCAGTCGGCCCGGTAAGGTTTGGCAGCCCGGTAGCGGAAGGAATACCCGGTTATTTTGTGGAATAGGATTAGCTAAACTCACTTATAGATCTACCGGAGGCCGGTAGGGAAAGCCGGTGGGTTCCTATTTAGCCGGTTATTTTAAGACAAACCAACAGAATGGTGGTGTGGGGGTGTCCCTCCTTCCTTCGGGATTTCGACCAACCTGGTTAGAGATCGATTTAGATTCAATTGTTCATAACATTCAACAATTTCAACGGTTGCTGGGGCCCCGGGTAAAAATAGCGGCGGTGGTAAAGGCCGATGGTTATGGCCATGGGGCGGTGGAGGTCTCCCGGGCGGCGGTGGCTGCCGGGGCCTCTTATTTAATGGTTGCTTTTCTGGAGGAGGGGGTTGAGCTTCGCCAGGCGGGTATCGATGCCCCTATCTTATTGTTGGGCTATACCGATCCGGCCCAGGTTCCTGCTCTCTGCCGGTATAACCTGATCCCATCGGTATTTGATTTAGAGGTGGCACATCGAATGTCTGCCGAACTGGTAAGGCAGGGCTCGGAATTACCGGTGCATATTAAGGTTGATACAGGGATGGGCCGGTTGGGGATTCTTCCCGGGGGAGCGGCGGAATTTATTACCGGGGTTTCCCGGCTACCTGGATTAAAATTAGAAGGGGTATATACTCACCTGGCGGCGGCGGATGAAGAGGATCCGGAATTTACCGAAAACCAGTTGCAGCAATTTAACCGGGTGATTGAATGCTGTCGTAATCACGGGATCAGCCCCTCCTTCTACCATGCGGCTAATAGTGCGGCTGCGTCAGCATACCCCGGGTCCAGGTTTAACCTGGTCAGGCTGGGCCTTTCCCTTTACGGCTATTATCCGTCGGTAGTATTGCGGGGTAAAAATTTTATTTCCTTGAAGCCCGCCCTCTCTTTTAAAAGCCGGGTAGTCTATTTAAAAGAGGTGCCACCGGGGACGGCTATTAGCTATGGTTGCACCCATGTAGCTAGCGCTCGCTCCCTGATTGCCACAGTGCCGGTCGGATATGGTGACGGTTACCGGTGGGCTCTCTCCAACCGGGCCCGGGTACTACTTCGCGGGAGGCGGGTACCGGTGGTGGGCCGAGTCTGTATGGATCACCTGATGTTAGATTTAACCGGGGTGGAGGGGGCGCAGGTAGGCGATGAGGTGGTACTGTACGGAAGGCAAGGGCCGGCGGAGGTGACGCTGGAAGAGGTGGCCGGCTGGTTGGGAACGCTAAATTATGAACTGCTATGTGCGATTAGCCGGCGAGTGCCTCGTCTTTATCTACGTCATGGGGAGCCGGCGGCTATCCGGGGATCGCTAGGCCTTAAAATTATTTAGTAGCGGCTTCTTTTTTAGGGGCGGTCCGCATAACAATTAATCATAGCTGTATAATACTTAATATGTATGGCGCTGTTGCCTGCAAGGGGGTTAAAGGTTAATGCCGAAAACCAAGCGGATTATGATTAGTTTACCGGGCAATTTATTATCCGAGGTAGACGGGGTAGTAGCTAGTGAGAAGAAAACCAGGAGTGAATTTATCAGGGAGGCGATGAAACTTTACCTCCAGGAGCGTAAAAAGCGACAGATCCGGGAAAAAATGCAGAGGGGTTACCGGGAAATGGCTAAAATCAACCTGGATTTGTCCCGTGAGGCCCTCCATGTTGAAAATGAGGCCGTATTGATTGCTGAAGAGCTAGTTGGCGGGGAGTGAGTCCCGATGGAGGTTAAGCGCGGGTATATTTTTTATGCTGACTTAAGCCCGGTCCTCGGCTCTGAACAGGGGGGCGTACGCCCGGTCTTGGTAATCCAAAATGATGTGGGTAATTGTTACAGTCCGACCGTAATTGTAGCCGCTATTACTTCCCAGATTGAAAGGGCCAAGTTGCCGACTCATATTGAGATTAGTGCCGATGAATACCATCTGGAAAAAGATTCTGTAATCCTACTGGAACAGATCCGTACTATTGACAAATTAAGGTTGAAAAAGAGGGTTACCGAATTGGATGAACGTATCATGCGCCGGGTTGATGAAGCGCTGAGGATAAGCTTAGGATTAATTGATTTCTAGTGATAAATTGTGACAAATCTATAAGGAATAGCGGCAATTAGGGTCTCATTTTTTATGGGGCCTATTTTACTTTCCATTGAATTTATAATCCTGGGTAATGGGGGTGGGGGTAATTAGTAGACCGGCGATCGGGATTACTGTAAATTTTAAGCGGGGCCGGAGCTGGTTGCCGGTAGCCTACAGTCGATCGGTAGAGGCTGCCGGTGGCCTGCCCCTATTGATTCCTCCCCTGGAGGAGATTCCCGGTTTTCTATGGTCCAGGCTCCAGGGAATAATTTTCTCCGGGGGTGGTGATATCTCTCCCCTCTCTTTCGGTCAGGAACCTTTACCCGGTTTAGGAAAAGTGGATCCGGGTCGGGATAAACTGGAACTAGCCCTGGCCCGGGAGGCCCTGTGCCGGGATTTTCCACTATTGGGAATATGCCGGGGGATGCAGCTCTTAAATGTGGCCGCCGGAGGAACAATAGTTCAACACTTAGAGGGCCCGGCGTATCTTCAACATCTCCAAGAATCTCCCCGTTCCTACCCATCTCATACGGTAACTATTATTCCATGTAGCCGGCTCTCAGTTATCATTGGTAAAAAATCCCTACCAGTAAATAGTTTTCACCACCAGGCGGTTGAAAAGATAGCAACCGGCTTTTGCAAAGCTGCTATTGCTCCCGACGGGGTAGTGGAGGCGCTGGAAAGCCACTGCCGGCGTTTTGTATTGGGGGTGCAGTGGCACCCGGAGACCCTTGATCATCCTTCCTCAGCAGCCCTATTTCGGGCGTTGGTCGAAAGCGCCGGGTAATCCCCTCCAGAGGGGAGGGATTACCCGGTGCCCGAAGCAAAAAGGACCGTCCCCGGTGCTTCTCCTTGAAGCAAAAAGGACCGTCCCCGGTGCTTCACTGAAGCAAAAAGGACCGTCCCCGGTGCTTCTCCCAACGGTCCTGTCCCGGGCATTGATAGAGGCGGCAAGATAATCCTCCCGGATATAGTCCCGGTATAACTCTAATCCCGGCGGTTAAACTATCTTTGTTTACCAATAAAAGTTATACGGGAAGGCAATGAATATTTTAACACGACTGCTTAACCGCCTGCGTTCCCAAAACAGCAAACCGGCGAAGTTTGCCTCTGACCGGTTGGATATCTCCGAGCGGGAACAGCTGGTAAAGCAGGTTAAAATAAGTGCAAACCTAGATAAAAATATAAGGCTGATCCAGGAGGCGATGGGCAATAGCCTCGATTTGGAGATGGTGCGGTTTAAAGCCGGGCCGCAGCAGGTCCCCACCGTTGCATTTTACATGGATGGGATGGTCGATAATAAGGATGTGGAAATTTTATTACGGACACTGAAGATCGATATCTTTGTTACCGGGTTGAAAGAGGTAGATTCGAAGGGGATATTTACCACTGCCCGGGAACAGCTGGTTACGGCAGTAGAGGTGGAAAGCTCCAACGTACTCGATCAAATATTAAGCAGCATAGCTTATGGTTCAACCGTTCTTCTTTTTCAGGATACGGCCGATGCCTTGCTCTGCGCCACCCGGGGCTGGATGGCCCGGGATATTACTGATCCGGTTGGGGAGATAGCGATCCGAGCTCCCAAAGAAGGGTTCGTGGAAAGTTTACGGACAAATACCTCTCTGATTCGCCGTCGTATTCACACCCCCAACTTGTGGATGGAAGGGCTTATAGTGGGTGATCTAACCCGGACCGAGGTCGGGCTAGTCTATATTAAAGGGCTGGCCCCCGAGAAGATTGTTGGCGAGGTGCGCTCCCGGATCCGGG
>JAAZLS010000076.1 GCA_012799185.1 Bacillota bacterium | reverse complement strand
GTCATCTGTCCAAATGCCCACTTATCATTCTCGGCAGCGGCCTCAATTACCCCGAAACGCTCTGCATAGAGCACATCAACACCACTCTCAATTTGGGCCAGCGAGGCCTCTTTGGCTGCCGCCGGGTCAAACCAATCATTAATAAACTGCACGTAGACGGTCACATCCGGATCATAATCCTTAGCTCCTTGAATAAAAGCATTGCAGATACGGTTTACCTCGGGAACGGGGAAACCGCCCACAATACCAACCTTTCCGGTCTCCGTTAAACCTGCCCCCAGCATTCCCAAAAGATAAGCCGGCTCATGAATCCAGTTGTCAAATACCGAAAAATTGGGTTCCACCGGGCCGAGTCCTGAACCGAATACAAAGGGAATTTCGGGAAAGTCTTTCGCTACCCGGCGGGCAGCCTCTTCGTTCCCAAAAGCATCACCGGTAATCAGATCCGGTTTTTTATCGGCGGCCACCTCGCGTAACACCCGCTCAAAATCCCCGGCATAACCCAGGTTGTCGGTATATTCAAAGTCGGCTACGCCCTCCGCATCCAACTTTTCACATGCCTCTATAATCACCGCATCCCAGGGTTCCTCCGCCGGGGTAGAGAAAACAGCATAAATTGTAAACAGGCCTTCATCCGGACCGTCTCCATTTTCTTCACCGCCGGTGCCAGCCGGTTCCTCTGGAGTACAGCCAACCAGCATTAAACCCAAGACCAGGACCAACACTAAAAGTAACGGAAGCCGATATTTCTTAAGCATTGAGTATCGCCCCTTCCTTTAATTAAATCTTCCTAATTCAGCACGCTAGCCCTGAACCTACACGGACGACTCTAATTTAACTCCCTCCCCATTTGTCTCCTTTCTTATATTATTGGTTAGGGTAGGTATTCGGGGCCCGCCCGCAACAAGAGATCGTAGGGGATAGGATCCAGACCCTATCTACCCTGTCTTGTCCATTAATAGCCCCCGGTTTTGTAACTTTGACGTAACAATTGTCGTACCCTTTAGACAAGTACTACAATTTTACCACGGCTTCTCTATCACTGATGCACAAGTGCAAAGGTATCCGCATCTCAAAATTTAATACAAAAAAGGGACAGGCCGGAATAATCCAGCTTGCCCCTTTTCCATTATAGAGAGTTTCATAGCCCCTACAACCAATCAACTTCGTCTATAATCCCCATCAACTATCCCGTTGCCCTTTTTTCCCCCCGCTTCCCTTTAGGGCAGACCGCCATGCAGAGTGCGCATTGACACTGATCCATCCAGAATTGGCACTTCTGCTTATCAATGGTGTTAACACCCAGCGCACTCACCGGGCATTTTTCAATACAGATCTTACAACTTCCACACACTTGCTCGGGAGTAAGTAGCTCATCCTTTTTCCGTGTCGAAGGCAGGGGGGCATCTGTAACCAGGCAGGCCAGCCTAACCCGGGGCCCAAATTCGGGAGTAATTAATAGGGTGTTCTTCCCGATGTTCCCCAATCCGGCTGCTACGGCAGCTCTTTTAAATGCAAAGGCACTATGGAGCAACCCCTCTTTTCTCGGGGTCCCGCCAGCTAAAACCTGGATCGGATAGGCACTATAACCCTGCTTCTCCAAAAATCGGGCTGTCAGGCCACTCATTTTTTCCAGTTCCATGTAGTGGTAATTAAAGAGGTAACTTTTCAAGTTAAAGGACCAGTGATTAATCTCCCCTGTTAAACGATCCAGAATACCATCAACCATTTTTAAACCAATAACAATGATAGACCTGGCTCCTGGAATAAATTGCTCCGGTAAAGAGCCAACACTTTCATCAAGATCCTCCACCCTGGCGAAACCTACCAGATCGGCGCCGATGCTTTTCGTATAGGCCATCAAATCATCCGGTTTCACTTTATCACCTCCCACTGTAGTTTACCGCGCCCCTTCTAAGGTGCTAACCCCGCCCCAGAGCCCTCATCTTTTCCTGGTCTACCAGCTTGCCGTGGCTGATCACATAGAGCGGTTCCTCGTGATAGCGCAGCGCCTCCAGTGTGTTGGGAGCATTCAATACAACCAGGTGG
>JAAZLS010000104.1 GCA_012799185.1 Bacillota bacterium | reverse complement strand
GAACTTGTACGGCTATTTCTTTCGTTCTCAGCTAACTTGTAACCCTTCAGGTAACCTTCTGAATACTCATAAATTTCTATTATGTCACCCGATTGGATTATTTTATGGGTTACCCTCTCAACCAATCAATCACCCCCTAACCAATTACATTTTCTCCCTAAGTGTGCTTATAATCTAGTTAAGTAAAGAAGCAACCCCAAAAGAGCAGGGGACCCCCAAGAACCCCTTACTCATTTTGGGGGTTTTCTTTTTCCAATTGTTTGAGCATAGTTTCAACATTCGACATCATACTAATTGTTTTTTCTTGTTTAATGTAGTCGGTTAGAGCTACAACCATCAGAGCTGACTGACTTACCCCCATTGCTTCGGCTTTTTCTTCGTAGTATTTGGCTACCTCCGGACTCATTCGAATGTTTTTCCTCACTAATTTAGTCATATGTGACACCTCCTTAACATTTGTTTAACACTATATTAGCATCTTTGGTAGTTATTGTCAATTTTATTTTGTGGTACGGCTATTTATTCCACGACTGATTGACAACGAGCCTCTGGCCAGGGGCTTACTAGACCTTGCAGACCTCCCCCAAAAATGGGGAAGGTCTAGACGCAAAGTCTAGCCCCTGGCCTCCTCGTTATCAATCAGCTTTCGCGGCATAAACCGCCTAAAATAGGCATTGTTAAAATATATTTTAATTTCTTAAAGTATAATTTAATAATTGTTATAAATAAACAAAAAAAGCCCCCCAGGAGGAAGGGGACCCCGTCCCCCCTTTCCAACCTGGGGAGACTTTTTATTCTTTAATCCTAAAATATTGATTATAACCTATATTCCAACTATACCTTTCAATAATATACTCTAAATCTTCCCTTAATTCTTCATTATCTGTATTTACAAGGTTACCATTTTCCATATCGTCTAAATTTAATTTCTTATGATATTCTTTTAATATTCCACCAAAAGCAGTAAGTCGCCTATGAGCCAAAGACTTATCCAAAATAAATACAGCATCATCTGTCATTGTTTCTATAATTTCATTTGTTATATCTTCCCTAACAATATAATCATCACTTTTAACCGTATATTTCGCCGTTTCTGCGATGATTTTCTCTATACCCTTATTATTAGTATCTTTGACCTTTGTAACATCAACTATGGGTGTATAATCAACCTTTAAAACATCTTTCCAAAGACTTGTCCATTCTCTTTGCGATATATAATATCTTTTATCAGTGAAATAACTTTTATTAACAACTAAAATGCAATGTAAATGTGGGTGATAAGTATCAAATGAATTAGAATTAATATTAATATTATGAGTTATTTCCAAAGCCCTAAAAAATCCCTTTATTGAATCCTTAAATCTCTTTCTTCTAGTCATTCTATTAAATCCATTCATTAGTAAATCAATACTATCTTTTAATTTATCACCAGTACAGTTACTTATAGTTAAAGTTAAGAATATGAATTCTAAATCTTCATTTTTTACAGCTTCATCCATAATCTTAGAAACTTGTCCATAAATTTTTAAGGACCTTCTCCATGAACACATTGGACATAATCGGACCTTACAAAAATTAGCTTGATTCAACTTTAAACTTTGGTCCTGATATCTCAGAAACTCTAAAAAAGTACCGCAATCCCTAACTCTATAATATTTATTTTCATATCCTAACCTTCTGTAACTATCTGCCAATTCTATAGTTCTAAGTTTTTTACCTTGCCAATCTGTCACTTTTCCATTAGAATTAATATCAATAAGAGGTTGATATTCTAAATTAAGATTATCAATAATTAACACCACCTTTCGAGGTAAGCCCTCTAATATGTGTGAGATATTAGGGGGTTTTTATGTTTTTTTAATAAATCCTAGGTACGAGCAAATGCCAATACGCGTTGATATTCCAATAACTAGACCCTGTTTTTACCAATACCTGTTGTTTCTATAGTATCAAGATAAGAAGAAACACCTTCTAAATTTAGTCATTTTTCATTTTTTCATTTCAGCTTCATGCATTAATTCTTGAATCTGAAACATCATTTCCTCAGCTGTCACATCTCCAGACATTTCTTTAATTTGCTTCACAATATTACTAAATTCTCTTGCTAATTTCTTATCTTCTTCTTTTTCGTAATTTTGGGTTAATAACATAGATATATAGTTTGTATAAGGAACACTATATTTATCAGCTTGTTCTTTGTACCAATCTCTAATAAAGTCGGGTACCCTAATATTCATTCTTACAATTTTATATTCCTTCATTTTTTTCCCTCCAATATACTTAATATAGGCTTATTATATACCTTTCAAAGAATATTGTCAATGCTTTAATCGTACGGCTATTTATTCCACGGTT
>JAAZLS010000010.1 GCA_012799185.1 Bacillota bacterium | reverse complement strand
GATCTCTACATTAAGGCTCACCTATGACGAAGAATGGGAGGAAATCAATAGGTTAAGAAACAAGAAAGCTAAAGTGTTGGTTTTTTCGGGGCCGACCTTGATTTTCAATGGGGATATCCCGCGATGAGGCTTTAAAAAGAAGTCCTTTATGTGCGAACGGGAATGGGAGAAGCGCCCGGCCAATGTTCTCTGCTAAGTTGGAAATAGGAGGGGTTTTGTTTGTACTACATTGCTGTTGTCGGTGCTGCGCGGTGTGATCCGGATCTGGCTTCTTTGGCTGAAGAGGTGGGGGCGGAGATTGCCCAGCGGGGCTGTGTTCTAGTTTGTGGCGGCCGGGGTGGAGTTATGGAGGCGGCCTCCCGGGGTGCCCGAAAACGGGGCGGCCTGGTTTTGGGGATCCTCCCCGGAAAAGATCCCCGGGGAGGTAACAGTTTTCTCACCATGGCGGTAGCCACCGGGTTGGGGGAGGCCCGCAATGCGGTTATTACCCGGACCGCTGATGCCGTTATCGCCGTAGGCGGCGAGTATGGGACCCTTTCGGAGATCGCCCTGGCGTTAAAAATGGGAAAGCCGGTGGCTGGTTTAAAAACCTGGAAATTGGAACCGCCCCGTAAGATAGAGAAAGGCATTGTTTATTGTGATACGGCCGCGGCGGCAGTGGAGGCCGCCTGGACTGCTGCCGTATCCCACTCAAAATAATGTCTTGACCGGTTTCTGGAGGAGTTTTATGCAGAACACCTGGAACAAAACCCGTAGGACCATTCCGCGCGGTTTAACCATTCAATAGCGTTAGTAGCTTAAAAATATATTTAAGCTTAACCGTCATGTCGGCTAAGGTGCAATTCGAGGTTTTCTCCACAGGGCGGCCATAAAACCGCCCTGCCCTGCTACCCGCGCTCCTTCTTCTTCTTTCATATTGATCTTGCCTTCGGGAGTGTCCGGCTTGATAAAAAGGCATTCTCCGGATTTTTCCAAGTTTTGGCGATCCAGGTCCCGCAATTCTTTTAAATTCATGAACCGGGCATGACGAAAAATGGAATCGGGCCGTTTGGCTTGTTGCAAGTAGCGTTTCCCCCAGGCACTATCCCGGTTAATTGTTCCTATTAATAGTTGTCCCCCCGGTTTAAGGATAGCCATGAGCTGGTGAAAGACTTTTTGCGGTTCATGAATAAATTCAAAAGCGGCCATGGAAACAATGCCGTCAAAATGACATGGGGGAAAATCCAGGTGATAAAGGTCCATCTGGTGGAAGGTTACCTGTTTTTCCCGGGCAGCTTTTATGCGGGCTAAAGCCAGCATTTTTGGAGAGATATCTATACCGACTACGCGGGCACCTTTCTGGGCTAGTTTCAGGGTGAAGTTTCCGGTGCCGCAGCCGGCATCCAAAACCAGGTCTCCCCGGCGAACTTTATAAAGATCGAATGCCAGGGCGGTTTCTACCCGGTCTGCAAACCGGCCCAGGGGAGTATCGTACCAGCTATCATAGCCGGAGGCAATTTCATCAAAGAACATGGTCCACATCCTTTTTTATCTGCCGATGATTCTATTGCTATGATAGGGGGCGGGTGGCTTGCTGTCAAGCGGTGGGAGCGGGAGGGTGTGTCAATACCTTGTGGGTAAAAATTCGCCGCTCCATAAAAATACAGCTCACCTCTAACGTGGTTTGCAGATTCTTAATATCAGGGTTATTAGATTGGACTTGGATCCATATCTCAGATTGTTACGAGCAAAGGAGCGTGATCATTACCACCAACTTGGAGCTTAGTAAGTGGGTAACGGAGGATCTCCACGTGGGGGAGGGCCCGCAAGCTCATTAGTATTTTTTCCAACTGGTCATCGCTGGGCATAAATGGATCACCGCCGGAGATGATTACATCGCGTATCTTCTCATGGATGGCAATGTAGTGGATGCCCTACCGTAAAGGCGGGCGTTTTACTGTTGTACTGGCAAAATATAGGGGAGACGGTAAATATGCTTAATTGGGAAACCGGGCTGGCCTGCCGGATTAACCCAATGTTGCGCGGGTACCGGAATAGATGTAAACTGAAGGAAATTGGGCAACCTTAGATGTTACTCCCGCCAGCAGGCACCGGGCCGCCCCGGATGTGGTGAATGAGGGGAATAGGTATGAAACGGAACAAGAACTATTTTAGAGGTTGCCTGCTAGGAGGGGCGTTGGTGAGGTCTGGGGTGGCCGGTAGAATTCCTTAAGGTGAAAGAAATAGTTGAGCGCTATGGCGAAGGAGTGAGAAAGTGGACGCGATAGATTATGAAGAAATAGCCGAATTGATGCGGCAAGGTATGAATTTAATGGATAACAAGGAGTTCACAAAGGCTGAAGAAATTTTTAAAAAGGCCCTGCAGTTAGAAGATAATTTAGCGATCCGTAACAATCTGGCGGCGGTTATATTTTTAACCGGCGATCTGTCGCGGGCCCTGGCTGTTCTAGAACCCAACCTGGACGATTCGCAATCACCGGCGGCTAACCCCTACAGTTTCGGGTTGGCGGCTCAAATTTACGCTCTTCGGGGCCGTGAAAAAGAGAGCAGGGCGCACCTGAAGAAAGCGATTGCCTCTTTTGACCGGGGAAAGTTGGTCCGGGAAAAACTCAACATTGATGAACAGGCCTGGAATGAATATACAGTTACCATTATGAGGGGGGCGGCGGCTTTAAAGGATCATCGGCAGGTCTACGATCTTTATCGTCGGTGGGAACGCTGCCATGTCAATTGGGAAAACCGCTACCTGGCTGGGGTGGCCGCCTTCAACCTGGGGCGCTACCGCCGGGCCGCCTCTCTTTGGGGTGCCCTGCAAGATACCGGTCCCTATGCCCTACATATGCAGCAGGTGGCATTTTTGGTGGAGCGGGCCCTGATCCCCCCTTTCGAGTTGGAATATAAAACGTTTGATCCGGATGCTCTGGGGCAACTTGATCCGGAAAAACCGCAGGAGGTTAAAGATAAAATTATTCAATCCTATGTGGATAGTACTGCGGCCCGGGCGGTGGCTCTTTCCTATCTGTTCAGCCCGGACATCAATGAGGATTCGGCTGAGGCTATAATTTCCACCCTGGTTCAAGATAGCGGTGATTGGGGTGTTACCTTTGGGAAACGCTTGCTGGAGGCGGCTGCTGTCTCCCGTGAATTCAAAATGATCGCTGCCGTTTCCCTGGTTAAAATAGGTGTTTTCAAGAAAGATGAACCCATTAGCATCCTTGTTGAAGGTAAAGAAGAGAAAATCAAAGTATTGTCCAAGGTTGTTTCCCTTGAAAAGGATCCCAAGCTGGACAGGTTGGATCAAAAGGCCAGGAAACTGCGGGATCAGGGCCGCCCCAGGGAGGCGATCAGGCTTCTGGAACCCCTTTACGAAGAGGGGAACATTTATCCACCGGCCATGATAACCCTGGCCAACCTTTACCGGACGCAGGATAGATTAGAAGAGGCCCAAGATCTACTGGAAATGCTGGATGATTTTATTCCCGGGCAGCCGGCTATTCTTTTTAACCTGGCCGGTTTATGGATCCAGCAGGATGATTACGAGGTGGCCCTGGACTACCTGGAACAGCTAGCCGGAATGGAGCTGGAGGACACACTTTCCGCTCGCGTATCGGAGCTGCGGGAGATGGCCAAGATGAATATAAAATTCCCGAACATAGACCGTATGAAGCTCATTTGGGATGAAGAAGGCCGGGAAGAAGTGGAAAAGAAGCTGCTTCCACTGGAGGCACCCTTGCTCCGGGGCCTTAAGAATATGCCTAATGAATGGCTGTTAAATATTTGTTTGCTTTATAGCCTGGAGAATGTGCGCCGGCGCCCGGATCGGGAAAAATTGATTGCCAGCATGTTGAACCGGGAAAAGGTGCTCAAAAAGGCTGTGCTTGAATTAGACCAAAGCGAACGTGATTTGCTGATCTATCTTTTGCAAAGGAAGGGTTGGGCGCGTTTAAATGCGGTCACCCGTAAGTTTGGTACCATGCAGGGGGATGGTTACTATTGGCTCGAGGAAGATCCGCGATCAACGCTGGGGCGGCTTTGGTCCCGCGCTTTGGTCATGGTGGGCCGGGCCCGGCTCCCAAGCGGGTATGCCCGGGTAGCCGCTATTCCAGAGGATCTCAGGCAAAAACTGGCCTTAATTCTAGATGTAACTCCCGGCAGCAAAAAATAGAGTTGGCTTCCTGTCGGCCTCCCGGTACTAACCTGCCTATCTTTCCGGTGACAGCGATAGCACTGGGGCGATCACCGACAATTACCAGACCAGGGTTTCGCTTTCTTCGTAGGCCTTATATCCATCAATGCTGCAGTCTAAAAAACTATATTGCAGGAAAATAATGCTGGTCAATCGGTATGAAAGCCGGTAAATAGAATAAATATTAAACTGATCCTTGCTTTTATATTAAGGTTTTAAAGGGTTAGTTTATGAAAAAAGGACCCAAAAGCTATCTTTTTATAGTTCTCTTTCTAGGCGCAGTTCTCATCCTGATCGGCTGCCTTTTCTCCACCCGGGGAAAACCCTTCAATACCGAGGATCCGGGCGAAAATCATGAAAACAGCCCTAGGAATCCGGCGAAGATTTCCCCTGCCGATGAGGAAACTAATTTCCCCCATCCCTACGGAAGGGTTCCTGAGGGACCTTTAAGCTGGGAAGATGACTCGGATTTTCTGAAAACGTGTAAGCGACATCAGGCTATTCTTCGGATGTCTGCTTTTCAAATTGCTTTCCCCGACCCCTGGCCCGGAGAAAGGGCTAATGTGGTTCTGGCGGCGGAACTGCTTACCGGGATCGTTGTGCAGCCTGCTCAGTATTTTTCCTTAAACCAGGCCATCGGGCCTTATTCCTCGGAACGGGGATTTAAAGAGGGTCCGGCTTACAGCGGCAGCAATATTATCAGCACCGTCGGGGGTGGGGTTTGTAAGGTGGCGACCACGCTTTTTAACGCTGTGGTCTTGGCAAACCTGCAAGTTTTGGAAAGGCATCCCCACACCATGCCTGTCCCTTATGTTCCTCCCGGGCAGGATACAACCATTGCCTACGGGTACAAGGATTTTTCTTTTATTAACAACAATGCCTACCCCGTTGTGATCTGGGCGGGAACAAAAGGGGATACCTTAACTGTAGCGATTTACGGGGAAGAGCTTCCGCCCCCGGTGACTTGGAATCATGAGTATTTGGGTCGGCAAAAAAGGTCCACAATTTATCGCGACAATCCAAATTTAGCGCCGGGAGAAGAGAAAATAATTATCTACGGGGCCGATGGTGTAACAGTAAAGAGTTGGTTAACGATAGAAAACCCGGATGGCGCTCCAGTCACCTTGAATTTAGGGATTGATTATTATAGTCCTCTGGCGCAGGTGATCGAACGAGGGCCTACTTTCAATTAGGGATGATTGATTTTCAGGGGGATGCGGGATATGGACGGTGGCCATGCCCCGTTCCCCACGAGGGTAACATTCTTGACATTCATAGCCCAACGGACTAGCATAGGTACAGGTATGATTTGGACGGGGGCAGCTGCTGGGGCTGCTTCTTAACCGGATGACAGGGGGACCGGACAGGGGGACGTTTCTAGTGTCTTCCTGAGTCTCCCTGTCTCCATCGGACAGCGGAAACGTCCCCCTGTCTCCCTATTTTTCTTATGAAGGAGGGTAAAATGGGAGTAGAGTTGACAGAGCAGACCAGGAACCTACTTCTTGGTTACCAGCAAAATGAAATAACCGACCATATAATTTATAGTCGGATTGCCAGTCGGGAAAAAGAGTCTCGTAATAAGGAGATATTGGAACGCATCGCGGCAGAGGAGGTAGCCCATGCCGCCACCTGGAAGAAATATACCGGCCAGGAGGTGAAGCCCCGACATTGGCAAATTTTCTGGTTTAGTTTACTTAGCTGGCTAATGGGTTATACCTTCGTGATCAAGTTAATGGAAAAGGGAGAGTATGCTACCGGTAAAAACTATGAGCAACTGCTTGAAGAGATACCTGAGGCCGCTGGAATTATCGAGGATGAAGAGAGACATGAGGAAGAACTGGCGGCTCTACTTGACGAAGAGCGCTTGCAATATGTAGGGGCTATGGTGTTAGGTCTAAATGATGCCCTGGTAGAACTAACGGGCGCTATTGCCGGTCTTACCTTTGCCATGACCAGCACCCGGTTGGTGGCCCTTTCGGCGATCATCATCGGGGTATCGGCTACCTTATCCATGGCCTCTTCCAACTACTTGGCCGAGAGGGCCCATGGAAACCCAAGGGCTTTTAAGGCTAGCCTTTACACGGGGGCGGCCTATCTGGCAACTGTAATATTACTGGTATTGCCCTATCTGCTTTATGCAGAAAGCTCTTATGTGGCTGCCCTGGTGACCATGTTGGTGATAGTCATCCTGATTATCTACTTTTTTAACTATTATATTAGTGTAGCCAAGGATTTGCCTTTTGCCCGGCGTTTTGGGGAGATGGCTGGAATTAGCTTGGGGGTAGCTCTTATTTCTTTCCTGATCGGCCTCGGCGTCAAAGCTTTCTTGGGAATCGATATTTAATAGACCCCGGGAAGCATCAAAGCACCAGGGAAGAAGCACTGTGAAGCACTGGGGACGTACCTATTTGCTTCTAGTTAAGATAATCGGACAGCGGAAACGTTCCCCTATCTTGGGGGATTGGTGGTTGGGGGGTGAAAATTAATGGCGATAATAGAGGTAACTGTGATACCCCTTGGTACGGGGAGCACCAGTGTAAGTGCTCTTGTTGCTGACTGCCAGCGGGAGTTGCAGCGATACGGGGTAGGGCTTAAATTCGAACTAACCGCCATGGGGACTATTATTGAGGGTGATCTAGATCGGATTTTGGATCTGGCCCGGCGTTTGCACGAGGTCCCCTTTAAAAAGGATATGGCTCGTGTTATTACTACGATCCGTATCGATGACCGTCGGGATAAAGCCGGCACGATAGCTGGGAAAATAGAATCGGTAAAGAATAAGTTGGGACAGAAATGCAAGACAAGCGAGCCAAATGGAACTCGGGCTAAGGATGGGCAGCGAAAGTAGGGTGCAAAACTGTGACCAGGTGGTGGCTGGGTGTGGGATCAGAGTGAATCAATGGTGTTAATTCGCAAAATCCGATCCAAGCGAAAGGTACGTAGGGTCTTCCGGTTATGGCAGTAGGCTCTCATACCCCAAAAGACTACCTGCCCGTATTTCATCTCCCCTATCGCCTTAGGGCTAACCAGGCGTTCAGTTTTTACACCTTTGCTATTAACGTATAAAATTTGCAAGGCAGATTCATTCTCCGTGGCCTGCTCAATTATATGGGCCTTTTCGTTAAAAGATATATCATCTTCTAATTGGCACTTGCATCGGGTCATAAACTTAACAACTCGCCAGTCAACCCAAATATCGGTCTCTTTAATCGCCCTTTGCAAGTAGATGCCCTCCAGGCTTCGACAGCGCGATACGGCTACATACAGCTGTCCGGTAGCAAAGGTGCCCCGACCGAGATCAATGACTACCTGGTCAAAGGTTTTGCCCTGACTTTTATGGATGGTAATAGCCCAGGCTAATTTCAAGGGGTATTGCCGGAAAGAACCTATTGTTTCGGAGGCGACTGATTTTGTTTCCTGGTTCCAAAAGTAACGATTAATATCCCATCGATAGGGCTTTACCTTTTCCCTGGTGCCATCCTGGAGCTCTACCTCCATTCGGTTTTTTTTAATATCAACTATTGTGCCAATAGTTCCGTTGATCCAACGCCCCTGAGCATCATTATTAAGTAGCATTACCTGGGCCTCTTTTTTTAAATAAAGCTCTTTCGGGGCGGGGAAATATTTTGGCTCAGCACTCCTGCTGATCGCGGCGGTAAAACAGTAGATTTTACCCGGCAACTTTCCCAGTTCGGCTTCATTTCTCTTATCGGCCATGGCATTGGTTGTGGTTAGATAGACAACCTCTTTAGGTAGTTTGCTGTTTTTATCGACTGTGCGACGGTTAATTGTTTCTAAATCTTCGGTGGTGGTATCATTGCTACGAATTTTGTTTAGAAGCTCAACAAAGGCCGGGTCGGTCTGACGATAAATTTTCTTCAACTCTAGGAAAGCCAACTCCATTCCCTGGAAAGCTTTGGAGTCAAAAAAGTACTCGCTTTTGTAATGTTCCTGGAAAATTTGCCGTTCCCGGTTGGTAACAACCGGGGGAATCTGGTAAAGATCGCCGATGAAGATCATCTGAAGGCCGCCGCAAGGGACCTCGGGGGTTTTGCCGTTTATTCTTAAGAATTGATCCATGCAATCCAAGAGATCGGAACGCACCATGGAGACCTCATCGATTACAATAGCATCTAAATTTTTATAGATAGAGGAGTTTCTCTTAGAGGCTATCTTTTTTACATTATCCACAGTTACATCTGGCCGAAACCCGAAAAAAGAGTGGATAGTCTGCCCCGCTATATTAACGGCGGCTACCCCGGTAGGGGCCAAGACTACGATTTTTTTCCTGGTAATGGAGCGAAAGTACTCCAGCAGGGTGGATTTCCCCGTGCCGGCTCGCCCAGTGATAAAAATGTTTTCATTAGTTTCATCCATTAAGCGAAGGGCCTCTTTAAACTGTGGATTTAATTCGATCTTCTTGGTTATTGTTTCCCGCCCCTTTACAGATAAACATTTCTTTCCTTTTATCCATTGGACAAAGGGACTCCCCATCCCTGCCAACGGTCGTTGCAAACAGAGGCAGCGGGGAAGCACCGGGGACGTACCTTTTTGCTTCACAAGTCTCAACTATCGGTAGCGATTGACCTTACAACCTCATCTCATCTTCTTCCCGGACCTTTTTCTCCTTTTGCCAACGGATAACAAAAAAGCTGCCCAGGGCCAGGACCACTGCTGCTGCGGCCGCCCAGATCCAACGGGTAGAGCAGGGGCCGGAATCGTCTATCTCATTGCTAGGGGGAGCCACCTCTTTTTTTTGCTCAAGTTTAGTGTTTAAAAGAATCTCCTGTTCATATTGCTCTCCATGTTCATCTTCGTAACTTAAGGTGAGTGTCCCGGATACTTCGCCCAGCGGTGCAGATTCTACTCGGAAATTGGTTGTTCCCGTTGCGGATTCCCCGGGAGAAATTGTTCCGACCAGCACGCTGCCGCCGCTGGCCAGCCCCGGGATTTCGAATTTAAGCAGGGCGTTGTAAATAGTGCTTTTCCCTAAATTCATTAGTGTTAGCGAGAAAGGTACCGTGTCCCCGGCGGTTACCCGGGGAGGTAGGGAGGGCTCCTCGTATTCCAGGCGTACCGGCTGGCGTACCGGCAAAATGATCCGGTCGGCGCTGGTTACCGGCTGACCCTGGCTATCTTCGTACTGCATGGTGATCACCGCCGGGTGGGGTTTTGATTGGGCGGTGGCCAGGGCGGTTACGGCCAGCTCCCAGGTAAAAGTACCGCCGGCACCGATATGGCGGCAGTAGGTGGCGCCGGTTCCTTCCGGATAGAGCTCGCCGCCCTCCTCCAGGAAGGCCAGCTTAATGTTTTTCGCCGGTTGCGAATCGCTGGTGTTGCGAAGAGTTATTGTTAAGGAACCTTTTCCACCGGCAGTCAGGGACTTTTCTTTTAAATTATAGGCGGTTACCATCAGCTTGGGCTGGAAAAAAACCGGAGGCTCCGGCTCCGATGATGGCCCGGCCTCCGGAGAATGGGGTTCCATACCGTCTCTAATATTTACGTAGACGGTGAAATCTTGCGTAAAAACCTCGCCGCTTTCACTTCTACCGCTTACCGTGATTGTAACCGGGTAGCAGCCGTTGATCCGATTTTTCACCAGGCCCAGGGAAAAGCGCACTAGGTAACAGGCCATAGTTTTCTCTCCAAAAGTGTAATCCTTTTTAGTAAAGGAGTCTTCATAATTTCGATAATCAAAGGGGGACTGCTCCGGATCCCCCAGATCGACGGCGGCCGTGAGGGCGCCGGCGATGTTTTCAGCCTGGAGAGGTAGAACCAGGGTAGCTTTTCCCTTGGAGACAGTGGGTAGATAACCCTGGGAGTAACTTTTTTCCATCCCTTCATAGAGATGCCTGGTATCGATGCTTAACATCGGCCCGGCAGTGGAAGACGCCTGCGGATTCCCGGTCTCCTCCATAACCTCTTCCGCCCAGGCGATACTACCGGCATTAAAGCTAAAAACCAGAGCGACCAACAACAAACAACAAACAAATTTCTTCATATGAGTTTTGGGGACGGTGAGTGAGTTTCGGGGACGGTGACTTTTACTCATAAACAATCTACCTCCTAAAGCTCCCGGATATTGTCTACAATGCTCTCCTTGAAAATGGAACCAATCTTGGAGCGGAGGTTCCAAAGGGAGAGTCCAAAGAGCAGCGCTACAAAAAGGAGAGGTTGCCAGACCGGCAGAAAATCGCCAAAATCCTCCTGGGTTTTGAGAAGCCAACCGCAAAGAGCCAGCTCTACCGCCAGGCCGATCAGCGTGCCCCAGGTAAACATGGAGAAGAGCTGCCACCGGTAGGAGCGCTCAATCACCCGGCGGGAGGCGCCCACCGCCCGCAGGGTGCCGATCTCGCGCCGGCCCGCCCGCAGGCGGGCGGAGAGGGCATTGTTGATCATGCTGGCGCAGATGGCGAATAGCAAGATTAAAATGGCGGCGGAGATAGCCAGCATACCGTAAATTATCTGCCGCTGTTCCCGGGAGAGGGCCACATAGGAGAAATATTTTACCCCAGCGGTGCGGGCGGCGATCATTTTTAGGTTTGTCTCCAGATATTCCTCCCGGGCCGCGTCGGGGCTCTCTTCCAGAGTAACCGTCAGCGCCTTGTAGGGCGGATCAAAACCCAAAGCCTCCAGTCCAGCGGTGGTAGTGATCAGATCGCCTGCATCCGGAGAGAAACTGCCTAAAAAATTGCTGCCGAGAGAGTTGCTGCTGAGATAGTGAGCACTATCGCCGATCCGAGGGGTCAGGAGAGCCCCGATAGTCACCGTTTTGTCGATGCGCACAGCGTCATCGGGAAGTTTCCGGCTGCCGTCATCCAGATAGGCGAAGGGTTTGCCGAGCCCTTCCTTTACCAGTTCATCGGTGTAAAGAAGGCTGACTGTGATCTTATCCCCCGTTTGAAACATGTCGTTCCGGCGGTAGGTGCTGTACTTTTTTGCCGGGTCCGGGTTGTAGATGTATTCGGCTTGCCAGCCTCCTTCAGTGGTCTCAACGAGCAGGGCGTACTCGGGCGGGGCGATAAGCAGGATCTCCTCGCCGCTGTTTAACTTATCCCTATCGATTTTACCTGTGACAATAAAGGGAGATATTTTGTTGAGCATTATCTCGTCGATACCGGCGCAGTCTACAGTTAAAAAGTCGCTGCTGTAGCCGTATTTGTCCCTCATTTTCAGGTAATCTTTATACTGGCTTTCCATCCACTTATCCCGGCCGGGGTTACTATATAAATCGAGGTAATCTCCCTGCGGTTTTGGGGAGAGATAATCAAAGCGGTAGTAGCCGCTGTCAATTATATAGGGGGTGATTCTATCCGG
>JAAZLS010000075.1 GCA_012799185.1 Bacillota bacterium | reverse complement strand
TCCCGGCCAGTAGAGCAATCGCGGCCAGGCCCAGGAGGGCGGTAGGCAGCGATGGTTTTAAGAAAAACCAGGAGAAAAAGATAAGGGATAACCCCGAGCCACAGAGCGCGAGGAGGTTGCGCCATTGAAGCGGGGGTAACTTTAACTGGTTATGGTTCACGATCCTTTTTCACCTTCCGGTTTAGGAACCAGGTTTCTATTGCTACCGCTACTAACCCGATCCCGGGGCCCGGGTCCACTTATTGAAAGATAGTGACAAACAAAAAGAATTAGTAGGGAGAGCATCAGCCCGAAAAGAAAGGCCACGGCAAGGTAGAGCCTCTTATTAACTGCAACCGGGCGGGCTACCCCGTTTTGGCTGTCAGCCCAGGCCTCGGCATCGGCGCTAGAGTAGGTAGAGAGCTCCTCCTGAATCAGGCTAAGGTTCTCAATTGCGATTAGATTTTCGGCCTTCTCCACCAGGAGCCGCCGGTAAACCGGATCCTCCTCTAATAGCTCGGAGATCCGGCTATCCGGGGAGGCCAGGTGCTTCTCGATCGCCTCCTCCAGGTAGACGATCAACCGCTCCATATGTTCTCTCTCCAAACTGACCTGCTGTAACCGGTGCCCGGAGACAGCCTCGATAATACCGGCCCCGATCTGTTTCACCGCTTCAATGCAGGTCTCGGGATCGGTATATTTAACCTCAATCTGAAAAACCGGCTCCTTATCATTGATCAGTTTTACCCGGGCTGCCTGGGCCAGCTCGCCCGGCTCATCGGCCAGATCCTTTACCGCCTCCCCAACCACCCGGTTTTGATCAATTAAAGCCTGGACCTGTTTCCCCTCGATCCCATGGGTAGTCAAGTCAAGAAGCGCGCTGTAACGGTAGCTGGGGACGGCCAGTTGGAAAACATAGAGCGCCGCCGCCAGAGTAAAAAGGGCTGTGACCCCTAGAATAAGATATTTTCCCCGCCATATAATTTGGGCGATCTTTCTTAGATCGATTTCGTTCTCCATAAATTTATCCTCACCTTGTAATAGTCAATGGGACCTTGCTCCGCTCTATATTCTACGCCGCCTTTTTTTAATCCTTCAATTGGGGAGAGGCAATTTTTCTCTTGATTAGACCGAACATCCAGCCTACCTCCTCAATTTTAAAGAGGTAGATTAGGACCAGGTAGAGGGCGGCACCGAGGGCGATTGTCCCTAGCAAAAGAAGTAGCTCCTGCAGGCTGTTCCCTAGCACCCGGCCCTCTAGAGGGTAGTAAAGCCCGTAGACCAGCAGGCCCATTGCCAGGGTAGAGGCCAGAATTTTAAGGCCATTTAGGGCTAATTTATTTAACCCAAGGCTGCCAATCTTTTTTCTCAATCCGTAGACCAGGGAGGCGGTAGTCAGGGTGGAGGAGATGGCGGTAGCCAGGGCCAGGCCGCTATGGGCCATAGACCGGATTAGGATCAGGTTCAAGATAATGTTCAAAGCCAGGGCCAGGAGGCCATTATACATGGGGGTCTTTGTATCCTGTAGCGAGTAGTAGACCCGCTCCATCAGGATCCGCAGGGCCATGCCGGTTAAGCCGAGAGAGTAAAAAAGGAGGGCGATAGCGGTCATCCCGGTAGCTACCGGGTCAAAGGCTCCCCTTTCAAAGGCCATCCGGACAATCGGCCGAGCCAGCAGCACCATGCCCAAAGTGGCCGGGAGGGTAATCATTAGGATCACATTAAAGGCATTCTGCAAGAGCTTCTTGAAACGCTCATAGCCCTCTTTAGTTGCCTCCCGGGAAAGGAGGGGGAAGAAAACCGTAGTGATAGCGGTAATAAAGATGGCCAGCACAAATCCGTTAAGCCGGGTAGAGTAGTTAAGAGCGGAGATACTCCCCTCAACCAGTTTCGAGGCCATGGAGCGGTCGATCATGGCATTTAGATCCCCGACCGCCAGGCCGATTAAGACCGGTAGAACCAGCTTATAGCTTTTCTTAACGTACCGATCCTGAAAGTCTAGAACCAGTTCATAGCGATAGCCGCTCTTTTTAAGTCCCGGGAGCTGGATTAAAATCTGGGCCCCGACCGCCAGGGCGCTGGCAACCATAAGCCCCTTGATCCCGAAAGTACCAGCTAAAAGTAGTAAGAATAGAATATAGACAAAGTTGAGGGGAAAGGCGGCGGCAGCCGACTCGAAGAAGCTGAGCTCGCTCTGTAAATAGCCCCGGTAGACCCCCATCACCCCGGCGAAGATAACCGCTGGCAGGCCGATCCGGACCATAGTTACCGCCAGGGTAAACTGGCTGCCCTTAAAACCGTAAGCTAGAATACGGATAATAGCCGGGGAGAAAAACCAGCCCAGGGCGACCAGGAGCAGGGAGATCAGGAGGGTGATATTGAGTAGATTGTTGGTATGACTCTGCTTGCCCGCCCTCCCCTCCCTCTCCCCGATCTCCGACATAACGGGGATCATGGTTGTACTTAGAGATTTAGTTAAAAGGGTCGTTAATAGGGCGGTGGCGGTCAGGGCGATAAAAAAGGTATCGGTCTCCATGCCGGAGCCAAACTTGGCCGCGATTAACATCTCGCGGATGAAACCTAGCAATTTGCCGCCGATGCCAAAGATAATCATAATTAAGATCGATTTTGCTGCCTGTTTAGATTGAGTCAAGTAGAACCTCCGGCAAAATGATTTGGCCCCCCTTGAAGCACCGGGGACGGTCCTTTTTGCTTCATCGCATGCGGGAATAGAGGCGGCTATATTCTTCGGCAATCCGGCTCCAGTTGAATTGCCCGGCCCGGTCTAAGCAATTTTTAGAGAGCTGTTCATAGTTGGCCCAGATATCTTCTACCCGATCTGCGATCTCCCCCGCCGAATAGGACTCTACCGGATAGCCTACCTCCCCGTCTTTAAATTGGCCGTCAAAGCCCTGTCCGCGGGTATAGATCACCGGTAGCCCCTGGCTCATGGCCTCCGCATAGACCCGGCCGAAGGTCTCGGTCCGGGAGGGCATAACGAAGAGATCGCTCTGTCGGTAATAATGGAGCAGCTCCTCCCGGGGCAGATAGCCGACATAGGTGACAAAGTCATGGGCCTGGAGCGCCCGGTACTCTGCCTGGCTCTTGATTCGCCCGGCCACGGTAAATCGCACCCGGTAACCCCGGTCTTGTAAAAGCCTGCAGGCCCGGAGGGTGGTAGAGATATTCTTGCCCGGGGTGATCCGCCCGGCGAAAAAGATCCTAATGCTTTCCGGGTCGACCTTCTTTATTCCGGAGGGTCTGTTCCTTAACCAGAAATCATCAATGCCGTTGGGGATAATAACCGCCTTACGATAGAGCGCCTCTCTCTGGGCCGGCGGGATATAACGGGCTAGGAGCCGGTCTCGGTAGGGGCGGGAGAGGAATACTATTTTTTCCGCCTCCCCCAGGATGCGCCGGCCCAGCCCCCTCAGATGAACCATATATTTAAAGAAGGTATTTAGATCGGTATTTCGCACCGCCACCAGGTAGGGGAGCCCGTAATCCTCTTTTAATTTTAGCGCCAGGTAACCATTGGAGAAAAGAGAGTGGGCATGGCTCAGCGCAAACTGGTCAGGCCGGTACCGCTTTACTAGATCCCGATAGATCTTACCGTGTTTCAGGTGGAAGAAGAGGCGGTCGTAACGACCGTGGTTGGCACTGAGCGTAGTATAGGGGCCCAGATCCTGGACCGGGGCCCGGGCTGAATAAGGAACAGGGACATAGACTGCTACCGCCAACCCCTCTTCTTGCTGCCTCTCGTAGAGAGGCTTGTAAAAGGTGCCGGCGGCATAGTATGAGTTTATATGCAGGATCTTCATCAATTAAAATCTCCCCGTGAACTTTAAATCAGGGTGCGCAGGGCCCCGGCCACCCGCTCCACATCCTCTTCGCGCAGGTAGGGATGCATAGGCAGGGAGAGGACCCGGTCACAGAGCTCATTGGTAACTTTAAAATCCTGGTCATTGTAATCCAGGTGGGCGAAGGCCCCCTGCCGGTGCATCGGCTTAATATAGTAGATGGCACTGGGGATCCCCTTCTCTTTTAGCTCGGCCTGGAGCCGGTCCCGCTCCGCTCTATCTTTTAATTTAATTGTATATTGGGCAAAACTAGAGTAGTAGCCGGCAGGGATCACCGGTGTCTCGACCACCCCGGCCAGCTTTTCGTTGTAGAGCCGGTAGACCCGGTTGACATCCTCTAACTCATGGGCGATAAAGGCCTTTAGTTTTACCCTTAGGATGGCCGCCTGGAGGGCATCGAGCCGGGAATTAACCCCGATCCGGATATTATCATACTTGTTTTCTCCCTTGCCGTGGACCTTGAGGGATTTTAAAAGTTCCGCCAGCCCGTCATCACCGGTAAAGATAGCCCCGCCGTCACCGTAGCAGCCCAGGGGCTTGGCCGGGAAGAAGGAGGTGGTAGCGGCATGGCCGAAACTGCCAGCCCGCCGGCCGTCGATATGGCCGCCCATACCCTGGGCCGCATCGGCCAGCACCAGAAGATCGTATTTTTCGGCGATCGCCATAATCCGGGGATAGTTGGCCGGCAGCCCGAAGAGGTCAACCGGGATAACCACCCGGGGGGTTAAATGGCCCTCGTGAATAGTCTTGAGAATTGCTCTCTCCAGCTCCGATGGATCGAGATTAAAGGTAACCGGATCGACATCGACAAAGACCGGCGTGGCCCCCCGGAAGGCGACCACCTCGCCGGTGGAGAAAAAGGTGAAGTCGGGAAGAAAGACCGCATCCCCCGACCCGATACCCCAGGCCATTAGGACCAGGGTCATCGCCTCGGTGCCGTTAGCACAGCTGATACAGTGCTCTACCCCCACGTAGGCGGCCAGCTCCGCCTCCAGTTGGGCCACCTCTTTTCCGCCGATGAATCTACTACTAGCGAGCACCCGCTGCAGGGCGGCATCGATCTCTTTTTGATAGCGTTTATATTGAGCCTGTAGATCTCTGAATTGCAATATTTATTTCCCCCTACCCATGGATTATTTTTAAGTTAAAAGTCATCACTAAGGGACTGTTTCAGGTTACGAAGAAACTGTTTATGGTCAATGGCAAAATTGCCGCTTACATTACCCCCATCGGGAACCGGCTTGGTAACAACCGCTCCCATATTGACCCGGGCCCCTCTCCCTACCGTAATACCATTGGTAATGGTAGCCGCCAGTCCTACCCAGGATTCCCCTCCAATGACTGTTCTTCCGCCAATTGTAGCATTGGCTACGACCATAACCCCCTTGCCCAGTTTAACCCCGTGGGCGATCTGGACCAGGTTGCCGATTTTACAGTAATCCCCGATAACCGTATTATCCCAGGGAAAGACTGCCCGGTCGAGGCAACTATTATATTGTATTTCAACCTGCTCACCAATCTTTACCCCACCGGCGTGGACCACCCGAGCTATTTCGCCCCCTTTTTTTCTTCTGAACTGGTAACCCTGGCCACCGATTACCGAGCCGGCCCGGATAATGGAGTGATCACCTATCTCGGTGTTCCCCCTTATGACCACGAATTCTTCAATCGTCACGTTATCTCCGATACGGACATTCTCCCCGGCCAGGCTCGATTGAGGGCTGATTTTACAGTTGTCACCGATAGTGGTTTTAAACCTGGGCCGAGCGTAACTAGCCTTACCGGTTAAATAGTTGTGAAGTTTAAAAAAAAGGAGGGCCGGTCGCTCCACCAAGCATAACCCCACCGGCTTGCCTTCAAACAGGGGTAACAGCTCTTCGCCGGTTATAACCATTGTCACCCTATCTTTTATCCGCTCCAGGTATTTTTCCCCTTCTAGGTAGATACAGTTAGACTGGTTTACCTCCGAATCGGTAAGGGCAAGATATTTAAAAGGTCTCTCCCTGACAATTCTGTACCTGCCAGGATAGGCCATCTCTTTTAATAGCTCGCTGATTAACATAGCCAACTTTACTCCACCCTTTCCCCGTTCGGGCTCCGGTTAACCGTCAACCCAGCTGCCCTTGAACCGCCTCCAACACCTGGACCACCCGGTGGCCCGCCTCGCCGCTGGAGATCGTAATCTTCCGATCCAGGTTTGCTACAAAGTAGCCCAGCTCCTCGGCCAGGGGCGGGCGGCCTTCAAAATCGATCACCCGACCGGCCCCTTCTACGTTGACCGGCTTTCCTTCCCGCCAGTCGATCCGTTTCTCATGATAAATAAGCCGTTTATCGCGGGTAGAGTCATCGAAGGATAGCATCCCCCGGCTCCCTACTACCACTAAACGCTGCTCTTTAAAGGGGTGGAGCCAGGAGACAAAGATATGGGCCCGGATGTTATCTGGGTACTCTAGACGGGCCAGGGTGACATCTTCAATCTGATCCTGCAAGAAGCGACCCCCCCCGGCTGTTACCTTTAACGATGGCCGCCCCACCAGGTAGTCGAGAACAGAGATATCGTGGGGGGCAAAGGACCAGAAAACATTCTCCCGGGTTCGCACCGTACCCAGCTTTAACCGGGTGGAATAGAGGTAGTAGAGGCGGCCGATTTTACCGCCGTCAATTAACTCTTTAATTTTCTTGATGGCCGGATGGAAGAGCAAGAGGTGGCCCACCATGAGCCGAGCCCCGCTTTTGGTGGCGATGGCCAGGAGCTCCTCCGAGTGGCGGGAGGAGAGGGCCAACGGTTTCTCTATGAGAGTATTTAGCCCCTCCTCCAGCAGCTCTTTCCCCAGGGGATAATGGGTCTCCGCCGGGGTAGCCAGTACGTAGCCGTCAAATTTTTTCTCCCGGGCCGCCGCCAGCCGGCTAAACCCCTCCACCGGGTAGCGGTCAGTCAGCTCCTTTAACCTTCGGGGCTCTGTCTCAACAATCCCGGCTAAGTTACCCATCTGGAAGAGGGTGCGGATATGGTTTTCCCCCCAGCGCCCCCCTCCGATGACACAAATCTTTTTTGACATCCAGTGCTTCCTCCCGCTAGAGCAGCTCGATATTATCTCTCTCTTTGACCTCTTTGAGCGCATTTTTTGTATCGAAAATGAAACCAGCATTTTGCTGAATAAAGTTGTAATCGATCCCCGAATGGGCGGCGGTGACAATCACTAGATCGACAGACTCAAGAATCTCCCGGGTTAAGGTCTTTAGCCCGGTCTTACTGCTCCCCCGGTACTCATAGCTAGGCACATAGGGGTCATAATAGTCAACCTCGCTGCCCTCCCCTTCGAGAGCGGCGATCACCTTTAGCGCCGGACTGTACCGGATATCGTCTATATCGGCCTTATAGGCGATGCCGATAACCAAGATCTGGGACCCCCTTAAAGGCTTTGAAAACCGGTTTAAAATCCGCGAACTTCTCTCAACTACATAGTCGGGCATGCTGTCATTTATGATACTGGAGGTTTCGATCAATTTTGTATGGTAATCATATTCCCGGGTCTTCCAGGCCAGGTAGTAAGGATCGATGGGGATACAGTGGCCCCCGACCCCCGGCCCGGGGTAGAAAGCTTGAAAACCGTAAGGCTTGGTTTTAGCCGCCTCGATCACTTCCCATACGTTAATCCCCATCTTGTGACAGATAATCGCCATCTCGTTAGCTAAGGCGATATTAATATTCCGGTAGCTGTTCTCCAGTATTTTTTCCATTTCCGCTACCGCCGGAGTAGAGACCGTATGCACCTGGCTCTCCAAAACCGAACTGTACATAGCGGCGATCACCTCGGTGGCCTCTGCACCGATAGCCCCTACTACCTTCGGGGTGTTTTTTGTCTTGTAGATCAGGTTGCCGGGATCGACCCGTTCCGGGGAAAACCCCAGGTAAAAATCTTTACCACATTTTAAACCCGAACCCCGTTCCAAAATCGGCTTAATTAGCTCCTCCGTGGTGCCGGGATAGGTGGTCGACTCTAAAACAACAATAGTCTCTCTTTTTAAATACCGGGCTATCTCCTCCGAGCTGGCTTTAACGTAGCTGATATCCGGCTGGTAATAATCATCCAGGGGGGTAGGGACACAGATGGCTACAAAATCAACATCTTTTACAAAGCTGAAATCCGATGTGGCCGAGAGCAGGCCCCGGTCGACCAGGCTGGCTAGATCGGTGTCAATCACATCACCGATATAGTTATGGCCCGCATTAACAGCCTCTACCTTTTGCTCCTGTATATCAAAGCCGATCGTTTTATATCCGGCCTTGGCCTTTTCAACCGCCAGCGGCAGCCCCACATAGCCTAAGCCGATCACGCCAACTATTAACTCCCGGTTTTTAATCCGCCTTAAGATTTTGTGTTTCATTGGATCTTCCTTCCCCGATTAAACTAGGATTTTTATTTACGCTTCGATGAAATCGACCAATTTTTTTGTTAACTTTTTAAAATCATAATCCCGGGCAGCTTTGCGCGCATTTTGACCGTAGCGGCTATACTCATCTTCATCGAGGTTTTTAAAGTAAAGAATGTTTCGGGCAATATTTTCGGCACTATTATCCGCCAACTCCCGGCCGGCCCGGTAGCGCTCTATCAGGGAATAGCCATAGCTCTTGGTAATTAAGATCGGCTTGCCGGAGGCAAAATAGTCAAACAGCTTGTTGTTAGAGGTGCCAAATCGATAGAGGGGGAGATTGTCCCCCAAGATTATATTTAGCTGGCCCCGGGTAGTGATCGAGGGAACATATTTTTTTTCGACCCATCCCTTAAAGGATACATTTTTAAGCTGTTCTACTTTTACCCTATTTCTTAAATGGTCAAGCTGGTCGCCGGTTCCCCATATTAAAAATTTAACACCCTGATCTTTTAGAATCTTTGCTACATCCAGTACTTTTTCTACCTTGTTCACCAGTCCCAGAGAACCGGTGTAGATTACCTTGAAGCTACCCGGCTCCTCTAAATCTTCATCCTCCAAAACATAGCGGCTCCGATTATAGTCAAAAGCCTCTAGGTCGATACCATTGTTAATATGTCCGACCCGGTTTAGATCAAGGGGGCCGCCCTGGTCCCGATCCCAGCCCTTTTCAATTATATAGTCTTTACCACCCTCCTGGGTGAAAATTAGTTTATCCATCTTTTTGTAGAGCCACTTTTCACCCCGGTAAAGGGCCCGGGCCGCAAGGCTGTCACCCTTCAGAAAACCGTAGGTAACCAGGGCCTCGGGCCATAGATCCCGGATCTCTCCGATGCAGCCTACACCAAATTTTTTAGCGATCGCTAGCCCGGCCACCAGAGTCAAGGGGTGAACACTGGAGGCCAGGATCAGATCCGGCCGGCCGTAGCTGGTACCAAGCTTTTTGGCCAGAGCGTAAAGGTTCCAGGCAAACTGGAGCATATTTTTTATGCGGTCGAAACGGTTCCCCCGGTAACCGCCGGATTTAACAAAGACAAAGGGGATCTTACCGCTAATCTTCCGAATATATTTCTGACCATGGAGGGCGACCGCCTCCTCCCGGTTATGCCGAGTATTGGCACAGAAGATGGTCGGTTCATAACCGTGTTCTAACAAGTATTTTGCAAACCAGTAATGGCGGCCACCCTGGTTAAAGAACATATTGGTGGCATAATGATTCATGATCCAGATTCTTTTTTTACTCACCGATTATCTCCACTCTATAACGCCGGGGCAGCATAGCCGCCGGCCCCGGTCTTTGATTTAACGAAGGGCTTTTTTATCCCTATTTTCCCTTAAAAAGCAGGCCGGGTTACCAACCATGACTGCATCTCTTTCCACATCACTAAGAACTACCGCCCCCATGCCGATAATAGCCCCGGGGCCGATATTAACCCCGTCCCTAATCAAAGCCCCGCTCCCCAGGAAGCAGCCGGGGCCGATCCGGGTACCCCCCCCGATGGCCACATGGGGAGAGATAACGCTGAAGCTGCCGATAGTGACATCGTGGCCGATTACAGCCAACTTGTTGATCAGGCACCCTTCGGCGATATGGACATTGCAGGTCGCCACGACCCCGCTGTGGATAAGGGTGCCAGGGGCCACCGTAGAGGTGGGCGATAACTCAAAGCCGGGGGCGATAACCCGGGCTGACTGTAATCTGGCGGCGGCAACTTTCGCCGCCAGGGCCTTCCGGGTCGCCGGTTCACCGACGGAGATAATGACCTCCAGCCCCTTGGCCTTAAATTTTTTCCCGGCCTCCTCCAGGGTGAAGACCTTGACCCGGTCTACCTCCCGGTCGCCGGGGCGATCATCGATAAAGATAATCCCTTGCCACCGGCCGATCCGACGGGCCAGCTCGGCAATCTCCCGGCCCATACCGCCACAGCCATATATTCCAAGCATTTTCCTTTAACCCGACCTCTCTATCGGTAACTCTAGTGAAGCAGGCTCTTTTCCCCCGCCCTTAAATTTTTCCATCGTCACATATTTGCCGCTATCGATCCCTTCCCGCCGGAGGACCTTTACCACTGTTTTTAGGGCGATCTTTAAATCCAGCCAGAAGGAGAGCTGTTCCACGTACTTAAGATCGTAGTTAAATCGCTCCTCCCAGCTAATCACGTTGCGACCGCTGACCTGAGCCAGCCCCGACAGCCCTGGCCGCACCGTGTGACGAAGCCGTTGCCGCTCGCTGTAGAGGGGCAGATATTCGACCAGCAGGGGTCGCGGCCCGATAAAGGACATCTCCCCCTTTAAAATGTTAAACAGTTCCGGTAGCTCATCTAGGGAGCTGCTCCGCAACCGGCGTCCAAATCTTGTTAGGCGCCGGTAATTCGGCAAGAGCGTCCCCTCTTCATCCCTTTCATCGGTCATGGTTCGGAACTTATAGATGGTAAACAGTTTCTCGTTTAGCCCGGGGCGCCGCTGTTTAAAGAGAACCGGCCCCCCCAGGTTCCACCTGACCAATAGAGCTATCAATAGTAGGAGGGGCGAGAGAACTAGTAGCAGCAGGGAAGAAAGAATTATATCGATAAGCCGTTTAACCAGACGCTCATAGATTCGGGTTGATTTAATCGTGCTCACCTTTACCTTTTGTCCCACCTAGGCGCGGGCCCGGACCTCCCGCTGCTGCTCCTCCCGGAAATCCGGCAGGAGAGCCTGGAGAAGGACGATTACCTCCTCCGGCGGGGCAGACCAGCCGGGGCGGCCAACAGTTTCTAGTAACTCTTCCAAGGCCGGCGGATCGATCCCATCGGGGCGAGCCACGTAGATCCGCTGGTGCCGGGTGGCGCCGACCCCCTCCTGGGCAGTCAAGATCTCTTCGTAAAGTTTTTCCCCGGGGCGGATACCGCTGTAGACAATCTTGATCTCTCTCCCCGGGTCGAGGCCGGCCAGGCGGATCATCCGCCGGGCCAGATCAACAATTTTAACCGGCTCCCCCATATCGAGAATAAAGATCTCCCCGCCGCGGGCCAGGGCCCCGGCTTGGATCACCAGCTGTACCGCCTCGGTAATTGTCATGAAAAATCGGGTCATCTCCGGGTGGGTAACGGTAACCGGACCTCCCCGGGCGATCTGTTTCTTAAATAGGGGCACCACGCTCCCCCGGCTATCGAGCACGTTGCCGAAGCGGACTGCGGCAAACCGGGTCTTCTGGCTCTCGGCGAAGAGCTGCTGGGTGATCATCTCCGCCACCCGCTTGGTCGCCCCCATCACCCCGGTCGGGTTCACCGCCTTATCGGTGGAGATGAGGATAAAGGTCTCCGCCGGAGCCTCCCGGGCGGCCCGGGCCACATTCCAGGTGCCAACAATATTATTTTTAACCGCCTCCGCCGGGTTCGCCTCCATTAGGGGCACATGCTTATGGGCGGCGGCATGAAATACCACCTGGGGCCGGTAGCTCTTAAAGGCGGCCTCCAGGGCTGGATAATCCTTAATATCAACGATGAGCGGCACTAGCTCCAGCTCGCTGTAATCGATCCGGAGCTCCTGGTAAATTTCGTAAATGCTATTCTCCCCATGTCCCAGTAATATTAGCCGCTCCGGGGAGAAACGAGCCACCTGGCGACAGAGCTCCGAGCCGATGGAGCCGCCGGCCCCGGTCACCAGCACATTCCGGGACGCGAGATAGCCGGCCATTGCCTCCAGGTCTACCTCCACCGGCTCCCGTCCCAGCAGGTCCTCCACCTGAACCCGCCGGATCGGGCCGACCTCCATCCCCGGCCCCTCCCCGTTATAGAGAGCGGTGATAGCCGGCAATATTTTAAGCGATACAGGGGCGGCCTGGCAGATATCGACGATCTCCCGGAGAATATTTCGAGGGGCGGAGGGGATGGCGATAATAACCTCTTTAATCCCGTACTCCTCCACCAGGCGGGGAATATCTTCCCGGCTCCCCAGCACAGGCAGGCCCAGTAGTTTCTGATTTTGTTTGCCCGGGCTATCGTCGACAAAGCCCACCGGATAGAAGCTGCCCCGGTTCTGCTTCCGGATCTCCTTGGCTACCAGGACACCGGCATCGCCGGCGCCGACGATAAGGACCGGGGTGCCGTTCCGAAGCGGCAGCAAGAAAGACCAGCGTTGGCGAAAGAGACGGAGGGAGAGCCGGCTGCCCCCGATAAAAACCAGGGTTAATAACCAGGAGAAGGCAAAGACCGTCCGGGGGAGAAACAGGTGCCCGCCGACTCCGGTTAGAGCGTAGGCAACGGCGGCGTTAACCAGCGTAGAGAGGGTTACCGCACCGACAATGGAGGAGAGATCGTCCACGCTGGCATATTGCCAGAGCCGATTATAAAGGCCAAACAGGTAAAATATGATCAGGCTGATAACGGTAAAGACAAGGGCACCGGTCAGCCGAAATGAGTCCAGGTATTGACCGGGGATAACCCCGTCAAAGCGCAACCAGAGGGCCAGCCAGAGGGCCAGGTTCACTAAGAGGCCATCAACAGCGATCAGCCAGATCATATGCCGAATACGACTCAACATTCTCCACTCCTACCGGGTTTATTTCAAAAGTTTATTCCAAGATTCGCAATTATTTGCGCTTGTTCATTGCTTAAGCCTAACTTCAACCGTTTAACTTCTCTACGGTTTTCTCTTATTCCTGCTGAATAGGGTGCTAGGTGTTTCTACCAAAGGATGGGTAACAAACCCCGCCAAGTAGATCCAGAGGATAGTATAAAAATTCGTACGCAGGATCATACTCTCGAAAACCTGGTGAAGTAGCAGCGCCACTAGAAGCGAGCCGGCAGTCGCCAAAGCCAGTCCGCCGTCTCTCTTTCCTGAACGGACGAAATCCAACGCCCTCCACCCACCGGCAATCGCACCAAGCAACCAGAACCCCATAAAAAGGAAGAACCCTACCAGGCCGATCTCCACCAGGATACTAAAATAAACATTGTGTAAATGGACTACACTTAAACCTAGGTCCCTTAACATACCGTCGCTGGCAACCCCAAAGCCGCACCCGGCCACCGGCCTGTTCTGAAAAGCCCGCCAGGCTGCCTCCCATAGCGCCCATCTCCCCGAGAGGGAACTCGCCATAAGCCCGGCCCGGCCGGGATCAAACAGATAGGCCAAACCGGTAGCAACCCCGACGATACCCCCCACAGCGACCAGGTAACCCCGGGCAAACCGGCTTCCCTCACCGGGGGCACTTAAGACCCAAAATAGGACCAGCCCCAGGAGGGTTGCCCCCAGGCCGGTCCGGGAGAGGGTAAGTAACATAACGATTCCCTGCAACCCTCCTACCAATAGAAATTGAGTAGTAGAGAGACGCCGGGCCTTATGCATGGCCCGGGTTAAGATCAGCGAAGCCATAAGCCAGGCGGCCAGGGTATTGGGATTGCCGGTAAGGGAGGAAACCAGGGGCCAGGATCCCTTAAAATAGACCGCCTGCGCTAGCTTAAAAGGACCGAGGCCGAGGACCTGTAGCTCCCACCGGTCGATGGGGATAACTTTACCCAGTGTCAGAAGCAAAAGGGCTACCGCCGCCAGGACGGTCCCGAAAAATATAAATCCGCGGGCAAAGCTCCAGAAGGTTTCCAACGGCCGGGGATCGGCATAAATCAATAATAGCAAAAAAAGCGAAGGACAATAGACCAGCAGGCAGCGGCCCAAAGAATGGGGGGCATACCCGCTCCAGAAGATTGAGAAAAGGGACCAGGCGAATAGGGCCAACCAGAGCAGTAACATTAAGGGAGAGATCCCAGTTAGGCGCACCCGGGGGGTGGGGAGCAACAGCAAGAAGATAGCTACCTGCATCGCCGGCATAATAACCGTAGCCCGGGGGACTAGTTGGATCGTGGGAGCAGATTCCAGAGTTAAGAAAAGGGTTAGCAGTAAGATTACTACAATGGCCGGGCCCGGGGCTAGGGGGGCGGTTACCTCCCGCACGCCTGAAGCCTTCCCCCCGCTCTGTTTATGCATGGGCGTACCAGTACCCCCTTAAAAACACCAGGAAAGACGAGATAAGCAAACCTAAAATTAAGGCAGTAGCTATAAAGGCGAGCCTAGAAGTTGTCACCCGGGGGGAAGAGGTTTTGCCTTCGCTAAGCCAAGGAGGAGAGGCTGATACTGGATTTTCGGTCAGTTCCTCCCGCTGCCCCCAGGCCAGGCTTAATTCGTAAAGCAAAAGGCCGCGGTTTTCTAAAAGTTGTTGCAGCTGTTCCCCCTGCGCAGAGGAATCGTCCCCGGGATCTATCTCCTGATCCAACCGCTGAAGGGAGGTCTCGATGGTTTTAATCTGTCGGTCCAGCGATTCAAGCCTTTGCCGGCGGGCCAGCATCAGGAGCTCTTCCCCCGCCAGCCGACTGGCCGCGGCAGCTAGCCGGGAATCCTGATGCGAAGCGCGAACCTCTATCAGGGAGGTATTCTTAACCTCGGTAAAGCTGAGGGCAGTCAGGGCCCCTGCCGGAATATTCTCCTCCTCTGCCCGGATGAGACACTGTTTTAAAAAAGTTTTTGTACGGGCCTTATCGGCAAAAATAGTCGACTCATTGTAGCCGGGGCCTGTCCAATAAGGAAGCAAGTCTACCAGGGTGGAGGCCTGGTACACCGGGGTATAGATGAAATAGGCGTACCCCACCCCCAACAGTAGGGCAGCCAAGGTTACCGCTAGGATAAATAGCCGACCCTTTTTAAAAATAGCCAACAGCTCACGCAAACCGATCTCGGTAGACAATCTGGACTCAACCCCCTATTTGCCTTTTAAAAGTAAAGGTTACCGTGCTAGGCACCGCCGTTTCCCTCTCTTATTATACTGTATCCGGGAAACTTTTGATGGTTGCGTTAGCGGTGAACTCGTAATATAATACGGTAGCAGGAGACACGGGCCATTAGCTCAATTGGCAGAGCAACTGACTCTTAATCAGGAGGTTATAGGTTCGATTCCTATATGGCCCACCAGGGGTTAAAAAAGATTGCCCTCGCTACTAATCAGCATGGCCATCGCCGATACTAGCGGTACCGCCACCCGGTTCAGGCCCCGCAGGGGCAACTGTTTTACCAGGGTAGCGGTAACCGCTCCCACCACCAGGGTTCCACTGGATATACCCAGGTAGGCATGCAAAATGTAGCCGCTTAGACTACAAGCGGTCAGGTGTCCCAGGCCGCCTTCCAGAGAACCGCCCGGCAGGGGAGTACGGCCGTAAAAAGGTTCCACTACCTGCTCCACCAGCTCACCGATCAATAGAAATGAGACCGCCGCCACAACCAGGTTCAAACTCCACCGGCTAAAAAATAGGGCGGTAAACCCAGCTCCGAGGCAGAGTAACGTGGTTGCCGATAACCTGTCCCCCCCAGTGGCTCTACCGGGAAGGCCGGCCAGCCTTTTGAGCGTGGTAAACCGAAAATGCCCAGGATACCAGAGGCGGACCATATCCAGAAATAGGAACAGTAACGAGGCGATTGAGATGGCTAACAGTAGCCTCTCCGCCGGAAACCGGGCCACCAGAACCAGGGAGGCCAAGAGGACTGTTTTAAGAAGCACACCCCAAAAGACCGGGCTTTTTGCAAGACGAAATCGGTGCTGCCGGAGGAGCTGGGCCAGGCTGATAGCAAAAATATAACCGGTACAGATCCCAGCAGCAATCGCCTCCAGGCGGGGGTAATAGCAGGCAAGGATAAAATAGGCCAGCAAGGGCAGTACTACCAGCGCCAAAAGATAATCGTTACGGGTGATCAAGAGGGTGGAGACAACAACGAAAGCCATTAAAATAAGTTCGGGCATAAAGTAGTACGGAGCGGGAGCAATTAACCAGTACATACTCAGAAGCAGGAGACCGGCGGAGGTGGCCGCTCCCCAGCCTCCCTTGAAGCGCAAATAAAAGGGAAAGATATGGCCGAGCACCGCCGCCGCCCCGCCCAGGTAGGCAGGTACCAGTGGGGTGGAAAGAAGGTGGAGGCAAGCCAAGACTACTGCCGCCCCTTTGAGCAGATCGATTACAGCGGTTATAATGCCGGCTACCGGCCCCACATTTAAATAAACATTAGAAGCCCCGGCATGACCCCGCCCCACGGCCCGGATATCGATCCCCTTAAGGCGCCGGGTTAGAATATAGGCGGGGGAAAAAGAGCCGGCCAGGTAACCACCTACCATGGCCACCCCCGCCGAATAGACCGGTGCCATACCTATCACCCCGCTTCCTACCTCATATTATAATATGCGGCCTATTTAAAATAAACTGTGAATTTACCTTATATCGCCCCCGGCTATTGATTTTTAGGTCTAGAGGGGATAATATAGTAGAGCAAGTGCGCCTGTAGCTCAGGGGATAGAGCAGCGGCCTTCTAAGCCGTTAGTCGGGGGTTCAAATCCTCCCAGGCGCGCCAATTTATATGACAAGGATGTGTAACCCTGAAGAGCGTAAGCCACCCCGCGGCTAAATGACAGGGCATTGTTCATATGCCCCATTATTCTAGGGAGTGGCTTCGTTTTTGGCTACCAAAATATTTTGAGTGGATCCCGAGATTCAACCCTTTTTGGTTTTTGCCTGTTTTATGATTGTTTCAATGCTTATATTATCAAGCCAAGCAGATCGCTCTATCCCAATTTCGAACGAATAATACCTGCCGATAAAACGATATAAGACGATTCCCAAATTTAAGCATATGTCGCCCATTGCATTAATCCGAAACAAAACTACTAGCCGTTTACTCGACAAATTATTTGAAAACAGTATGAAAAATATATAGCCTCATGAACAAAAAAATTTAAGAACAGGTATAAGATATTATTTAGTATTTTTGTAAATTATTTGGCCGTGTTTAAAGATTTCCTCAGTAAAGCCGCTTGGATCCTCTTTTTCCTCCAAAAGTACAGGTTCGATCCTGTCATCTACATCTCTTCTTAATCGATAAAGAGCAGATGCCATTTCTAAATAGTCACCATCTATCGTATCAACCACTACGGCAATATCAATGTCACTATTTTTATGCCAATTATCCCTAGCATAAGAACCATATAGAAATATTTTTTTGGGTTTAAACCTTTCGCCAACCAACTCTGAATATTTTTTTGCCACCTTTAGAGCTCGGCTTTTATCCATGCAAACAACCCCTCCGTTCTATCTAATATTGCAAGGCACCTTTCTTCAGTCAATACCTTGAGAAGTTTATCCTTAACAGTAGGGTACCTAGCTTCAACATTTAATGGTTCAAGCAAATCGATAGTATCCCTATGCTGATCGGAGAGCGAAGCAAATATTCCTGATTTTTTAGCCAGGATTGTGAGATTATGGGTGAATGGCGGGTCCTCCATTAAAAGGGAAACACAATATCCTTTTAACATTTTTTCGATTGCCTGGTGACACATGAACCCTACATATAGATATCTACCGCCATCCAGCATCACCTTGGCGGTTTCAAGATCATATTCAGCCAATTCAAGCCAGTATTTGACCTTATCGCTAATTTCCATGCACTACTACCTCCACTCATATTCATTATACTGAACATTACAAAAAAAACAATGCATATTACCTGGAAGCGGGGTGGGTGCTATTTTACGCTTACATTAAATAGTCAGGCCATAGTCACTTTTATTGAAAAATATAGGACGATATGCAATTTTATAACACAATATGTATAGCCCCTTCTGGGATAAATCCTTTAGAATACATGTTTTGTGAATAATAAGATACACGATGTTACTCAGTAAAATCGAAACCAACGGCCTTCTAGCCGTTAGTCGGGGGTTCAAATCCTCCCAGGCGCGCCATTTTAAATACAAGGATGTGTAACCCTGAATAGCGTAAGCCACTCCGCGGCTAAATGACGGGGCATTGTTCATATGCCCCATTATTCTAGGGAGTGGCTTCGTTTTTGGCTACCAAAATATTTTGAGTGGATCCCGAGATTTAGCCCCTTTTGGTTCTTGCCTGTTTTATGATTG
>JAAZLS010000074.1 GCA_012799185.1 Bacillota bacterium | reverse complement strand
TGCTATCTAATTATACCATGATATACCACCATATACAACCTAAAAAAGAATTAAATTTGACAAAAAAATAACGCCCAAATGGCGCAATGTCGGTGTTCTTTTAACCTATTGAATGTTAGTTAACTGTTAAACAAGCGAGTTTGGTCCGCTTCACGTTGGACATTTCGCCGGCATGCATAAGCCTATTCATCTGCTCCTTCATCGCCTTGATGACCCGCGGATTACATCTCCCCACCGCATTAACAGCCGTCCCGGCCGCCATATCAATAAAAAGGTTCCCATCGGGATCAACGGCGGTAGCCCCCCTGCCCCCGGCCAGAACCAGGGGATCCCGACCGGCACCCCGCGCCATGGATTCATAGGCGAAGGAGTCCTCGCGTATCTCCTGGGCCTTCGGTCCGGGGATAGGGGTTGTCATTTTGGGTGCGCCAGCATAAGAAAGGGTCGCCAAAAACTTTTCATCAGCCGTCGGATCTGGCCCCGGGGTGTTCTCCAGTGGGTCTACCTCTAGCCTGCGATCCTTTTCGGAGCCCATTATATTAATCTCCTCCTCCCTGTTATCTTTGCAACTCATTATAACCTAACTTGCTCTGACTTTTCAATCAGAAGCGACAACTTGTAAAATTCGGCCAGGGGAAATAAAGTAGTTGCAAAAAACGGTGCTTGCAGATTACAATGGTTCAGACAAAATACGGGACCGGTGTTGCGGTCCCGGCGGTAGGGCGGCTGTTATCGGCCGGGGCTGGGCCAGTCAAAGATTAAAATAGGAAAAGGGGTTGAAACAGTGGAGGATGCGGTCGTCAGGCTACAGTTAGCGGATTGGATTATTGTTGGGCTCTATATTGCCGGCATGTTGGGGGTGGGGCTATACTTTTCTAGGAAATCCCGGGGATTCGATGACTATTTTATGGCCGGTAGGAATATTACCGCTCCCCTGCTGGTCGCGACCTTGGTCTCCACCTTCTACGGCCTAGACACCCTCTTTGGCGATTCGGAGGTGGCATTTTTTGAAGGGATCTCCTCCTTCTATTTCTATGCTCTCCCCTTCAGTGGGCTCTATTTTGCCATGGCCTTTATAGCCCCCCGATTTAAAGAGAAATTTCCCGAAGACTGCACCATGCAGGATATTGTTTTTAAAAGTTACGGGCGGGCTGCCGGGGTTTTTGCCTCCATCGCCGCCTTTATCTATTCTACCAACACCCTAGAGATGATGGCCATCGGTTTCTTACTGCATCTATTGACCGGGCTCCCTTTCTGGGCGGGCACCTTGATCGGGGCGGTAATAATTCTGATTTACACCTGGACCGGCGGCCTCTGGGCAGTCATTATGACCGATTTTATCCAATTTTTTGTAATGATGGTCGCCACCGGCCTGGCCTTAATTTTAGGTTGGAACGGGATGGGCGGGTATGAGCGGGTTATAGTCGGTCTAGAAAACTATGCCGGTGACTACTCCTATTTCTTTCAAGCGGGGGCCGGTTATTTTACCCCCTGGATACTGCTGGCCTACTCGCTCACCTCCCTTGCTACGCTGGCGGAACCGGCCTTTTTTCAGAGGATATTTGCCTCCGCCGGGCCGAAAGAGATTAGAAAAGCCTTTTTTATCGGGATCCCCATGTGGCTAACTTTCGATTGGATCGTTGTATTTTTAGGAGTAATGGGGGCGGCGGCCATCGGGCTGGGTCTTATTCCGGAGGTAGCCCCCAATCAGGCCCTCTTTGCCATCGCCGGGCAATATTTGCCGGTGGGGGTGATGGGATTCTTTTTGGCTGGGGTCTTGGCCTGTGCCATGTCTACCGCCGACTCCTATTTTTTAGTATCCGGGGGAGTTATCGGCTATGATCTTTACAAGGGGCTCTTTAAACCGCAGGCCACCCCCCGGGAAACCGAACGCATGATTAAGATCGGTGTCCTAATATCGGCGGTCATATCGCTGGCCCTTGCCTTTTTCTTCGATCGGATGATGGAGGCCTGGGTTTTTCAGGCGACGATCATTGTTACCACCTCCCTTATTCCCGTCTACTGCGGAACATTTTCCCGGGTGCCCCCTAAAAAAATAGCCGGGACCCTATCGACCGCTGCCGGTTTAATCCTATCGATCGCTTGGTATATCTGGACTAATTTTTTTGGAAGCTGGAATGATTATTATGAGGTATACGTGGTCCAGGTCGGAGAGATCCAGCTATGGCAGGAGTACGGCATTATTATCATTACGCCGGTGGTGCTATTGATTTACCTGATCGCCAACTGGCTGGGCAGAGAAACTGTAAAGTAAAGGAGGCCTTGAAATGATCTGGGATCGATTAAATAACATTATGGGGATAATCGCCATCGCCGGCCCGATTGCAATCTCCTTCTGGTATTTAAAAGAGATTAGCAAGAGAATCAAGTCTCCCTAACCCGGGGCGTCCACCCCTCGATTTACCCGGCCCGGTTCCGGGATCGGCCCCCAGGCGGTAACGATAAATGTATATTTATTTCGATACTGTTTAAAATAGGTTTTAAATTGAGGGGGGGATGTGCCATGGCCGATCGCCTGGTCTATTTAAATGAAACGCGGGAAAACCTGCTCCGAGAATATCATATCACCAAGGATTCCGGCCGGGCCCAGGTCCTGGCCCGGATTATAGAGCTGGAAGAGGAGATCGCCGCTGAAAAAATTCGGCGCACCTTTCTCTCTGAACGGGAGCCGGTCTAAAGAGGCGATCCTTCCTTGGAGGTCGGGATGCTAACCGCCGGGGTACCGACCCGGGTACAAAAGGCCCGCCCCAATTCCCTGTCGACTTGCCCTATTGCCAATAGACTAAATTTGCCCCAATTTGCCGCAAGGGGGAATTTATAGTATGATGGGCTGAGCAGTTACAGTTGGGAGGGCTTATCATGGGGGTAAACCTGGCCCAGTTGCAGCAGCGTTTTGCCGCTGCCGGCTATATTGTGGAGCAGGGCGCCGTGCTTACCGTTTACCTGGCCCTGAAATTGCAAAAGCCGCTTCTGATCGAGGGGGCCCCCGGTGTAGGGAAAACCGAGATGGGGAAGGTGCTGGCAGAGGTTCTACAGACAGAACTGATCCGTTTACAATGCTACGAGGGGCTTGATGAGACCAAGGCGCTCTACGAATGGAACTATCAGCGGCAGCTGTTGCGGATTCAGATCGGGCTCGGCTCTGAAGGGCCACCGGTTGAAGAAGAGGATCTCTTCTCCCTTACCTACCTGCTGGAAAGGCCCTTGTTAAAGGCTATTCGCTCTCCCCACCGGGTAGTTTTACTTATCGACGAGGTTGATAAAACCGATCCCGAATTCGAAGCATTCTTATTTGAGGTTCTCTCTGATTTCCAGGTTTCAATCCCCGAGCTGGGTACCCTGGAGGCGAAAAATATTCCCGTCGTGGTCTTGACCAGCAATAATGAACGGGAACTATCCGACGGTTTAAAACGACGTTGCCTCTACCTCTACTTTGAATTTCCCGATGTAGCCCGCGAGACGCAGATTATTCGGACCCGGGTCCCTCAAGTAGGGGAGCGGTTTGCCCGGGAGATCGCCCGGGTGATAGCCCAACTTCGGGGGTTGGAAGAGATGCGGAAAAAGCCCTCCATCGCAGAAACCCTCGACTGGACGCAGGCCCTAGTAGCCCTGGGGAAAAAAAGAATCGATGGTCTCCTGGTCAACGATACTCTTAACCTCCTCTTGAAAAACCGCCAGGACCAGCTATTGTTTCACCGTAAAATAGGTAGGGAGGGCATCGATCGGTTATTGCGGAACCCAGTCAACGGGGAGGGGAAGCTCCAGTGCCCCTAGCTATTCCGGGTGATTATCCTTTTGAAGAAAACATGGCGATCTTCGCCGCCCTATTGCGGGCGGCGGGTCTACCATTGGGAACGGCAGAGCTGCTAGATGCGCTCAAAGCCCTTGGGCATATAGATATTGGTGGTCGTGATACATTTAAAGCGGCCCTCCAGGCGACCCTGGTCAAGAGTTACCGCGACCTGGATATTTTTGAAGAGATTTTTGAACAGCATTTTGTACCCCCGAAGACCCGGATTCAACAGCAGCAAGAGATGGAACAGCAGCGGGAACAGCGGAAGGCCAGGCTGGAGAGTGCCGCCGATGAGCTCTCTTTTAAAGGGGAGCCCCTGGATCTTTCCAGCGAGGAGATGCTACTTTACAGCCACCTGCCCCAACCGGATCGGGAGAGCCTGCGCCGTTTTGTGCAGGAGACCGAAGCGGCTGAGAAAGAGCGGCGGCCCCTGCGTCCCCTTTTGGAAACAGTGGTTAGGGGACAGTTACGGTATTGGTACAGCCAAAAAAGCCGGGCCATTGCGGCGGGCGGTACCGCCGGAGGGGGTTGTGGGACGGCCGGAAAAGAGGAGAGGCGGCTCTGTGAATCGGATATGCAGGCGCTAGAGCAGGCCGATCTGCCGGCAGCCAGGGCCTTGATCAACCAGCTTTCCCAACAGTTAGCCCGCCGCCTGTTGCGGCGTCGCCAAAGAAGTGCCTCCCGCGGTGCCCTCGATTTTCGCCCCACGGTCCGGGCGAGCATGCGTTACGGCGGACGACCTTTCCGGCTGAAATATAGGCGAAGACACCGTTCCCGGCTACAACTTCTTTTTATCGGTGATCTTTCGGCCTCCATGGAGCGTTACAGTAGTTTCGTGTTGCAATTTATTTATGGTTTGCAAGCAGCGATTTTAAACTTGGAGCTCTTTTCCTTTGCCGATGCTCTGGAGTATCTTACTCCCTTTCTCAAAGAGCAGGCCGGGCCGGAGCAGTTGCTTGAACGCGTTCTATTGCGTGGTGAATCTTGGGGAGGAGGAACCAATATCGGTGCCGCCCTGGGCCGTTTAAATCGACAGTACCGCCAACTCCTTACATCTAGGACGGTGGTGATCCTGGTTAGCGATACCCGGACGATTAACCTGGAGGCGGCGCTGGTGGAACTACAGCGGTTAAAGGAGCGGGTCCGGCGGGTAATCTGGTTGAACCCGCTACCGCCGGAGCAGTGGTCCCTTCATCGCTCGGTGATTACCTGTGGTGAACTAGTGGAAATGTGGCCCTGTAATACCATTGCCCGGTTGGAGGAGGCGGTGGCCGGGCGGTTATTTGCGACTATGAAATTTTATGAGCAGGGGGCAGTAAAAAGATGACCATGCGAATTGCTATCGCCGGAAAAGGAGGCACCGGGAAAACTACCCTGGCTGCCTTCTTAATTCGCTACCTACAGGAAAAATATCCGGATAAGGCCATATTGGCCGTTGACGCCGATGCCAATGCCAACCTCAATGAGACCTTGGGTGTTGTGGTTGAACAGACCATGTCTGCAGTGTTAGAGGCAACAAAAAAGCCGGGGGCGGTCCCTACCGGGATGACTAAAAATGTCTTTGTTGAGTACCAGCTTAGCCGATCCCTGGTGGAAACGAAACATTTTGACTTGCTGGTAATGGGCAACCCAGAAGGCCCTGGCTGCTACTGTTATCCTAACGATCTCCTCCGCCGTTACCTGGAACAGCTTAGCGTAAACTATGATTACATGCTCATGGATAATGAGGCCGGCCTGGAGCATCTCAGCCGGCGGGTTTTCCCGCAGGCCGAAATGCTTCTGATTACCAGCGATGCTACTGCCCGGGGGATCCGTTCGGCCGGGAGGGTACGTGAGATTGCAACTAATGTCAAGTTGAATGTAGAGCGGATGGGCCTGGTTATCTCCCGCAGCCAGCCCGGTGAGGTGGAGCGGTTGGAGGAGGAGATTGCCCGTACCGGGTTGAAGGTGTGGGGAGAGATTCCCTACGATTCAGCGATCATGGATTATGATCTTGAGGGTAAGCCCCTACTGGAGTTACCCGCCGGGTCGGCGGCGGTACAAGCCTCCACCGGGCTATTCCGGTCGTTGGAATTATAGAGTTAAGGGGGTTAAGCTTTGTTTTTCAAAGATCGCTGGCAAGCCGGGGAGCTACTCGCTAAAAAATTATTCGGTTACCGGGGGGGCACACCGCTGATCCTGGCTGTGCCCCGCGGCGGTCTCCCCGTAGCTCTCCTCCTATGGAGGGAGCTAGGCGGGGAGCTGGATCTACTCATCACCCGGAAAATTGGGGCCCCGACCCAGCCGGAGCTGGCTATCGGTGCGGTGGCCGGGGACGGTTACCTGTTGCTTAATGATGCCCTGGTGGAGCGGTTACATCTGCCGGCCGGGTACCTGGAGCACAGCTGTGCCAGGGAGCGGGCTGAGATTAAACGCCGACTTAAGCTTTACCGTGGCCGGCGGGCACCACCGGTAATTGCCGGTCGCCGGGTTATCCTGGTAGATGATGGGGTGGCTACCGGTTTTACCTTGCGGGCCGCCCTACAGGAAATCAGGCGACAACATCCGCGGGAACTGGTGTTGGCGATCCCGGTCGGTCCACCGGAAACCCTGCGCGACTTGGCAGAGGAGGTTGACAAAATATATTTCCTGGAGGCGCCGTCCAACTTTACGGCGGTAGGCCAATTTTACGAGGATTTCCGGCAGGTTGAAGACAGGGAAGTTATAGCTATCCTCCGGGAGGCCTGGAACGAAGACGGGGAGTAAAAATTAAGTTTAAACGCCGGTACCGTTTCGGCTCCAGCGGTCCTATCCCATCAAAGGTAAGGCCGGGTTACAGTCTGCCCCGTCTTTTATTTTTTGTCGAATAGGGGGGGCAACAAGGAAGAGCGATCAAGGGAAGAGAATAGTAATATATCAAGTAGCTGGATAATAATAGCGGATCTTGCCTTTTTATAAACATGCTGTGGGGGTGGCTAATCGATGGAGCTGGAGCTTACCGAAAATGCCCGAATTACCTATGAAAAAAGATACTTAAAAAAGGGTGCCGGGGGAGAGATCTTGGAGGGACCGGTCGATCTGTTGAGACGGGTAGCAGCCAATATAGCCGCCATTGAGCGGAGTTACGGCCGGGACGAGGCCGAAATAAAAAGGGTGGAAGAGGATTTTTTCCAGGTGATGGCCGCTGCTTACTTTTTGCCCAACTCCCCCACCTTAATGAATGCCGGTCGCGAATTACAGCAGCTTAGCGCCTGTTTTGTTTTACCGGTAGAAGATAGCATGGAGGGGATCTTCACCTCCCTGAAACATATGGCCCTGGTACAGAAAACCGGCGGCGGCACCGGTTTTGCTTTCGACCGGTTACGGCCCGCCGGCGATCGGGTGCGCACCACCAACGGGGTAGCCAGCGGTCCCCTCTCTTTTCTAAAAATTTTTGATGCAGCCACCGAGGCGGTAAAGCAGGGTGGGACCCGCCGCGGTGCCAACATGGGTTCGCTTTGCTACGATCATCCTGACATCCTGAATTTCATCTGCTGCAAGGAAAAGGAAGATGAAATCACCAATTTTAATCTCTCGGTAACCGTATCCGATGAATTTATGCGCAAGGCCACCGGGGCCGATCCAGATCCCTATTACACCCTGGTCAACCCGCGGACCGGCAAGCCCCATATCGATCCGGAGACTGGGGCGACCGGCCGGTTACATGCGGGTGAAGTCTTCGATTTAATTGTCGAAAAGGCCTGGGAAAAGGGGGACCCGGGGATCATCTTCATTGATCAGATGAACCGGTCCAATCCCACCCCCGGGATTGGAAACTATGAAACTACCAATCCCTGCGGTGAGCAGCCGTTGCTTCCCTACGAGGCCTGCTGCCTAGGCTCCCTAAACCTAGGCAAATTTAGCACGGGGGAGGGGGGAGTCGACTGGGGGGGGTTGCGGCGGGTAATCCGCACTGCCGTTCGTTTTCTTGATAACGCCATCGACTGTAGTGACTACGTCATCGAAGAGATTGCTAGGATGCATAAAGATGGCAACCGGAAAATTGGTCTGGGGGTTATGGGCTGGCATGACCTGTTGGTCCGGCTCGGGCTTCCCTATGATAGTGAGGCGGCCCTGGAGGTTGCAGAGAAGGTAAGCCGTTTTATTAATGAAGAGGCCAAGGCATGCTCGGTGGAGCTGGCAACCGAGCGGGGGGTCTTCCCCAACTTTGAACGCAGTATCTACAACACGGGCCGGCCGGAGGACCGAGTTCGTAATGCCACCCGCACGACCATTGCCCCCACCGGGACCATATCGATTTTAGCCGGTGCCAGCAGCGGCATCGAACCTTACTTTGGTCTGGCATTCTTAAGGAAAAACATTTTAGGGGGGGTAGATCTACCGGAGGTGAATCCCCTATTTTTAGAGATGGCTGAAAAAGAGGGTTTCTATTCTGAAGGGCTAATCCAGGAAATTGCCCGTAGTGGGCGTATCCCTCCCGAAGAAAAGACGGTACCCGACCGGATCAAAAAATTATTCAAAACAGCGTTGGAGATTGAACCCCGGTGGCATATTCGTCACCAGGCGGTTTTTCAAAAACATACGGATAATGCGGTTAGCAAGACTATAAATCTTAGCCGGGGCGCCACCCCGGAAGATATAAAAAATGCCTATATCCTGGCCTGGGAGAAGGGGTGCAAGGGGATCACCGTTTATCGGGATGGCTCCCGGGAGATGCAGGTGTTAAATGTAGGGGTTGGCGAAGAAGAAAGCCTAAAGCCCAGCAGCCGTCCGGCAACCCTGACCGGCCATACTACCCGTATTCAAACGCCGCTGGGCAACCTTTTCGTGACGGTAAACAGCGCCGATGGCAAGCCTTTCGAACTTTTTGCCCAGATCGGCAAGGCCGGCAGTGATGTCGTGGCCTTTACCGAGGCTATCGCCCGCTTGATCTCGTTGGCCCTGCGCTGTGGTGTCGGCGTCAAAGAGATTATCGCCCAGCTGGAGGGGATTGGCGGCTACCGTTCGGTTGGGTTTGGCCCCAACCGGATTATGAGTGTCCCTGATGCCATCGGCCGGGCCCTGGCCGGACTGGTTCGGGAGAAATCGGGAGAGGGGACCGATCACTATAACTCTCGGGAGATATGCCCCGAGTGTGGCACCGGGGCCCTGATCCGCGTAGAGGGCTGCGCCAAATGCGAAGCCTGCGGCTACAGCGAATGTTGACGAAGCAGCGGGGACGGTCCTTTTTGCTTCGGAAGCAGCGGGGGGGAAGCAGCGGGGACGGTCCTTTTTGCTTCGGAAGCAGCGGAAGCAGCGGGGACGGTCCTTTTTGCTTCGGAGTGGAGGTATATTGGTAAACCTATAGTAAACTATATGAGTCAAAGTCACCGTCCCCTTGACTCACTTGACTCACATGGCTTATGAAATCGGAAGGAGTTGTTCCATGTTAACCGCTAGGCTGGATATAAAAAAAATTCTCTCCGTACTGCCCCATCGCTATCCGTTCTTACTGGTTGACCGGGTTACCGAATTGGTTCCCGGTGAGAGGGCCGCCGGGTATAAAAATGTAACCATTAACGAACCTTTTTTCCAGGGACATTTTCCCGGTGAACCGGTAATGCCCGGTGTATTGATTGTAGAGGCCCTGGCCCAGGTGGGGGCGCTGGCCGTGCTTAGTGAGCCGCAAAATGCGGGGAAATTGGCGCTTTTTGCCGGTATTGATCGGTTTAGATTTAAAAAAATAGTCATTCCCGGCGATCGTTTAAAGCTGGGGGTGACCCTGGTTCGTAAACGCGGGCCGGTCGGTAAAGGGGATGCCGAAGCCCGGGTGGACGGCGAGTTGGTTGCCGCCGGGGTTCTTCTTTTTGCATTAACCGAAAGGTCTCGCTAAAAGGGTTTATATAGATAATACATTTGACATCGGACTCCATTTGGTGTATTTTGTTGTTAATAAATTCTATATTTTGCTCTTATCAAGAGTGGAGGAGGGACAGGCCCGATGAATCCCGGCAACCGGATCTTGGATTGCGGTGCCAATTCCTGCGGGGAGAGGGATCTGCCCCGGGAGATGAGAGGTCTTTCCCCGGGCCTCAATCTTAAATGAGGCTTTTTTGTTTATATTCCTGTAAGCCTAAAGGAGGATATAGTTCATTGAGACTGGAGCGGCACTTGTTTACATCGGAATCGGTAACAGAAGGTCATCCTGATAAACTAGCAGATCAGATTTCCGATGCGGTTTTGGATGCAATCATCGGCCAGGATCCGGAGGCCCGGGTAGCTACGGAGTCCATGGTAACTACCGGTATGGTTTTTGTCTGTGGTGAAATTTCAACCGACTGCTACGTTGATATTCCCCACCTGGTTCGGAACACGGTGAAAGAGATCGGTTATACCCGGGCCAAGTTTGGCTTCGATGGCGATACCTGCGCAGTTCTTTGTGCTATCGATGAGCAGTCACCGGATATTGCTCTGGGGGTAAACCGTTCCCTGGAGCTCAAAACCGGGGAGGCGGATCATCGGTACAACCTGTTGGGGGCCGGTGACCAGGGCATGATGACCGGATTTGCATGCAGTGAGACTCCGGAGCTGATGCCCCTGCCGATCTCCCTGGCTCATCGGCTGGCGAGACGGCTGGCCGAGGTGCGCAAACAGGGGGTTTTAGATTACCTACGGCCCGACGGTAAAACCCAGGTTACCGTAGCCTACGAAGGGGGAGAGCCGGTGGGTGTAGAGACGATCCTAGTATCGGCCCAGCATTCAAATAGCATTGACCTGGAGATGATTCGGCAGGATATTACCGGGAAGGTTGTCCTGGAAACTGTTCCGGCAGAGCTAATTACCCCGGATACCCGGATTCTAATTAATCCCACCGGCAGGTTTGTAATCGGGGGACCGCAGGGTGATGCCGGGCTGACCGGACGCAAGCTGATGGTTGATACCTATGGTGGCTACGTTGCCCACGGCGGGGGCGCCTTCTCGGGTAAAGATCCGACGAAGGTCGACCGCTCAGCCGCTTATGCCGCTCGCTATGTGGCCAAAAATGTGGTGGCCGCCGGGTTGGCTAAAAAATGTCAACTCCAGGTGGCTTACGCGATCGGGGTGGCCCGACCGGTATCTTTAACCGTAGATACCTTTGGAACTGGAGTAGAGAAGGAGAGCTATATTGAGGATCTAGTCCGCCGTAATTTCGATCTTCGCCCGGCAGCAGTGATTGAACAGTTGGATCTACGCCGCCCGATTTACCGGCAGGTGGCTGCTTACGGGCATTTCGGCCGTCCGGATCTGGATTTGCCCTGGGAAAGGGTGGACCGGGTAAGGGATTTGGAACGGGGGTAATCCGGCCGCCGGGAGGTGATAGCTATGAAGGAATTTACCGGTAGCCTGGAACGGATCATTTATTATAACGGGGAGAGTTCTTTCCTGGTGGGTTGCCTGCGCTGCCGGGGGGGAGAGGAGATTACCTTTGTTGGGAATTTCCCCCCACTCCAAATAGAAGAAGAGCTAAAGTTGACCGGTTCCTGGCAGGTTCACCGACGCTACGGTCGCCAGTTAGCCGTAGAACGGTGGGAACGCCTCCTCCCGGTTACTGCGGAAGGGCTTAAACGTTACCTATCCTCCGGTTTAATTAAGGGGATTGGACCGGTAACGGCTGGAAATATTGTTGATCACCTGGGGGTTGAGGCGTTAACTATCATCGAGAAGGAACCCGAGCGGCTGTTGGAGGTCCCGGGTATCGGGGCCAAAAAGGCCGATCTGATCATTGCCGGATTGGCTCGTTACCGGGAGATCCAGCAGGCCATGGTTTTTTTACAGGGTTATGGGATAACCCCCGGGGTCATCCTTCGCCTTCACCGGCATTACGGAGCGGATACGGTTTCTAAAGTGCAAGAAAACCCTTACCGTCTGGCGGAAGAGGTTTATGGTATCGGATTTAAAACGTCGGATAAGATTGCCCGGCAGTTGGGCCTCCCGGCCGGGGCTCCGGAACGGATCGAGGCGGCAATTATCTATAGCCTAGCCCGGGCGGCGGAGGGCGGCCATGTTTATCTCCCTCGGGAAGAGCTAATCTCCAGGGTGGGAGAGCTAACCTCCGGTCCGGGGGGGGCGTCGGTGTCGGCAGATCAGATTGCGGCCCTGGTGGCCGAGCTTGCTGAACGGCGCCGGGTATTTCGGATCCCCCTGGATTCGGGAGAGGCGATCTACAAGGCCGGCTACTATTATGCGGAGGCCGGGGTGGCCCGGCGGATACTTCGGCTTCGGGAGAGGCGGCTTAGCTGGGGGGATGAGGAGGTAAAGAAAGCCTTGAAGGCTGCCAACCGGGGACCGATCCGCCTGGCGCCGGCCCAGCGCCGGGTGTTGGAGGAGGCGCTGGCTAGCGGAGTGCTGGTAGTTACCGGGGGACCGGGTACCGGTAAAACTACCACTATCAAGGCCCTGCTTACCCTGTTTGAAAAGTTACAGCAGAAAGTTGTGCTGGCTGCCCCTACCGGCCGGGCGGCCCGCCGGATTGCTGAAACTACCGGGGGAGAGGCATCAACAATACACCGGTTGTTAGAATATGGCTACCAGGAGGGAACAGGCTTCCGTTTCCAGCGCCATGAGGAGCGGCCGCTCGATGCCGGAGTTGTTATTATCGATGAGGCCTCCATGGTAGATCTCCAATTAATGCATTCCCTATTGAAGGCGATCCCGGAGGGTTGCCGCCTGATCCTGGTTGGAGATGTGGATCAGTTACCGTCGGTAGGGGCGGGAAGTGTACTTCGTGATATCATCGATTCTGAAATAATCCCGGCAGTACGGCTGGAGACAATATTTCGCCAGGCCGGCCAGAGTATGATTATAGTTAATGCCCACCGGGTCAACCGGGGCAAATTGCCCCAGGCCAATACCCGTTCTACCGATTTTTTCCTTATTCGGGAGGAAGAGCCGGGTAAGGCGGCCTCGCTGGTGGTACAGCTTTGTCGCGAAAGAATTCCCAATTACGGTCCCTTTGATCCCTTGGAAGATATCCAAGTAATTACCCCGATGCGACGGACCGCCGCCGGGGTGGACCGGTTAAACATCCTTCTGCAGGAGGCTTTAAATCCGGCCCATCGCTGCAAACCGGAGGTTAGCAGCCAGGGAGCTGTTTTTCGTCTGGGGGATAAGGTTATGCAGATTCGGAACAACTACCGGAAGGAGATCTTCAACGGTGATATCGGCCGGATTGTCTCCATTGACTTAGAGGAGGGAGAGCTGGCTGTTAGCTACCCGGATTTAGGCGGCGAGCGGTCGGTAATCTATGATTTCCGTGAACTGGATGAGCTATCCCTATCCTATGCGGTCTCGGTGCATAAAAGCCAGGGAAATGAATACCCGGTAATCATCATGCCGGTTTTAACCCAGCATTATCCCCTATTGCAGCGCAACCTGCTCTATACCGGTATTACCCGGGCCCGCCGCATGGCGGTGCTGGTAGGGAGTTGGAAGGCCCTGGCGATTGCGGTTAAAAACGATCGGGTGCTCCAGCGGTACAGTAATTTAGGTCGTCGGCTACAGCAGCCGGAGGGGAGTAAAATAGGCCATGAATAAGACCGGTAAAACCCTAGGTTACTGGCCGGAGGCGTTTCTACGGCTGTTCTATCCCCCCCGCTGTTTAATTTGCCGGGCGATTTTGCCCGCCACCGCCCTCCCTGGCCCTCCCTGCTGTCCCCGCTGCCGGGCAAAGGTGCCCATGGCGGGGCCCTATTGTCCTCGGTGCGGCTCTTTCCACCCGGGCGCTAAAGACTGTTGCCCCGGTAATAGCCCGCTCCGGTCCCTCTTTGCCCTCTCCTTTTACCGGGGTGAGTTCCGGAAAATGTTACACCGGTTGAAATACCGGGGGGGGCGGCATCTGGCCCGCCCCCTGGGGGAGTGGTTAGGGATGGCCCTGCTGGAGGTCGGTTGGACCCCGGATCTGGTCACCTATATCCCCCTCCATCCCCGGAAACTAACCCGGCGGGGGTATAACCAGGCGGAGCTGGTAGCTCGCCGGGTAGCTGTTCTACTAAAGGTACCGCTGGTCCCAGCCTTAAAAAAGGTCAAGGATAACCCTTCACAAACCGGTCTTTCCCGCCGGGAGCGGCATCGGAACGTGGCGGGTACCTTTGCGTCGTTGGAGGTTATTCCACCGGGGAATAGCCTTCTCCTGGTGGATGATATCTACACTACCGGTGCCACCATGAAAGAGGCGGCGGCGGTATTAAGTCGTCCCGGGATGAAGATATACGGTGCAGTAGCCGCCTTCCAGTCATTTAACTGACAGGAGGATCCCATTAGCCTGCATTTTAATAAGCCTTTTTTTGTAGGAATTTTGCAACTTCCAGGGAATAGTAATGATAAGAGAAAAAAGGAGGATGCTGATGGATATAACGGTTAGGGGAAAAAACATCGAAGTTACTTCGGCGCTAGTGGAGTATGCCAACAAAAAACTAGGGAAGCTCTCCAAGTATTTTGGGAAGGAAGCCGGTGCCCAGGTAGTAATGAGCGTGGTCCGGGAAAATCATATCGTAGAGGTGACAGTTATTGTTAACGGTTTGATCCTGCGCGGGGAAGAATCGACCGGTGATATGTACGCCTCGATTGATAAGGTAGTTTCAAAGCTGGAAAGACAGGTAGCCAAATATAAAACCCGTTTAATCAAATCCATGCGCCAGAAAGGGCTACGGGCGGCCAGTGAAAAGCTAGCCTCTTTGCAATCTGAGGAGAAATACAGGGAAGAAAAAGTAGTTAAAACCAAGCGTTTCCCCTTAAAACCGATGGATTTAGAGGAAGCCATCCTGCAGATGAACCTGCTGGGGCATAGTTTCTTTGTTTTCGTTAATGCCTACAACAACCGGGTGAATGTTCTCTACCGGCGGCGGGACGGCGATTACGGTTTAATTGATCCGGAAACTTAAAATAATGGCCAGAAGGGAGCGGTGAATGAACGAGCCGGTTAACGCTGTTATATTTGAAGGGGGCTCCCCGGGGAGCCTGGTAGAGCGAGAACTAGCCGCGGTGCGTGCCGCTGCCCTGCTTGACAATTTAGACAAACTTAACCGGGTTAAAGAGATCGGACAGGTTTACCTAGCTACCAATAACCGCCGGCTGGCGGAACTGGCCCGGGCGAAGGGGGCGACGGTAGCTGTAAACCGACTCTTACCCCGTTCATTTCATTTCGGGGAGGAGCTAAAACGGCTAGTCTTGAAGCACCGTCTATCAAAGGTATTTTATTTTAGCGGCGCTGGCTGTCCCTTGATCAAGGAGGAGGAAATATCAGCTATATGCCGGCGCCTGTCAGGAGGTACCGGCCGGCTAATTACAAACAATATTCAGTCGGCGGACCTAGTTGCTTTTAATATTAGCGGGGCATTTAATCGGATCGAGCTGCCGGCGATGGATAATGTTTTGGCGACCGCCTTACGGGATCGGTTAGGGCTAAAGCTTGAGCTTACGCCCCTTTCCCCGGGGCTCTTATTTGACCTGGATACCCCGATCGATGCTCTCGTCTTGGGTGATAGCCCTTTTGCCGGCGCCCGGACGCGGGCCTGTCTTGCGGAGCTGGATTGGGACTATTCCCGCCTGCGGCGGGCCAAGCAGGTCTTAAACGGTAATTATCGGGAGATAGTGCTGATCGGCCGGGTAGGGGCTCCGGTGATGGAACGCCTCAACTCCCGCCTTAGAATTAGATTGCGTGTCTTCTCCGAGGAGCGGGGGATGAAAGCCCTGGGGCGGTTAGAAAGAAAAGAGGTAGCCTCCCTGATGGGATACCTGCTTGAACGGGCCGGCCTGCCGGATTTTTTTCACTATCTTTCCCGGGTCGCCGATGCGGCCTTTATCGACAGCCGGCTTTTCATGGCTCATAACCGGTATAGTTTTTCGGATCGGGAGCGGTTTCTCTCCGATCTGGGACGGTTTGAGGAGATTGAGCATCCTTGGTTGAAAAATTTTACCCGGGAGGCTTTTTTCTGCCCGATTCCGGTCTTGTTGGGGGGACATTCCCTGGTGTCCGGCAGCCTATGGGCGATAGCAGAAGAGCTCAATCCTGGTAATAACTGTTTATAAGCCCTTGTCTACCGGCTTTTAGCTATGATAAAATGTTATATTGTTATCTGTGGATTCAGGAAAAAGGGGGCCCTTAGCAATGGCTGGAATCCTTCAAAGGCTTTTTGGAGATTCCAATGAAAAAGAGATCCGTCGCCTGCAGAAGATCGTGGAACAGGTAAACGAGCTGGAGCCGGCGATCGCCTCCCTGGAGACGGGAGAGCTTCCGCAAAAGACTGCTTTCTTTCGGAAGCGGCTGCAAGAGGGGGCAACCCTGGAAGAGATTCTCCCGGAGGCCTTCGCCGTGGCCCGGGAGGCCTCCCGCCGGGCTACCGGGATGCGTCCCTTCGATGTGCAGGTACTGGGGGGAATAGTGCTCCACCGGGGGCGTATCGCCGAGATGAAGACCGGGGAGGGAAAGACCCTGGTGGCGGTTATGCCGGCCTACCTTAACGCCTTGACGGGAAAGGGAGTTCATGTTATTACCGTCAACGATTACCTGGCCCGCCGGGATAGCGAATGGATGGGCCCTATTTTCCGCCTGTTGGGGCTGGAGGTAGGGTTGATTGTTCATGGGCTAAACCGGGAGCAGCGGCAGAGGGCCTACTCGGCCGATATAGTATACGGGACCAACAACGAGTTTGGCTTTGATTACCTGCGCGATAACATGGTCCTGGACAAAGAGAGGCAGGTGCAGCGGGAACTTCACTTTGCCATTGTTGACGAGGTGGACAGTATCCTGATCGATGAGGCCCGCACTCCGCTGATCATCAGTAGCCCGGTAGAATCAAAATCGGAATACGGGCGCTGGAAGGGTGAGGTAGGGCGGCTGATTAAAAAGCAGCAACGACTGATTAGTGAGCTATTGAACCGGGCGCAGCAATACCTGGAAGAGGGGCTACATGAGGAGGCCGGGGAGCTGCTATTCCTAGCCCGCCGCGGTGCGCCCAAGAACCGTCAGCTCTTAAACATGCTGAAGGAGCCGGGGGTAGAGAGATTGGTGGAGCGGATCCGGCACCAATTAATGGCTGAGAAGAGTGACAAGGCAGCAGAGGAAGAGCTCTATTTTTCGATTGATGAAATTACCCGGGCTGTCTCCATCTCCCAGCAGGGATACCGGGAATTAGTGCGGGGGAACGCGGAGTTGGAACGGGTTCTAGGATTTGAGAAGGGCGGCGCCGGTGAAAGCCTGGAAGATAGGGATCCGGAGGCGGGGCAACATCTCCATTACCTGCATCAGCTGTTAAAGGCTTATTCGCTCTATGAGCGGGATGTAGACTACGTGGTGCAGGAGGGCAAGGTTATTATTGTTGATGAGTTTACCGGTCGCCTCATGTTTGGCCGCCGTTACTCGGAGGGGATTCACCAGGCGATCGAGGTTAAGGAAGGGGTCGAGGTGCAGGCTGATAGCCGCACGGTTGCCTCCATCACCTTTCAGAACTATTTTCGCATGTATGAAAAGCTCTCCGGAATGACTGGTACCGCCGCTACCGAGGAGGAAGAGTTTCGGAAAATTTACGGGATGGACGTGGTGGTAATCCCGACCAATGAACCGATGATTCGCCAGGACCTGCCCGACATGATTTTCAAGACTGAACGGGCCAAGTTTAACGCTACGGTTGAAGAGATTGCCGAACGTCATCGCCGCGGACAACCGGTGTTGGTGGGGACCATCTCCGTTGAACGCTCCGAAGCGCTTAGTCGGATGCTCAAGCGCCATAAAATACCCCATAACGTGTTGAACGCGGTAAATCACGACCAGGAGGCCCGTGTGATTGCCCAGGCCGGTCGCAGGGGTGCGGTTACTATTTCCACTAACATGGCCGGCCGGGGGACCGACATTATATTAGGAGGTAATCCCGAGTTCCTGGCCCGGGAACGGCTTGATAAAGAATATGCCGGCCGGGAGGGGCTGGCACCGGAGGAAATAATAGAGCGTAAGCAGCGTTACGATGAACTGGTGAAGAAGTCCCGCCGGCAGGCTTCAAGGGAACGGGAAGAGATATTGAGCCTGGGTGGCCTGCATGTACTCGGCACCGAGCGCCATGAGAGCCGGCGTATCGATAACCAGTTGCGGGGCCGGGCCGGGAGACAGGGGGATCCGGGTTCCTCCCAGTTTTTCATCTCCCTGGAAGATGACCTGATGCGTCTCTTCGGCGGCGACAATATCGCCTCGATTATGGATCGGCTGGGGATGGAGGAGGATATGCCGATCGATCATCCCCTGATCAGCGGTGCTATTGAACGGGCTCAGAAAAAAGTAGAGTCCCGGAACTTTGAAATCCGGCGGCACCTATTGGAATATGACGATGTTTTAAATGAACAGCGGCGGGTAATTTATGAACAGCGGCAACAGGTCCTGGAGGGGGCGGAGATGCGCCGGCCGATTCTGAACATGGTTGAGAAGACGATCGATCGCCTGTTACAACCCTATTTTATGGAGCGCTCTTTCTTGGAACTGGCGGGGGCGGAGCTGTTGGTCCGGGAGGGGGAACGTTATTTCCTTTCCCCGGGGCGGGTAGAGCCAACCTCCCTGGTAGATCTGGATAAGGAACAGGTGCAACAGCTGCTGTTGGCGGAGGCGCTAGCCCATTACGAACAACGGGAAGAAGAGATTGGTGCGGGGGTTATGCGTCAGTTAGAGCGGGGGGTACTTCTGCGCACGGTGGACAGTCACTGGATGGATCATATCGACGCCATGCATGAGTTGCGCCAGAGTATCGGCCTGCGGGCCTATGGGCAACAGGACCCGCTGGTAGAGTACCGCCGGGAAGGGTACGACATGTTTGAAGCCATGATCGGTTCGATCCAGGGGGAGGTTACCCGGTTAATCTACCTGTTGCGGGTAGTGGCTCCTCCCCGGAGCCGGGACATGGTGGCTACCGCTACCGCTTCGCACCAGCCTATGGCCCCGGTGGGAGGAGGGGCCGCCGGTAAAGTTGCTAGGATGGGGGCGCCTAGCGGTGCCCCTGCCGCCGTTCCCCCGGCAGCACAAAAGCCGGAACCGGTCCGGGTAGCCAAGAGAATTGGGCGCAACGATCCCTGTCCCTGCGGCAGCGGGAAAAAATATAAACGATGTTGTGGAAAATAAAATAGAGGTGGATTATGACCAGAGAGATACGGAAAGAATGGGAACAATTAAGAGGGCGTTTTCTAGAGACGAGGGATTCTCTTTGAATATGAAGAGAAATCAAGGGAGCTGCGCCGGTTGGAAAAAGAGGCCTCCCTCCCGGATTTTTGGGAAGATGCCTCCCGGGCCCGGCAAATTTTAAAAGAGATCGGGGGCCTAGGCGAGCAACTTCGCCCGCTAAACGAAATTAACGAGCTTCTGGAGGAGACGGAGATTTTATTGGAGTTGGCGGAAGAGGAAGAGTTTGGGCGGGAGGAGGCCTCTGCAGAGGCCGGCAACAGGCTAAATCTACTTGCAAAAAAATTGGATCAGCTGGAACTGGAGACCATGTTTAGCGGGGAGCATGATTCCAGCGATGCCATCCTCTCTATTCACCCCGGCGCCGGGGGCCTGGAATCCCAGGATTGGGCCGAGATGTTGCTTAGGATGTATTGCCGCTGGGCTGAGGAAAAAGGGTTTGAGGTGGAGCTAGCCGAGCTTTTGACCGATGATGAGGCAGGGATTAAAAGCGCCACCGTGATTATCCGGGGGCACCGGGCGTACGGGCTTCTGAAATCAGAAAAAGGGGTACACCGCATGGTGCGGATCTCTCCTTTCGATACCGCCCGTCGCCGCCATACCTCCTTCACTTCGGTTGATGTAATCCCCCAGGTGGAGGAAGAGGAGTATGAGTTAAACCCCGATGAATTGAAAATGGAGACTTTCCGGGCCAGCGGGGCAGGAGGGCAACATGTAAACAAGACCGATTCAGCGGTGCGCATCATTCACCTTCCGACCGGCCTGGCGGCCACCTGTCAGAAAGATCGCTCCCAGCATAGTAATCGCCGACATGCATTACGGATTTTACAGGCCCGGCTGGCGGAGATGCGCCGCCAGGAACTGGATCGGGAGATTGAGAACCTGCGGGGGCCGCAGAAAGATATCGCCTGGGGCAACCAGATTCGCTCCTACATCTTTCACCCTTTTACCCTGGTTAAAGATCACCGTACCGGGGTGGAGGTGGGCCAGGTGGAGGCGGTAATGAACGGCGAGCTGGACCGATTTATAAACTCTTATCTACGACGGCAGGCTGGCTACCGCCGGTCGGAGGCCGGGGAGTAAAGATGAAAATTAAACTACCAAAACTAGATAAAGCAAAATTGAAAAAGACCGCCGGGGAAATCCTGGGGATAATTATCGGGACCATATTTATGGCTTTTTCCCTGGTTCTGTTTTTAATCCCCCATCGCCTGGCAGCGGGTGGGGCCAGCGGTTTGGCAGTAATAATATTTTACCTATTTAAGCTGCCGGTAGGGGTAAGCATCCTGTTAATCAATGTCCCCCTATTTATTGCAGCCTATTTTTTCCTGGGCCCACAGGTAGTAGTTCGCAGCCTCCTGGGGACTTTAATATTTTCTGCTGTTTCGGAACTGGTATCACTTTACCTTCCCCTGGTGGCTACCGGGGATATCTTGCTGGCCGCGGTCTATGGGGGAATATTAATGGGGATCGGCATCGGGATTGTTTTCCGGTCCCGTGGTTCTACCGGAGGCACCTCCCTGATCTCCCTGATTCTGCACCGGTTAATCGGGTTAAGCACCGGCCAGGGGATCCTCTATAGCGATCTGGTAATTATTGCCCTGGGGCTTTTTGCTTTTGGCGGAGAGGTGGCCATGTATGCCGCCCTCTCTTTATTCGTAAGCACCTATGTGATCGATGTGGTCCAGGAGGGCCTAGGATTAGCCAAGTCGGTCCTTATTATTACCTCCCGGGGCCAGGTTATTGCCGATCGTCTGCTGGTAGAGTTAAACCGGGGGGTAACCCGGCTATCGGGCCGGGGGGCCTATACCGGGGAGCCGCGGGAGCTTCTGCTATGTGTAGTTAACCGCCTGCAGGTAGCCCAGCTAAAAACGATTGTCCAGGAAGGCGATCCGGAGGCATTTTTTATAATTGGCAGTGCTAATGAAGTTCACGGGGAGGGTTTCCGACGCCTATCCCCCTAATTTAATAAAGGAATTCACGAATCAAATAAAGGAGTTGGAGAAATGCTGGCAGCAGAAGAGATTAGGCGGTTGCAAGAGCAGGCCCGTCTCCTGCGGATCGATATCCTATCGATGATTGCCGCCGCCGGTTCGGGCCACCCGGGGGGTTCACTCTCCCTGGTAGAGATCTTTACCGCCCTCTATTTTAAAATCATGACCCTTGATCCCCGCCGACCGGGGGCGGAGGACCGGGATCGCCTGGTTCTTTCCAAGGGGCATGCCGCCCCGGTGCTTTATGCCGCCCTGGCTTCCCGGGGGTTTTTTCCCCGGGATACCCTTTCTACCCTGCGCCGCCTGGGCTCCCCCCTACAGGGACACCCGGCGCGCCATTGCCTGCCCGGGGTAGAGGTTTCCACCGGGTCCTTGGGGCAGGGGCTCTCGGTAGCCAACGGGATGGCCCTGGCCGCCCGGCTGGATGATGCTCCCTGGCGGGTTTACGTAGTCCTGGGTGATGGAGAATGCCAGGAGGGGCAAGTCTGGGAGGCGGCGATGACCTCCTCTCACTACCGGTTGGATAACCTGACCGCTTTTTTAGATTATAATGGGCTTCAGATTGACGGGCCGACGGACCAGGTAAAAAACCTAGAACCGTTGGCCGATAAATGGTGCTCCTTTGGGTGGAACGTCCTCTCGATTGACGGCCATAGCTTTTCGGAGATCCTGGCGGCAGTAGAGGAGGCCCACTGTCGGCGAGGTCAACCGACCATGATTATCGCCGAAACCGTAAAAGGGAAAGGGGTGCCATTTATGGAAAACCGGGTGGAATGGCATGGGGTTGCCCCCAACCGGGAACAGCTTAAAGAGGCCCTGGCCGGACTGGGGAAAAAGGAGGCGGAGGAAAATTGAGTTTAAAAGCAACCAGGGAAGCCTATGGCGAAGCCCTGCTGGCGCTGGGCCGTTCAAATAACCGGATAGTCGCCCTCGATGCAGATCTTTCCCAATCGACCTATTCCGCCGGGTTTGCCAAGGCCTTCCCCGATCGTTTCTTTAACGTGGGAGTAGCGGAGGCCGATCTGATCGGCACCGCTGCCGGGCTGGCTGCTGCCGGCAAAATACCCTTTGCCAGCACCTTCGCTGTTTTTGCTACCGGCCGGGTCTACGATCAGATCCGCAACTCGGTTGCCTACTCCCGGTTTAATGTAAAGATTGTCGGTAGTCACTCCGGGGTTACCGTCGGTGAGGATGGAGCCTCGCACCAGGCACTGGAAGATATATCTCTAATGCGTTCCCTACCGGGGATGACCATTATCGTGCCGGCCGATGCTCCGGAAGCCTACCGGGCCACCCTGGCTGCCGCCGATTGGGAGGGGCCGGTCTACCTGCGCCTGGGACGACCGAAGACTGCACCGGTGCTTCCTTCCGATGCGCCGTTCCAGATCGGCCGGGGGCTTCTACTTAAAAGCGGTCGTGATATCTGCCTCCTATCCACCGGCTCCATGACCGCGGTTGCCTTGGAGGCAGCTGCCATACTGGCGGAACAGGATATTTACGCAACGGTTATCCATCTCCCAACCATAAAGCCTTTGGATAAGGAGATGATCATTGAGGGGGCCGCTAAAACAGGGGCGGTAATAACCCTGGAGGAACATAGTATTATCGGCGGCCTGGGCAGTGCCGTAGCGGAGCTGTTGGGTGAATATAGACCGACGCTGCTGAAGCGTTTGGGGGTGCCCGATTGCTTTGGTCAATCGGGGACGGCGGAGGCATTACTTAAACATTACGGTTTAACCCCTTCCCGGGTCGCTACTGTTGCCGGGGAGATGGTAAAAAACAGGGGGGCCTGAAGCGGCCGATCAATCTATTTACAGGAGGTAAGGATATGATGGTTAAGGTTTATTATGATCAGGATGCGGATTTAAAGCTGCTAGAAGGGAAAACCGTGGCCATCCTGGGGTACGGTAGCCAGGGCCACGCCCAGGCCCAGAACCTGCAGGATAGCGGGATCTCGGTGGTGGTAGGGTTACACGAGGGAAGCAAAAGCAAGGAGAAGGCACGGGCCGACGGGTTAAAGGTAACCGGGCTGGTAGAGGCGGCCGCAGAAGCCGATATTATCATGTTTTTAGTGGATGACGGGGTACAGCCGGAGGTCTATCAGCAGATATTACCCCAGGTAAAAGAGGGGAAGGCCCTAGCTTTTTCCCACGGGTTTAATATCCTTTACCGCCAGATTATCCCCCCGGCAGAGGTAGATGTCTTTATGGTGGCCCCCAAGAGCCCCGGTCACCTGTTGCGGCGAGTTTACGTTAGTGGGCGGGGGGTGCCGGCGCTGCTGGCGGTGCACCAGGATTATACCGGGGAGGCCCATGCCCTGGCCCTAGCCTACGCGCGGGCGATCGGATCTACCCGGGCGGGGGTAATTGAGACCACCTTCCAGGAGGAGACCGAGACCGATCTTTTCGGAGAGCAGACCATCTTATGCGGAGGTGTTACCTCCCTGGTTAAGGCTGCTTATGAAACCCTGGTAGAGGCCGGTTACCAGCCCCATGTAGCCTATTTTGAATGCCTACACGAGTTAAAGTTGATTGTCGACCTGATTTACGAGGGGGGCCTGGCTCGGATGCGTTACTCGGTCAGCGATACGGCCGAATACGGGGATCTCACCCGGGGGCCGCGGGTGATTGATGAACAGGTCTGGGAAAATATGGCCGATATCCTGGGCGAGATTCAGAGCGGGGAATTTGCTCGGGAGTGGATTACCGAGAATCGGGTGGGTCGACCGGTCTTTAACCGGTTGCGTGAAATAGAGAAGAAGCATCCCATCGAGCAGGTTGGCCGGGAGCTACGCTCCATGATTCCCTGGATTAAGAAAGAAGAGTAGTGCCATACCAAAAGGCCGGTAAGCCCACCGGCCTTTATTTTTTTTTAGCCGAACCTACCTAAAAACAAATTCTTGCAAAAAAAGTAAATTAATCAGGCCCACATAAAGGAATTCCAGTTAATCTGTCGAACTTTCTTACCATGGTTTTATGTAAATCTGAAAAGAAAAGGCCGGGCGATGATCGAGACACAAAATTTGACAAAAACTTATGCAGGTGGCTGTATCGGTTTAGATAATGTAGATCTAGTCGTTAAACGGGGGGAATTTGTCTTTATTGTCGGTCCCAGCGGGGCGGGCAAATCCACCCTGCTAAAATTGCTCATCCGGGAGATAGCTCCGACCGACGGTAAACTGAAGGTGCTGGGCCAAGATTTGGCCCTCATTCCCCGGAAAAGAATACCCTATCTGCGCCGGAATATAGGCATGGTTTTCCAGGACTTCCGCTTACTGGAGGATCGTACCGCCTATGATAATGTAGCCTTTGCCATGCATGTAGTAGGGGCTACCGGCCGGATAATCCCGCGAAGGGTCTCGCGGGTCCTGGAGCTGGTGGGGCTCTCCCATAAATCCCGGGTTAAGGTGGGCGATCTATCTGGTGGTGAGCAGCAACGGATCGGTATCGCCCGGGCAATTGTTAACCGTCCAGCGATGATCGTTGCCGATGAACCGACCGGGAACCTAGACCCGGCTACCTCCTTGGAGATAGTTGATCTGCTTCGTACCATTAATATCCAGGGGACAACCGTGGTCATCGCTACCCATGACCGGGAAATTGTTGACTATTGTCGGCAACGGGTGCTTTACTTGGATCGAGGAAGGCTGGTCGGCGATGAAGAGAGGGGGGCCTATAGCTGTGCTCTTTAGGCGGTTGGCCTATTTCTGGGGTGAGGCCTTTAAAAGTTTTTATCGTAACTTTTGGGTAAGCCTGGCCTCCATCGGGGTGGTAGTAGTTACGTTATTAATGCTGGGGACCCTGGTGGCGATTAACCGTAATGTTGAGTATGTTACCGAAACGGTAAAACAGCAGGTGGAGATCGTGGTCTATATTGATGATCAGGCCAGTATCAGTGAGCGTAATGAGCTGCGCCGTCAGCTAGCCGGCGATCCCAATCTGCGGGAGGTCCGCTTTGTGCCCAGGGAAGAGGCCCTGGGGCGGTTAAAAGAACAATTTGGAGCCCGGGGCAATTTTCTTGAACCTTACGATAGTGCCGGGCAGAATCCCCTGCGGGACTCCTATGAGATTAGCACCGTAATTCCGGAAGATGTTCCCCGGGTAGCCGGCGCGGTGGAACGCTACCCGGCAGTGGGAGAGGTGTTTTACGGTCAGGGTTACGTGGAGCCGCTATTTACTACTACCCGGGCTCTACAGGTGGCCGGCCTGATCCTAATGGGGGCGCTGGCGGTAACCGCCATATTTTTAATTTCCCATACCATCGGGTTGGCGGTACTATTGCGCCGGAAAGAGATCATGATTATGCGTTACGTGGGAGCGACCAGCTGGTTTATTCGCGGCCCCTTTATCCTGGAGGGATTGACCCTAGGCCTCCTGGGAGCGGTGCTGCCGCTGGTGGCTTTCTACTATACCTACAATGCAGCCACCGGTTGGATCGGTACCAACCTACCTTTTATTAGCCTGCTTCCCGCGGTTGAAATTATGGGTCAACTGGCAAAGCTGCTTTTGCCCCTGGGCGTCGGGTTAGGTGTGCTGGGAAGCATGTTTTCGCTGGGCCGTTACCTGAGGGTATAAGGGATTGCGGATGGCCCTTACCATGCCAATGGGAGGATAGATATGAACTCGTTAAGGCGCTCTAGCCTGTTGCTATTGGTACTAATGTTGATTGTTATGATGGTCAATGTTCCCTCTACGGATGCCACTAATAGTTCCCTGATCGAGGAGAAGAGGCAGGAACAGGCTGAGATCGATCGACGTTTGCAGCAAGAGAGACAGGATTTAAAGAAGCAGAAGGGGGAGGAAGAGGGCCTGAAGGCGGAGCTCGGCCAGTTGGACTCGCGATTAAAGGAGCTACGGTCGGAGTTAAACCAACTGGCGGGTCATATTTCCCGTGTGGAGGGTGAGATAGCGGTAGCCGAGGAAGAGCTGGCGGAGGCTGAAGCGGAGTTAGAATACCGGGACAACCTTTTAAAGCGGCGCCTTCGGGTGATCTACGAGCGGGGCCAGGTTACATACCTGGAGGTGTTGCTGGAATCCAGCGACTTTTCCGATTTTTTAACCCGCCTAGTTAATTTAAAAGCGATCGCTGATAACGATCTCTCTCTTTTAGAGGAGGTAACGGCCGAACGGGATCAGATTCAGGCGCGGAAAGAGGAGCTGGAGGAAAAAAGGAGCGGCCTGGAGGCGTTGCGGCGGCAGACACTGGATCATGAGCAGGAGGTAGAGGTTACCCTGGCCTCCCGGGGCCGGGTATTAAACCGACTTCAGGCGGAGATAAACCAGCGATTAAAGGCTATCCAGGAGATGGAGCAGGAGGCGGCCGCTCTGGAGCGGCTGATCGCCAGCCTGCTAGCTCCCGGGCAGGGTAGCTTTACCGGGATCGGTGGCCGGCTTAACTGGCCGGTGGATCGATACTCGCATATCTCTTCCTACTTTGGGGCTAGGAGAGATCCTTTTACCGGTGTTTCTACATATCATGGGGGGCTGGATATTGCGATATTGCTTAGTAACTGGCCCCTATCTCCTTATTATAACTCTACGCCCTCCTATATCCTGGCAGCAGAGAGCGGCACGGTTATCTTCTCCGGCATCTACATCAATAGTAGCAACAATTACCAAAAGGCGCCGGGGCGGGATGAGACAAGCAATCCCCAGTATAGAGCGCCGGGTGCTTACGGCTCTTTAATAATTATTGATCATGGAACCGATGCCCGGGGGGACCGGTGGCAGACTGTTTACGGTCACTGTAACTCCCGCCTGGTCGGGCAGGGCCAGGCCGTAGCCCGCGGGCAGCGTATCGGGACGGTCGGCTCTACCGGTAACAGTACCGGCCCCCACCTGCATTTTGAAGTTCGCAAAAATGGGGTAAGAATCAATCCCCTACCGTATTTACAGTAAAATATAATAGCTCAGCAACGAAGCAGTGGGGACGGTCCTTGAAGCAGTGGTGTGAAGCAGTGGGGACGGTCCTTATTGCTTCGCTTTTTTATTTTAAAGCAGGTAGATAGCCTGTTTTTTATTGTTGCTTAGCGATAGCCTACTGTATTATAGCTACTCACCTTCACCGATTAAGCGGAGGGAGGTAGTTTTTTAAAGAAGCTAGAGATATAATTAAAACAGTATGTCTAAACCCGGGCTAAAGGTGGTGGGGGTAGATGAAGCCCAATAGGTGGCATTGGAAACAGATCGCGATCATATCGGTCCTGATTGCCTTATTACTTGGCAGTAATTTAGTGGCTTATCACCTGGGCAGCTCCCGTCCGGTAGGGGAAGCGCCATCGGAAGGGGCCTACCCGGAAAAGGGGGTTCCGCCGGACGGCGACCATTTCTCGGAGGCAATGGAACAGTTTGTCCAGGTCCTGGAGAAGATCTCCCGGGATTACCTGGAGCCGGTAACCCTGGACCGGCTGCTAGAGGGGGCTATTGAGGGGACGTTAAAGGTACTGGACGATCCCCAAACATGTTATTATGATTCCAGTCGGCTGGAAGATTTTATGATCGAGACCACCGGCCTCTTCTCCGGGGTTGGGGTCCGCCTGGCCGAGATCGGTGATCAGACCTGGGTGCTGGCACTTTTTCCCGGTTCCCCCGCCGAAAGGGCCGGGCTTAATGCGGGGGACCGGCTCATTAGTGTTGATGGAACTGCAATCTCCGGGGAGAGCCTGCAGCGGGCGGCCGATCTGATCCGGGGGCCGCCTGGGACCCCGGTTAAGGTGGCGGTGGAACGCCCCGGTGTAACCGGGCCCCTGGAGATTACTATCCAACGGGAAGAGGTAAAGGTGGAGACGGTCTTCTCCCGGGTTAAAGAACCGGGAATCGGCTATATCCAGATCACCGGTTTTGAACGTTCCACCGGTGCCAGTTTTATCCGCCAGCTGGAGGCCCTGGAAGAAACGGACGGATTGGGTAAGGGGTTAATTCTTGATTTACGGAATAATGCCGGCGGGCTGCTGGAGGAGGCGCTTCAAATTGCCGGGGAACTGGTGCCGGAGGGGGAGATTACCCGGCTGGTAGATCGCCGGGGAGAGGTTCTAGATATCCACCATTCCTACAGCAGTGGAAAGCCCTATCCGCTGGTGGTGCTGATCAATGAAGAGTCGGCCAGTGCCTCCGAAGTGATTGCCGGGGCCCTCCAGGATCACCGGGCGGCGCTCCTGGTGGGGGAGACAACTTACGGTAAGGCAACGGTGCAGAACCTGGAGGATCTAGCAGGGGGGGGTGCGCTTAAACTTACCGTAGCTAAGTATCTCACTCCCTCCGGTTACGATCTGCATGGGCAGGGGCTGAAGCCAGATTACCCCCTGAAGCTACCGGAAGCTTTTAAACATTATGATACTTTTTTCCCGGGGGTATTGGAGCGGGGGGACTGGGGGTTAGAGGTAGAGTTGCTTCAGCAGATGCTGAAGGAGTTGAATATTAAACCGGTTACCCCCTCTGGCTATTTCGATTCGGATACGGCCGAGGCCTTGGCTGATTTTCAACGGGATTGCGGCCTGGAGGCCGATGGTATCCTGGATAGTTTGACCGCCCTCCGGTTACGCCAGGCGATGGAGCAGCTACTGGCGGAGAATGACCCCCAGCTGGAGCTGGCCCGAAATCTATTGGTAAACCCGGCTCATTCTTTTTCTAAGGGAGGTGAAGCGGCTGCGTGGAATTTATACAGGAATTAGGCCGGATGTTTATGGTAGTCTTCGGCTATACTTTTCGAACCCCCTTTTACTGGATGGTAGTCTTCTTAATTTTCATTCAACACCAGCGCCTGGCCGCCCTGGAAAAGAAACTATTTGGGCGGGTAATTAACAAGATCTGGCAGCAGATCGGCGGCTCTATCGGGTTGGGGATTGTCGGTGGGTTTTTAACCAGCGTGGCGATGGTCCTGTTGGGGCTATCGCTGGAGCAGATCGGGCTTCTCTATATCTGGCCGGTGGCGATTTTACTGCTATTTATAAATCCCCGTTACCTTTGCTTTGCCTATGCGGGGGGGATCGTGGGCCTCTTTTGCCTGCTGGCCGACTTCTTATCCCGCTACTTTCCCTCCCTGGCGACCACCCCCCCGTTAGCCGGACTCTTTAAGATCCACCTGCCGGCCCTGTTGGCCTTGATTGCCCTGTTACATCTAATCGAATCGCTCTTAATCTATTTTAGCGGTCGCTGGAGTCCCAGCCCGGTTTATTTTAAAAAGGCCGGGGGGCCGGTGGTAGGCGGCTTTACCTTACAGCGGTTCTGGCCGCTGCCACTGGTGGCGCTAATGGTATCGGTAGTAGCCTCCTCGGAAATAGTTGGGGCCAGCATGCCGGAATGGTGGCCGATTATTAGGACTACCCTGGAGATCGGCCCGGGTGAAACCTTGCAATATATGATGGTGCCGGTAGTAGCCGGTCTCGGCTATGCCGACCTGGCTATATCGACCTCCCCGCGAGAAAAAGCGAGTAGTTCCGCCCGCCACCTGGCGCTTTACAGCTTGGTTCTCCTGGCATTGGCCGTGGTTGCCGAGTTTGCTCCCTACCTGACCCTGCCCGGGATATTATTTGCCCCCCTGGGTCATGAGTGGGTAATTCTCCGTGGCCAGCGGGGGGAGCTCTCCCGGTCTCCCCTCTATTCTGCCCCTCCCCGGGGGGCCGGGGTTATGATGGTTATTCCCGGTTCGCCGGCCGAGGAGGCCGGCCTTAAATCCGGGGATATTATCCTAAAAATAAATGGCCAGGAGTTGACGGATTCCTTTGACCTGTTTTCCCTGATCCAGGAGAGTTATTTCATGACCCTGCTGGAAATAGACCGGGAGGGCCGGGTTATCCCGTTAGTATTTAAAAAAGCCCCCGCCAGCAAGATAAAGGCCGGGCCATCGCTTTTCCCGGCTACCCCGAAGTATTTCTCATCGCTTTACCGGGGGGCGGAGTTGGGGATTATTATCGCCCCCCCTCCCGATTGCCCGGTATACGTAGAGATGAAGAGTCCCACTTCCTTTAACCCCCTGCGGCGCCTATTTGCCCGGTGGTGGGAACAGCGAGGGAGGCGTTAAAATTTTCGACGTTAATTACAGCCTTTATCACTATATTTATCGCCGAGTTCGGCGATAAGACCCAGTTGGTATCTCTCACCATGGCCGGTCGCTATCCGCCCTTCCAGGTGTTAGGAGGGGCCCTCACCGCCCTCTTTTTATCGTTGAGCCTGGCTATATTGGCCGGGGGGCTAATTGCGGCCTATTGCCCGCCAACGGTGCTAATTATCGGTTCCGGAGTAATGTTTCTCTTCATGGGTCTCTATACCGCCCTTAAGCGGGAGGAGGAGACGGGGATGCCTACCGGCAAAGCTGGATTTTACCAGACCCTGGGAATGGTCTTTATTGCGGAGCTATGTGACAAGACCCAGCTGGCAGCCATGTTGCTGGCGGCCAATTTAGGGCAGCCGTTGCTGGTGCTGACGGGAGGCATGTTGGCCATGGCCGCCAACCATGGATTGGCTATTTTCCTGGGTGCCCGTTTTTTATCCCGGGTCGACCCGACCATCATAAAAATCATTACGGCTATACTATTTATTATCATTGGCCTAGTGCTGATCTTTACCCGGGGTCAGTTAGCACCGGGCTCCTTCATATCTTAATAGCCCGCCCGCCTCCGGTTACAAAGTTACTGTGACGGATCTGTTTGCCGCCATGTGGTATAATAAAATATTGAAGAATACACGTTGAAAGGTGTTGGCGGTGACTAGAGGAAAAATAGAAGGAAAAATAGAGGCGGGAAATTCCTTTAAACTGGTTGCCGATTTTGCCCCGGCCGGGGATCAACCGGCAGCCATACAAAACCTGGTGGAGGGTCTAAATCGGGGTTACCGGTACCAAACCCTGCTGGGGGTAACCGGTTCCGGGAAGACCTTTACCATGGCTAATATTATCCAGCAGGTTCGGCGGCCAACCCTGGTGATGGCCCCCAATAAGACCCTGGCCGCCCAGCTCTGCAGCGAATTTAAGGAATTTTTTCCTGATAACGCCGTAGAGTTCTTTATAAGCTATTATGATTACTACCAGCCGGAAGCCTACCTCCCTTCGACCGACACCTACATCGAAAAAGATTCGTCCATTAATGACGAGATAGATAAGCTACGCCATTCGGCCACCAGTGCCCTACTGGAACGGCGAGATGTGATTATCGTAGCCAGTGTTTCCTGTATCTATGGGTTGGGTTCTCCCCGGGAATATGGGGAGCAGCTCCTTTCGCTGCGGGTAGGGACCCGGATGAGCCGGGAGGAAATTCTTTCCCGTCTGGTACAGATCCAGTACCAGCGCAATGAAATCGATTTTAAACGGGGTACCTTCCGCGCTCGGGGGGAGTTGATCGAAATTTTCCCGGCCTCCTTTACCGGTGCCGCGTTGCGAGTAGAGCTTTTTGGTGATGAAATCGAACGGATTCGCGAGATCGATCCCCTCACCTGCCGGGTAATCGGGGAGCGTAGCCATGCGGCCGTTTTTCCGGCTTCCCACTATGTTACCTCACCCGGGTTATTGCCGGAGGCGGTGGCCGATATTAAGCAGGAGTTAAAGGAACGCCTGGCGGAGCTGCGACAAGAGGGTCGATTGTTGGAGGCTCAGCGGTTGGAACAACGCACCCGCTACGATTTGGAGATGCTAACCGAGGTCGGCTTCTGTTCCGGGATTGAAAATTACTCCCGGCATTTTGACCGGCGCCCGGAGGGTAGCCGGCCCTATACCCTGCTCGATTATTTTCCCGATGATTACCTGGTAATTGTAGACGAATCCCATATCACCGTCCCCCAGATCAACGGCATGTACCGCGGTGACTTTTCACGCAAGAGCACCCTGGTCGAGCACGGTTTCCGTCTCCCCTCGGCGTTGGATAACCGGCCGCTTAAGTTTGACGAGTTTGAACAGCTTATAAAACAGGCTATCTTTCTCTCGGCCACCCCCGGTCCCTGGGAGCTGGAACATAGCCGGGCCGTGGTGGAACAGATTATTCGGCCTACCGGACTGGTCGATCCCCAGGTTATTGTGCGTCCCGCCGGGGGACAGGTCGATGATCTGTACGGGGAGATCCGGTCGGTAGTGGAGTCTAACCAGCGAGTACTGGTGACTACCATGACCAAGCGGATGGCGGAGGATCTTACCGATTACTACCGGGAGATGGGGTTAAAGGTCCGTTACCTTCACTCCGATATCGACTCCCTGGAGCGGATCTCTATTATTCGGGGACTGCGATTGGGGGAGTTTGATATCCTGGTCGGGATTAACCTATTACGAGAGGGGCTGGACTTGCCCGAGGTAGCCCTAGTAGCCATCCTTGATGCAGATAAGGAAGGTTTTCTAAGATCGGAACGCTCACTGATTCAGACCATCGGCCGGACTGCCCGCAATGTTTCCGGTCGGGTCATTATGTATGCCGATACGATTACCGGCTCCATGCAACGGGCGATCGATGAGACCGAACGCCGCCGCCAAAAGCAGATTGCTTTCAATCGTGCTCACCAGATTACCCCGCGTAGCGTGGTTAAACCGATCCGTGGCCTAATTGAAGCGACCCGGGTTGCGGAGGAGGAGGGCGATTACAGCCCGGAGAAACTAGTTGGATTGGACCCGGCTCGGCGTAGAAAGATGATTCAGGAGTTGCGGCGGGAGATGGAGGAGGCGGCTGGGGAGCTGGAGTTTGAGAGAGCGGCCGAGCTGCGCGATATTATCTTTGAGTTGGAGCAGGCCTCTTTTTCCAGCCGCAAGGGAAAAAGAACAGCATCCAAGTATAAATAGAGTGGCAAAAGGTGAAGAAATGAATTCAGGAAAAATTATAATTCGCGGGGCGAGGGAGCATAATTTGAAAAACATTGATTTAACCCTTCCCCGTAACAATTTAATTGTCTTTACTGGGTTAAGTGGTTCGGGTAAATCCTCCCTGGCCTTTGATACCATCTATGCCGAGGGCCAACGCCGCTACGTAGAGTCCCTTTCAGCCTATGCCCGTCAGTTCTTGGGGCAGATGGATAAGCCGGATCTGGATCATATTGAGGGTCTCTCCCCGGCGATTTCAATTGATCAGAAAAGCAGTTCCCGCAACCCCCGCTCCACGGTGGGTACGGTTACCGAGATCTATGACTATCTGCGCCTGCTTTTTGCCCGAGTAGGTAAACCGTACTGTCCCCACTGCCGGCAGCCTATAGCCCGGCAAACCGTCCAGCAAATGGTAGACCAGGTGATGACCCTACCAGAGGGGAGCCGGCTGCAGGTTTTAGCCCCCCTGGTGCGGGGGCGCAAGGGGGAACACAGTCGCCTGCTGGAGGAGATGCGCCGCCGTGGCTTTGTCCGGGTCCGTGTTAACGGACAGATTTACGAGTTGGAGGAGCCGATCTCCCTGGACAAAAACAAGAAACATTCGATCGAGGTGATGGTTGACCGGCTAGTGGTGCGGGAAGGGATTGAGACCCGCCTGGCTGATTCCCTGGAAACTACCCTGAAGTTGGGCGAGGGGCTGGCCTTGGTGCAAGAGGTCGAGGGGGAGGAACATCTCTTTAGCGAGCGTTTTTCCTGTCCCCATTGCGGGTTTAGTTTCGAGGAGATCAGTCCCCGGGCTTTCTCTTTTAATAGCCCCTACGGCGCCTGCCCCCAGTGCAGCGGGTTGGGGAGGAAGGCGGAATTTTCTCCGGAGTTAATTGTGCCCTATCCCGAGCTAACCATCGCCGAGGGGGCCATCCATCCCTGGAAAGGTGACAGTCGCTATTATCGGCAGTTCTTAGAGGCGGCCGCCGATGCTTTCGGGATAGACCTAAATGTAGCTTTCCGTGATCTTAGCCCGGAACAGAAGGAGATTATCTTTTATGGTTCCAGCCAGCCTATAAAATTTCGTTATGTAAACCGGTTCGGCCGGGTGCGCAACTATCACCGGCCCTTCCCGGGGATTATCAAGCTCTTGCAGCAACGTATTAAAACCACGGAATCGGAGAGTGTACGCCAGGATCTGGCCCGTTACCAGGTTAACTTACCCTGTCCCGCCTGTGGTGGGCTACGTCTAAAGGAATCGAGCCTTTCGGTGCTGGTAGACGGTTATAATATAGCGGAGATAGCGGCCTTAACGGTGGAGAAGGCAGAGAAGCGACTCCGGGAGCTTTCTTTAGATGAACGGGAAAAACAGATTGCCGCCCAGGTCATAAAGGAGATCCGCTCCCGACTACAGTTTTTAATTGATGTCGGGCTGGGTTATCTGGCCCTGGATCGCCCGGCAGCCACCCTTTCCGGGGGAGAGGCCCAACGCATTCGGCTGGCCACCCAGATCGGTTCCGGGTTAACCGGGGTGATCTATATCCTAGATGAGCCAAGCATCGGCCTCCACCTCCGGGATAGTGCCCGGCTACTGGATACGCTGGAGGCGCTCCGCGATTTAGGTAATACGGTAATCGTAGTGGAGCATGATCTGGAGACTATTTTGCGGGCGGATCATCTGGTCGATATCGGACCCGGCGCCGGGGCGCGGGGTGGACATATTGTGGCCCAGGGAGATGTGGCTAGTATTATGAGTAGCCCTGCATCGATAACCGGGGATTACCTCTCCGGGCGCCGCTCGATCCCCCTGCCCGACCAGAGGCGGCTTCCCAATGAACGATGGCTATGGGTCCGGGGGGCCCGAGAAAATAACTTAAAGAATATTGATGTCGGTATCCCCTTGGGGCTTTTTGTCTGTGTATCCGGGGTTTCTGGCTCCGGGAAGAGTACCCTGGTAAACCAAATCCTGGGGCGGGCCCTCTCCCGTCATCTCTATCGTTCCCGAGAGCAGCCCGGGGACCATGATCGGATTGAAGGTCTGAATCACCTGGAAAAGGTAGTGGTAATTGATCAGACTCCAATCGGGAGGACCCCCCGTTCCAACCCAGCTACCTACACCGGTCTCTTTGATGGGATCCGGGAGCTTTTCTCCCAGATGCTTGAATCGCGCAAGCGAGGTTACCGTCCGGGCCGGTTTAGCTTTAATGTAAAAGGCGGCCGGTGCGAAGCCTGCCGAGGAGACGGGATACTGCGGATCGAGATGCATTTTCTACCCGATGTTTACGTTCCCTGCGAGGTTTGTGGTGGGCGGCGCTATAATCGGGAGACCCTGGAGATACTTTACAAGGGGAAAAACATTGCCGATGTTCTTGATATGACCGTGTCGGAGGCGAGCGAGCTCTTTGAAACCTTCCCCAAGATCAGCCGCCGGTTACAGACCTTGCAGGATGTGGGTTTGGGCTATATCCGGCTGGGACAACCGGCCACCACCCTCTCCGGGGGAGAGGCCCAGCGGGTAAAACTGGCTACCGAGCTGGCTCGGCGTAGCAAGGGGCGCACTTTCTATATATTAGATGAGCCTACTACCGGTCTCCACCTGGAGGATATAAAGAAACTGTTAAATATCCTGGACCGGCTAACAGGGGCCGGTAATACGGTGCTGGTAATTGAGCATAACCCGGAGGTATTAAAAAGGGCCGATTACCTGATCGATCTAGGTCCGGAGGGCGGGGAGGAAGGCGGGCGGGTGGTGGCCCGGGGTACTCCGGAAGAGGTGGCCCGGGTTAAAGACTCCTATACTGGAAAATGGTTGAAAGAAGTTTTAGCCGGATCCAGTAACCCGACCGGTGTAGGGAAAGGTTAGGTGGGTGAGCATGGCCGGGCGTTTGAAAGAACTGGAACAGAAGGTGGGACGATTCCCCGCCTCCCCGGGGGTATACCTGATTAAGGATGCTTCCGGACAGGTAATCTATGTGGGTAAGGCCAAGCTATTGCGGCAACGGGTACGTTACTACCTAGCCGAAACGGGGATGCCCCCCCGGATCCGGGTTCTGCAGTCCCACATGGCTGACATTGAATACCTGGTTACCGATAACGAAGCAGAGGCACTGGTTCTCGAATGCAACCTGATTAAAGAGCATTACCCGCGTTACAATGTAAACCTAAAGGATGATAAGGATTACCCCTACCTCATGCTTACCGCTGAGCCGTACCCCCGCCTGTTAATGCTGCGCCTTACCCAGAGAAGGGGTTACAGCCCGGTTACCGGTAAAGAGCGTTGGTTTGGACCCTTTACTAGGGCCGGGTCGGTGCGTGACACCTTGCGTTTGCTGGGCAAAATTTTTCCCCTTAGGCGCTGCCGGCAGTCTCTAACCGGGGAGCCCACCTCCGGGCGCCCCTGCCTTAACTACCAGATGGGACGTTGTCTAGCTCCCTGCCGGGGAGAAAAAGATGTACCTTTGCAGGAATATGGGCAGATGGTAGAACAGATCGCCCTCTTCCTGGAGGGTAGAACTCGTTCGCTGGAAGAGGCTCTAACCCGGCAAATGGAGGAGGCCTCGCAACAACGGGCCTTTGAGCGGGCGGCCCGGCTACGGGATCAGCTCCGGGCACTGCGGGAGGTGGTGACTCAGGAGCAAAAGGTCCTGGTTCGGGAGGGCCCGGATCAGGATGTGCTGGCCCTGGTTAGCCGGGAGGAGAGAGCGGCGGTTCACCTGTTTAAGATCCGGGAGGGTAAACTGCTAAGCCAGGAACATTTCCCGCTTACCGGCACAGCGGGCTTGGGCGAGCCGGAGGTGTTGGCCGGTTTTATGAAGAGCTACTACGGCCGGGTTGAGAGACCGCCGGATGAGATACTTCTCTCCAGCCGGCCTGCCGATGAAGAGCTATTACAGCAGTGGTTGCAAAGCCGGAAAAAAAAGGGTAAGGTAGCCTTAAAGCACCCGCGCCGTGGTAAAAGGAGGGAGCTACTGGAGCTGGCCCGCCGGAATGGCCGGTTGGCCTTGGAGGAACAGCTCCGCTCCTCCCGTCGGCGGGAGGAGGAACCTCTCCGAGAGCTGGCCCGGTTGGTTGGCCTGGAGGAGGGACCGCGGCGAATTGAAGGGTACGATATCTCCCATCTCCAAGGGAAAGAGGCGGTGGGGGCGATGGTGGTCTTTGAAAAGGGGCGCCCCCGGAGGGAACACTACCGGCGGTTCCTACTGCGGGAGGCTAAGCCCGGTGATGATTATGCCGCCCTGCAGGAGGTACTCGGGCGCCGCCTTGCCCGGGAGGACTGGCCCGAACCGAACTTGTTGTTAATCGATGGTGGAAAAGGCCAGTTATCGGCGGCCCGAGAGGTGTTAAACCGGGCCGGGAAAGAGCGGTTGACCCTGCTGGCCTTGGCCGAGGGAACGGAGCATCTTTTCCTGGAGGGGGCCGATGCCCCGGTTGTTCTGCCGGCCCATTCCCCGCTGCTACAGCTGGTGCAAAGGGTACGGGATGAAGCCCACCGGTTTGCCCTGGCCTACCACCGCCGCAGGCGTTTAACCCGTAACCGCCGTTCCCAGTTGGAAGAGATTCCAGGAATTGGGCCCCGGCGCAGAGCGGCTTTACTCGATCATTTTGGTAATATCAATCGATTATGGCAATCTACACCGGAGGAGATTGAAAAGGTGCCGGGATTTAGTAAAAAATTGGCCTCTCGGGTCTATAAGTTTCTACATGGGGAGGTTCAAAACTGACGGGGTGTCGGGGCGGATAAAACCACTGAGAGGGAGGTCAAAATGACCGGAAGGGGACCGTCGTTAAAATTAGTATTAATAACCGGGCTCTCCGGGGCGGGTAAAAGTAACGCCGTTAACTGTTTTGAAGATCTGGATTACTTCTGCGTAGACAATCTACCTCCTACCTTTATTCCAAAATTTGCCGAACTCTGTGCTCACTCTGAGGGCAAGATCAACCGGGTGGCTTTAGTGTGCGACATTCGGGGAGGAACTTTTTTTGATGATCTTTTTGAGGTTCTTGATCAATTGGAGGAGTCGGGTGTAGATTATGACATCCTGTTCCTGGAGGCGGAACAAGAGGTACTTATTCGCCGCTTTAAGGAGACCCGCCGGCGACACCCCCTTACCGGGGGGACCCTTAGCGAACTGTTGCGCCAGGAAAAAGAGGTGCTAAGTGAGTTAAGGGGCAGGGCCGATCATATTATCAATACCTCCTCCCTGTCACCGGCCCAGCTTAAAGAAAAGATAGCCCGGATTTACACCGAGGCCGGATTAAAAGATCGCAAGATATTAATCCAACTGGTCTCTTTTGGATTTAAGTATGGCCTACCCCCGGAAGCAGACCTAGTATTTGATGTCCGGTTTATACCCAACCCCTTTTATGTTGAACATTTAAAGCCCCTAAAGGGTACCGACCCCCGGATAAGAAAATATATCTACCGGTGGTCGGTTAGCCATAAGTACTATCAAAAAATTCGCGATCTGCTGCAGTTTATTATTCCCTATTGTGTCCGGGAGGGGAAGAGCAGTCTGGTAGTGGCCATCGGTTGTACCGGTGGGCGGCATCGTTCAGTGGTTATAGCCGATGATTTAGGACGTTTTCTAGAAGAACAGTACTCGGTAAACCTGGTCCACCGGGATATAGAGAAGGTTATAATCTAGGATTTTGACCGTTATAGGCAGGAGGAAGATGATGTCTTTTACCCGCGAGATTAACCGGGAACTAATTGTACGCCCGCCAGAGGCCCGCCGCTGCTGCCGGCGTAGTGAGCTAACCGCCCTGGTTTTGCTTCGGGGTTTCTTGGTTCTTAGCGAAGGACAACGGTATATAAAGGTCGCCGCCGGCTCCAGCACTTTAGCCCGCCACCTGTTTCAAATGATTAAGGGGGCTGGATTTAATTCCCCTCGGGTTGTCAAGCAACAGGGGCGGCGCCTAGGGAAGGTAACCTATATGGTCCAGGTCCAGGGCGGGGAGGCGGTAGATAATCTGCTGGGCTATTTAGGGCTCTATCCCCTGCGGGGGCAGCCGGGTTTTACCCGGGAGATACACCGGGAATTAAAATTTTGTTGTCGGCGGGCTTTTCTGCGGGGGATATTTCTAGCCGGGGGCTCCATGAGCATATCCCGTTCCGGTTATCACCTGGAAATTAATTGCGGTTACCGGGAAGATGCGATTTTAACCCGGCAAATCCTACAGTCCTTTGGGATAGAGTCATTTATTCGGGAGCGCCGCCAGGTTCATTATCTCTACATGAAACACGGGGAGTCGATAGCCGAATTTTTACGGGTGATCGGTGCCCACAATGCCCTGCTGGAGCTGGAAAATATTCGGGTTGTTAAAAGTATGCGCAACCAGGTTAACCGGCTGGTAAACTGTGAAACCGCCAACCTAGATAAGATTGTAACCTCCTCCCAGCAGCAGATTGAGGCTATTGCCCGGGTTGAACAGTTAATCGGTCTATCCAACCTGCCTCCGACCCTGCAGGAGGCGGCAAATCTGCGGAAAAAATATCCGGAGGCCTCTTTAAAGGAGCTGGGGGAGATGCTTAATCCACCCCTGGGTAAATCCGGTATGAATCACCGGTTCCGGCAGCTGGCCCGCCTGGCCCGAAAGGCGTTTCCCTCATAATATTCGACCCCCCACCAGCGGTAATTTGTCAGACTAATTTGAATAGCGGCAGGAGTATTATCATCTTCGTCGAAATATACTACTAGTAGGGGGAGGAGTGACTTGAAACTAGATTTTCATTTAAGGTTAGAACAGTCCCAAAAATTGATTATGACCCCCCAGTTAAAGATGGCTATCTCCATGCTGCAGTATTCCCGGATGGAGCTTCGGGAATATATCCAGCAGGAGCTCCTGGAAAACCCGGTATTGGAGATGCGGGAAGAGGGGGAGAAGGAGAACGATGATCTCACCGACGAGGAGAAGGTAGAGGATGATGAGTTCCCCTGGGAAGAATATCTCCGCGATAGCAATTTAGATTGTAGCCTCCCCACGTTTTACCCTAAAGATGATCCCCCGCCTATCGACAGCTATGCCCGTGAAGGGAGAACGCTCCAGGATGATTTATCCGAGCAGCTCCGCCTGATGTCGCTTCCCCGGGCTGAATATAATATTGCCTCCTACCTGGTAGGAAACCTGGACGGCAACGGTTATTTAAGGGGTAACCTGGATGAGCTGGCCTTCTCCCTGGGAGCCAGTGAAAAGGAACTAGCTGCCGGCCTGGCCCTTGTCCAGGGCCTGGAGCCCCCCGGGGTAGGGGCCCGGGATATCTGGGAATGTCTCCTCTTACAGCTTAAGCGAATCAACCTAGTCCCCCCTCCCCTGGTGGAAAAAATAATTACCCATTACCTTCCCGCCGCCGCCGATAACCGCTATCGTTATATTGCCTCCCGGTTGGGTTGTGAGCAGGAACAGGTCCAGTCAGCTATCGATTTTATCCGCGATCATCTTAACCCCAAGCCGGGGAACATCTATGGTAGTGGGGAAGAAACGCGCTATATTATCCCTGATTTAACGGTGGAGAAGGTCGGAAAGGAGTATATAATTACCGCCAGCGACGGGGGTACCCCCCGGCTGACCATTAGCCCCTTTTACCAACGGCTGTTGCGTACCGGGACCGATGATGAGCAGCTAACCAGCTTTGTTAAAGGGAAAATGGATAGCGCCCTCTGGCTTATCCGGAGCATAGAACAGCGCCGGTTAACGCTCTACCGGGTAGCCACCCAAATTGTTAAATTGCAACAGGCATTTCTGGAACAGGGAATTAAACACCTTAAGCCCCTCACCCTGAAAGAGGTGGCGAGCAAATTGGGGATCCATGAGTCTACGGTAAGCCGGGCTACCTCTAATAAGTATATCCAGACCCCCCGGGGTCTCTTCCCGTTAAAATTTTTCTTTTCCAGTGGGGTTACCGGGGCCGGGGGAGAGAACTACTCTTCTCATAGTATTAAAAATTACTTGCAGGAGCTAGTTGAGCGGGAAGACAGCTTAAAACCCTTTAGTGACCAGCAGATGGCCGGAATATTAAAAGGAAAGGGCATTGTTATCTCCCGTCGGACCGTGGCCAAGTACCGGGAGGAAATTGGCATTCCCCCCTCGTACCGGCGGCGCCGGATCTGATTCCGAAGGGTCATATTTACCGCAGACCACCCGTAACCGGTGGTTTTTTTAATTGGCCCCGGGGTAAAAATAGGGTTTTGTGGTAAAATAGAGTCGGTTATACTACCATTAAAATGTAAACTTTATTTAAACTACTAATTTGTGTGGTGAAGAGATTGCGTTATGACAAGCTTACCGTAGAGCAGGTAGAACTATCCGGGAAACGGGTCCTATTACGGGTAGACTTTAATGTTCCCCTGAAGGGGGGGCAGGTAGCCGACGATACCCGGATCCGGTTGGTTTTGCCCACCATTCAATATTTACTTGCCCGGGGGGCGAGCCGGGTAATAATCGCCTCCCATTTGGGCCGTCCGGGGGGGAAAGTGGTGCCAGAGTTAAGCCTCCATCCGGTGGCCCGGCGCCTGGAAACCCTACTAGGCCAACCGGTTATCCCGGTAGACCGGGTGGTCGGCCCAGCGGTAAAAGAGGCGGTTACCGCCGCCCCCCCGGGGAGTCTTCTCCTTTTGGAGAACCTACGTTTTGAGGCTGGGGAGGAAGAAAATAGCCCGGAGCTCTCCAAGGGCCTGGCGGAACTGGCGGATCTCTTTGTTAACGATGCCTTCGGTGCAGCGCACCGGGCCCATGCCTCTACCGTGGGTGTGGCCGGCTATATTCCGGCAGTGGCGGGGCTATTAATGGAGAGGGAGGTCAAGACCCTTGGCCGGTGCCTGGAGAATCCCGGTCGCCCGCTGGTAGTAGTCCTGGGTGGGGCCAAAATTTCTGACAAATTAGGGGTAGTTAACCGATTTTTAACCATGGCCGACTACCTGTTAACCGGGGGGGGGATGGCCAATACATTTTTGGTGGCCCTGGGCTACGAGCTGGCGGCCTCCCTGGCGGAGCCCGATCTCGCGGCGGTGGCCCGGGAACTTTGGGAGCATAGCCGTCATAGCCGCTGCCGTCTCTTGTTGCCGGTGGACCTGGTGGCGGCCCGGGAGCTGCAATCGGGGAGTCCCACCCGGGTAATTACAATTCCCCCGGGGACAGTTCCCGCGAAATGGAGGGCACTGGATATAGGGCCGGCCACCACGGAGGAGTATGCCTCCATTATTGCCGGTGCCGGGATGGTGATCTGGAACGGCCCCCTGGGTGTATTTGAAACCGAACCCTTTCACCGGGGCACGGAGGGTGTAGCCCGGGCGATTGCTGACAGCAAGGCCTATTCGGTAGTGGGCGGGGGGGATATCGTAGCTGCCCTGAAGAAGTTTAACCTGTCCAGCCAGGTTGATTTCACCTCCACCGGTGGCGGGGCCACCTTAAAATTTTGGGAGGGCCGGGAGCTGCCGGGCATTGCCATATTAAAAGATCGTCACTAAGGAGAGGATTAATAGGATGGGATTGATTATAGCTGCCAACTGGAAGATGCATAAAACCACGGCAGAGGCGGCCGACTTTTGCCGCCGCCTACTGGAGGGCGGAGGACCACCGGCCGGGATAGAGACCTTAATTTGTCCCCCCTTTACCGCCCTGGCGGCGGTGCAGCAGGGGCTGGCCGGCAGCCCGGTGCTGCTGGGGGGCCAGGATATGCACTGGTCCGCCGCGGGGGCGTTTACCGGGGAAATTTCAGCAGCCATGCTCCTGGAATTGGGAGCGACCCATGTCATCATCGGCCACTCGGAGCGGCGCCATCTTATGGGGGAGGATGACCAGATGGTTAATAAAAAGGTGCTGGCTGCTATTGAACATGACCTGGTGCCGGTGCTATGCGTTGGGGAGACCGAGGAGGAGCGGCAGAAAGGGGCTACGGAAAAAGTGCTCCGACAGCAGGTGGAGGGAGCGCTAGCCCACATTGCCGGGGTGGCGGTAAGGCGCCTGGTTATCGCCTATGAACCGGTATGGGCTATCGGTAGCGGGGTAGCCGCCTCTGCCGCCGATGCCGGGCAGGCGGCGCGGCTGGTTCGGGGGGCAGCCCTGAAGACCCTGGGCCCGGAATTTACCGGGCAGTTGCAGATCCAGTACGGGGGCAGCGTTAACGAAAATAATATTGCCGAATTTGTCTCACTGCCGGAGATAGATGGCGCCCTGGTAGGGGGAGCCAGCTTGCAAGCCGATACCTTCCTGGCACTAATAGCAGCCGCCGGGGAGACAACCCGTTGAACCCGGTTTTACTTCTGGTGTTGGATGGCTGGGGATATAGCAAAGAGCTTCCGGGCAATGCTATTGCCCGGGCTCCTACCCCCAACATGGATCGGTTGTGTAAGGAGCGTCCCTGGATTCCAATCGGGGCCTCCGGGGAGGCGGTGGGCCTGCCTCCGGGACAGATGGGCAATTCGGAGGTAGGTCATCTAAATTTGGGGGCTGGCCGGATCGTTTACCAAGATTTAACGAGGATTAAACGGGCTATCAAGGGCGGCCAGTTTTTTCAGAACCGGGTGTTGCTGGAGGCGATGGCTAAAGCCCGGAGAGGGGGCGGTGCGGTCCACCTACTCGGGCTGGTATCTAACGGCGGTGTGCATAGTCACTTCACCCATTTGCTAGCCCTGTTGGAGATGGCCGGGCAGGCGGGGGTAGAACAGGTATATATCCATGCGATCCTGGACGGGCGGGATACCCCCCCGACCAGTGCCCGCCCATTCCTGGAGGAACTTTACCAACGCAGTAAGGAGCGGTGTTTTGGAGCAATAGCCTCTATTTGCGGTCGCTACTATGCGATGGATCGGGATCGTCGCTGGGAACGCACGGAAAAAGCCTACCGGGCCTATGTTTACGGTGAGGGGATACCGGCTCCCAACCCGGTCGCCGCCCTGGAGGCGGCTTACGAGCGGGGGGAGACCGATGAATTTGTCACCCCGATGGTAATAGAGGGGCCGGGGGGGCTTCCCCTGGCTACCATTCGTACCCAGGATACGGTAATATGTTTTAATTTCCGACCGGATCGGGCCCGGCAAATAAGCCACTCCCTGGTTGACGACATTTTTACTGGCTTCAACCGCGGCCCCGTCTCCCCCCGGCCCCATTACGTGACCCTAACCGAGTATGACCGGGCCCTGCCGGTAGCGGTAGCCTATCCTCCGGAGTATTTGCAGGGGACCCTGGGTGAGGTGATATCGAACCGGGGTTACCGGCAGCTGCGGGTAGCGGAGACCGAAAAATATGCCCATGTTACCTTTTTCTTTAATGGGGGCCGGGAAGAACCTTTCCCCAAGGAGGAACGGATACTAATTCCCTCCCCGGCGGTCGCTACCTATGACCTGCAGCCCGAGATGAGTGCCGCTGGTGTAGCAGCAGCGATCGTTGCTGCGATGCGTAGTGACAAGTATCATTTAATTGTCGCCAATTTTGCCAATGCCGATATGGTGGGACATACGGGCATACTTCCGGCGGCAGTTAAGGCGGTTGCAGCGGTGGACCGGTCGGTGGGATTGATTGTCAAGGAGGCCCTTTCCCGGGGCTGGCGGGCGGTAATCTGTGGTGATCATGGCAATGCGGAACAGATGCTCGATGAACGGGGTCTACCCCATACCGCTCATACGGTTAACCCGGTCCCGGCGATTGTCTTAAATCCGAATCCGATAGTCCTTAACCGGGAAGGTATACTGGCCGATATTGCTCCTACCGTGCTGGAATTGGCCGGCTTGGAATCTCCGCCGGTGATGACCGGGCGGAGTCTAATCTTATCACCGGTAGGCAGTTACCCGGATCGGGCGGATCATATAACTTGATAAAGAAGGAGCTAACTATGGACGAACAGATTCAGAAGATTTTCGCCCGGGAGATCTTGGATTCCCGGGGGAATCCTACCCTGGAGGTGGATGTACTACTGGCTGGCGGCTGGTGCGGCCGGGCTGCGGTACCCTCGGGAGCCTCTACCGGGGCCTTTGAAGCGTTGGAGTTACGGGATAACCAGTCGGATCGTTACGCCGGTAAGGGGGTGCTTACCGCGGTAGGTAATATTCACCGAGAGATAGCTCCCCGGCTGGTAGGGGAGAGCGTGCTCGAGCAACAGCAAATTGATCGCTTGTTAATCGAGATTGATGGGACCGAGAACAAGGAGCGGCTGGGGGCCAATGCCATGCTGGGAGTTTCCCTGGCTTGCGCTCGGGCAGCGGCGGCCGGGCTGGGGCTGCCCCTTTATCGCTACCTAGGGGGAGTAGGAGCCAGGTTGCTACCCGTACCGATGATGAATATTATTAACGGGGGTGAGCATGCCGATAATAATATCGATATCCAAGAGTTTATGATCCTGCCGGCGGGAGCCGATTCTTTTAGTGAGGCTTTACGGATGGGGACAGAAATCTTTCATGCCTTGAAAAAAGCACTTAGATCCCGCCGTTTGAACACGGCCGTAGGAGATGAGGGAGGTTTTGCCCCCGATCTTGGCAGCAACGAGGAGGCATTGGCTATAATCGTGGAGGCAATCGAGTCTGCCGGTTACCGCCCGGGGGAAGAGGTGTTCTTAGCGCTGGATGTGGCGGCTACCGAACTCTATCAGGAGGGCAATTACAGCCTGGGGGGAGAAACATTGACTGCCGATGAAATTATTGCCTACTATCGGCGTCTACAGGAACAATTTCCCCTAGTTAGTATCGAAGACGGGTTGGCGGAGGATGATTGGGATGGCTGGCGGCAGCTAACAATTGAGCTGGGTGATCGGTTAAAATTAGTCGGGGATGATTTATTTGTAACTAATTCCCGTCGCCTGGCCCGGGGGATCGCCGGGGAAATAGCCAATGCCATCTTAATAAAGCCTAATCAGATCGGCACCCTTTCCGAAACCCTGGATACCCTGGAGATGGCTCGGCGGTCCGGTTACCTCTCTATCATTTCCCATCGTTCTGGAGAGACGGAAGACAGTTTTATTGCCGATTTAGCGGTAGCTACCGGCTGTGGGGCCATAAAAACGGGAGCACCCTCCCGGGTAGATCGGGTATCCAAGTACAATCAGCTGCTGCGGATAGAAGAGTTACTAGGGGCAACAAGCAAATATGCCGGGCTGGGCTTATTCGACACCTAAAAATTATTCCCTGTGTCGATTTGCAGCAAACCTGTTGAATTTATGATACAATTGGGGCATCGTTACAGTGGAGGTAAGGTCATGTTGGTACTAGTACTGCAGATAATATTTGTTATTGTTTGCTTGGGATTAATCGCAGTTGTACTGTTGCAATCGGGGCGAAGCACCGGGCTGGGGGCGATCGCCGGGGGTGCCCAGACACTGTTTGGGAAAAAGAAGGGGATTGATGATCGATTAAGCCAGTTTACTACCTGGCTGGCGGTAGCCTTCATGATTTTATCGGTCCTATTGGCTTTTCTAAGTTAACTGGTTTCCTGTTACCTAAAGATCTAGGGTTGCCTCCCGGGCTCTTCCATAAATGCCGGACAAGCCCGGTTTTGCCATTTCCATTCCCTGTGTCTCTCTATGCCTGTTTTTTTTTACTAATATAGGCTATTATAACTAAAGTAACAATTAATGAGGAGGAAGTTTGTGGATAGAGAAAGTGCCCTGGCCCTGGTAAAGAGCCGGGTGAAAAATAAAAATTTAATAAAACATATGCTGGCCACCGAAGCGGTAATGGCTGCTCTGGCCCGTAAGTTTAATCAGGATGAGTCCCTCTGGGCCTTGGCCGGTCTACTGCATGATCTAGACTATGATCAAACCGCCGATCAGCCGGAACAGCATGGCCTGGTTGGTGCTCGCATCCTGGAGGATAAAGGGTTGCCGGCGGAGCTGGTCCAGGCGGTAAAGGCCCACAATCCCGCCGTAGGTGTGGAGCGAAAGACTCTACTGGATAAGGCCCTCTATGCGGTAGATCCGATTACCGGGTTGCTGGTAGCGGCGGCCCTGGTCCATCCCCAGAAAAAAATGTCCGCTATCGATGGAGCTTTTGTAATGAACCGGTTTAAGGAGAAAAGCTTCGCCCGGGGGGCCGATCGGGAGCAAATTAAGAGCTGTCGCCACCTGGGGCTTTCCCTGGAAGAATTTATCGCGATTAGCCTGGCTGCTATGCAGGGGATCGCCCGGGAGTTGGGCCTGTAGGATGAAGTTAAAGAAGAACAGAAAACAGCCTTTACTTGCACCAAGGCTAATGCGTACCCTTTCCCGGCCCAGGAAAAGAGCATTAACCTATGACCAGCTGGTAAATTCAATAATACTACCGGGTGAAGACCGGTCAGCATTAAAGCAGCAACTGGGGAAGCTACTATCCCGGGGGTTTATAGCTGCCTCTGGCACCAAGCGGGGAGCCAGTTATATAACCGGTACCATACAGGGTAACCGCCGGGGTTTTGCTTTTTTAAAACCGGATCTTTCCGGGAGGGAGGATATCTATATTAAGGCCCGCCACCTGAGGGGAGCGGTCCATAGGGATCGGGTACTGGTTCGGCTTGGCAAAAATAGTCGGGGGCGCCGGGAGGAAGGGGAGGTAACCTCGATTTTAAAGCGGGGAAGCAACCGGCTGGTGGGGACCCTAGAACGTAAAGGAAGGCGTTGCTATGTAGTGCCCGATGAACGCTGCCTGCCCCAGGCTGTGGAGGTCTCTGCCAGGGACCTAAAAGGAACCTACTCCGGTGAGAAGGTAGCGGTCAAAATTGATCACTGGGGCGAAGCCGGGCAGAAGATACAGGGGAGGGTAGTGGAAAAACTTGGACCGGCCGACTCCATCCAGGCTCACCAGAAATCGATCCGGTATAAATTTAACCTGCCCGGGGAATTCCCGAAAGAAGTAATAAAGGAACTAAAGAGCCTTCCCGGGGAAGATAGAATTGGGGAGATTGCCCGGGAACAGGGACGGCGGGATCTACGGGATCTATTTACTGTTACTATCGACGGTGAAACGGCCCGGGATTTTGACGATGCGATCTCCTTGGAAAAGGGGCCGGCCCCCGGGCGTTACCAGCTGGGTGTGCATATCGCCGATGTATCTTTCTACATCCGTGAGGGCGGGCCATTGGATAAAGAGGCCTATAACCGGGGTTGTAGTATCTACTTGGTAGACCGGGCCCTGCCCATGTTGCCCCCCCTACTCTCCGAACAGTTGTGCAGCCTGCAGGCCGGCAAGGAGAGGCTGGCGCTAACAGTATTGATGGATATTAACCAAGAGGGGAAACTCTTTGGTTACCGGTATTTTCCTAGCGTGATTAAGGTAAAGCAGCGCCTGACCTATCGGCAGGTTCAATCCTATCTGGAAAATAGTGGTTACAGTAGGGGCCGGGAAAAGATAATGGAACGCATCAGTAATATGGACCGGCTGGCCGGGGCTTTAAGAGAACGACGCCTACAGAGGGGAGCCCTGGATCTGGACCTCCCGGAGGCAGAGATCAAACTGGACCGGCGGGGTTATCCGATCAGCATCGAACGGCGGAATCAAGGCCGGGCTGAATCCTTGATCGAAGAGTTCATGATTCTTTGCAACGAAGCGATCGCCGCCCATTTTAACCAAAAAAAATTACCCGGGCTATACCGGGCCCATGGTGTTCCCGAAGAAGAGAAAATAAAGGCATTCAAAGAAGCAATTAGTTTCTTAGGATACCAGTTACCGGGTAAACCGGGCCAGATTACCCAGCACCAGCTGAATCAACTACTGGCGAGATCAAAAGGGCAAAAGGAAGAACGATTGCTCAAATACCTGTTATTACGTTCATTGGCCCAGGCTCGTTACAGTGCTGCCAATGAGGGGCATTTTGGACTGGCCTCCCCCTGTTATACTCACTTTACCGCCCCTATTCGCCGCTATCCGGATTTGATGGTTCACCGGTTACTAAGTGAATACGGGTTGGCGGCAAATATCTCGGCTAAACGGCGATCCTTCTTGCAATCTCGCCTACCGGAGATTGCCCGCCACTCCTCTGAACGGGAGCGGCTGGCCATGGAGGCGGAGAGAGCCGATGAGGACCTGGCGAAAGCCCTGTACATGGAAAACAAGATCGGGGAGGAATTCAGTGGCATCATTAGTGGAATAACCAATTTTGGAATGTTTGTAGAGCTGGAAAACACGGTCGAGGGAATGATTCCCCTTAGCGATCTGGATGATGATTACTATGTGTACATGGAAAAGCAGGCCTCTCTAATCGGGAAACGGCGCCGAAAAATTTACCGAATGGGTGATGAGGTACGGGTTCGGGTAGAGCGGACCAGCCGGCGGGATGGCAATATTACCTTTAGCCTGGTGAAATGAGGGGGGGAAGATAACGGCTCCCCAAGTTGCAAGAAGGTTTAATCGATTGTTGACAGCCGGTTACCGGGTATGTTATTATTTTCATGGAGGGAACGCAGACAGCCCTATTTGATCCGTGTAATGCCAACTGGATCGATAGGGTTGATTTATCGGCCCGACCGTGCATGGTGCACAAAATGGTGGGGAATAACAGGTGGAAAAAGTAAAAGTAATCAGCCGGAACCGCAAGGCCTACCATAACTATTTTATTGATGAGAGTTACGAAGCGGGGATTGTTCTAACCGGGACTGAGGTCAAGTCGGTGCGCCAGGCCCGGGTAAATCTTAAAGACGGGTATGCCCAGGTTGATGACGGCGAGCTGTTTTTATGTAACGTTCACATCAGCCCCTACGATCCCGGCAACCGTTTTAACCACGATCCGTTGCGCCGGCGGAAGCTTCTGATGCACCGCCGGGAGATCGACCGGCTGGATGGTAGGGTAAGGGAGAAAGGATATACCCTGGTGCCGCTTAGGATTTACCTGAAAGGCGGCCTGGTTAAAGTAGAGCTGGCCCTGGCCCGGGGGAAAAGGATGTATGATAAGAGGCAGGTCCTTCGGGAAAAGGAAAGCCAGCGGGAGGCGGAAAGGGCTTTAAAAGAAAGAAGTTACCGTTAAGCAAATTAATATAATGAGCTATTAAGATATGGGGGCGTAAGGATTCGACGAGGGTTTAGGAGATAGGAACGGCAGGTCCAGGACCATGGCCTGGTAAAAACATGGAACGGCTATAAACGCCAACGATAATTTAGCTTACGCTGCTTAGTTAAAAGTAGCGCGTTCCCCCCTTTCCCTGGCCGGGGGGGAGGATGGGAGCGTCACTAAGCCGGTCTACCTCGGGGGCGGTTGCTTCACCACCACCGGGGGAATTCTAACGAAGCTGGCCCTGAAAGGATCGGGCTCCGGGGATCCGGCAGGGCAAGAATGAACCGGGGGCTAAACCTGTAGAAGTTTCTATAACCGGGCTTTCGGACGCGGGTTCGATTCCCGCCGCCTCCACCATATTAAGTAACAGGAATTGATACAATCTCGGCCCGCCGTAAATGGCGGGTTTTTTGTTGCCGAAGGGGCTTAAAGGGCTTAGGGTAAGAACTTCAAGCACCAGGATATCGCTCCCATGTGTTTTTGTGCATAAGTTTAGGTGACGGGCGCAAAACGGGGGATTTCACACCGGTAAAGGGCGGGGTCTAAAGCAAAATAGTCCCTTTTTGAGGACTATTTAACATAGCGCTTCAGTTGTTCATAAATATTTTCCTGCACCACTAGCTCAAAGCCGAAGATGGAGCTCATAGTCGGGGAATAAAGATCGCGGGGGGTGGTGATGGTCAGCCCGGGTGTATTTCGGTTAATTTCACCGGGCCCGACCGGTTCCCGAAAATCACGGTTGAGTGTCAGTCCAAGTCCTAGAGCTGCTACTAGAATAACGGCAAAAATGATGCTCACCCTCGAAGGTTTCTTAAAATTCAACACGTTATCAATCCTTTCTTTCATTCGGCCTTCCCCAAAGGCGAGGGGACTGCCGTTAAATATAGGTTTTCCCGCTGCCAGGCAGATCAGTGACCGGGAGTAAGCGATTTTTATCTGGCTGCCCAGCTCTCCTAGCACTCGTTCATCGCAGGACATTTCCATATCGGTGCTCATCAGCAGGAAAGCCAGCTAGGCAAGGGGGTTGAACCAATGGAGGGAGAGTATAAAATAAGCCAATATTTTTATGGCCGGATCGTGCCGCCTGATATGTATCTGCTCATGTAAAATTATGTAACGGCGCTCTTCTGGGTCCAACCCGGCCGGGATAAAGATTTGCGGGTGAAGCAGCCCGATTACAAACGGGGTTTTAAGATTGGCTGTTTCATGGATATTATCCTCAACATTTACCGCAGAGCGCAGTTGCCGCTTCAACCGGATTATGGTGAGGATGCTGTAGAGCAACATAATCATAACCCCGGCCAGCCAGATGGATGAGCCGATCGTCAGCCAGGTCTGTAACGGACTGACTCCTACAGCGGGCAAAGCGGCGGGGAGGGCGCTGCTGACGGCTTTGTCGATGAGGGAGATTCCGCTCTCGATCTGCGGGATTGCCCGCGCGGCTAGATCCAGCGGGATGGGGGCGGAATTAAAGGGAAGCAGGCTAAATAAACCCCGGATGGGGAAAGGGAACACCAGCCGGAAACCTGCTACCGCCCACAACAGGTAGGTGATAATCTTAGGGGCTTTTCTGAGGGGAAACCGGGCCAGCGCCAGGGCTACTGCATTTTTGTAAGGGTATTATGAAAAGGGCCGAGCAGGAATAACAGTAATATATTGTATGTTCAACTTCAGGAACCAACCATTTTGACACAGCGTAGCATTCATGCTTAATCGGTGTAGCTTCGGGGTAATATGAGCCATCTCCAAACATCTCACTGCTGAGGGCATCCCACACCAATAGGTCCAAAAATATGGGGTACTTCAGTTAGTGAATTATAATAATCTTCACTTCTATCATTTTCACCAGGTACAAAATATACCGGAACTGTTTGAGCCAGTTCCGCCATTAGATTGATTGCTGTTTTCTTTTCATGGTCCTTGCCAAAAGTATACTAACTTTACTAATAAGAGATTTATTGTTTTTCCCAAATTCAGCACCATGCAGATCGGTTAAATGCACGATTTTAATTTCGTTGTTAACTTTTGAACCACATATTTTTTTGTTAGTAACCTTTAAAGTGAAATTTTCAAACCACCAAAATAACACTTACTGGGCATTCTAGTGGCGATAATATCACCGGACAAAGATAGATTACAAATAGTATATTGACACACATAGTAATACGTGATACATTGCTATTTACAAGGGACAGCGAGGTGATTTTATGGCTGAATCCGCATTGAACAGCGATCTGGTGCGGGGAAGTATCGACACCATTATTTTGAGCGTGCTGCAGAAGGAGGACAATTACGGTTATCAGATCATCAAGGAGATCTATTTGAAAAGCAGCGGGGAATTTGAACTAAAAGAGCCCACCCTTTATTCCGCGCTGCGCCGCCTGGAGACCCAGGGCGCCCTGGAATCCTACTGGGGCGAGGAGACCCAGGGGGGGCGCAGAAAATATTATCGGGTCACGGAAGCGGGCCGGACCCAATTCATTGAAAACCTGAAGGCATGGCGATCGGCGCGAAATCTGATCGATCGCCTGATCCGGCAGCCGGAGGAGGAGCAGACAGATGGCAGATAATTCGAGAGATGATCTAAAAAATTATGTGGATCGGCTCTTTGCCGGACACAAGAGCGCCGAGTCAAGGGAATTGAAAAATGAGGTCTTGGGGAATCTGGAAGCCCGGCTGGCGGACTATCTGGAGCAGGGATTGGTTTACGAGGAGGCGCTTTCCAAAGCGAAGGGCTCCCTCGATTCGGTTGATGATCTGCTGCCGGATCGGAAGCCGGTTTACATAAACCGCTTCCGCCTGGAGCTGCTGCAGAGCGCCCTTCTTTACCTCCTGATCGCCTGGTTGGCGACCATCCCCGCCCGGATTTTGCCCACGGGGATCTTTGTCAATACGGCCCTCGCCCTGATCTTGCTCATCCTGGGGATTTTGTTTCTTTTAGGCTCATTCCGCATGAAGGGCGAATCCCGGGAGGCCGCTGCGCCCCTGAATTCAAAAAGGCTGCACCTTTTCCGCAAAGCAGCCTGGCTGATCTGGATCCTTTACATGGCGCTGAGCGCTGTTTTGAACACGCTCAAGTACTTCGGCAGCAATCTCTGGTTCGGCCGCTTCCCCCATGTCGGGGGGCCTTACCAGTTTGCGCTGATCGTTCTGAACTACGCACTGCCCCTGCTCACCCTGATTATCCCCCTGCTCTTTGGCAAAGCCTGCGCCCTGGCGGAGAAACACGGGAAGGAAGAATAAAATGAGAAAAAGAAATATCCTGATCATCTTGCTTGTGGCGGTGGGAATTCTGGGACTGGTTTTGGTAGAGGGGTACATCAAACCGCGGATGAAAGCGCAGGAGGAGCGCTACATTGCTGAGCAGGCGGATCCCCTGACCCATGATTTTGGCAGGCTGCTAAAATTCAAAAGCCCCTACATGGGCGATGCCTCCAATCTGGCCAACTTGAACGCCAATTTGCCGTTGGGGGAAATCCCGAAAAGATTTCAGCTCCATCCCGATAGTCTAATGGCCGAGATCTATTATCAGGCTACCCCGACTGAATTCGAGGAAGGGCTTTTTGAACAGGCCCTGATCTATGCTGCCACCGCCAATTTCGTGCTGATCGGTAATCTGGATACCCTGGTTTTAAATTACCAGGGAATTTCCTATACCATATCCCGCTGCGTGCTGGAAGGCTGCTACGGCCTGGACCTTTCGGCCCTCCAAAATGAAGAAAAGTGGGCGGAAATGGTCCAGCGCCCCCTGAAAGACCGGTCCTACGTTAAATCCTTTATCGCAGAGAGCTTCGCCATCCAGCCTTATATCATGCCGGATGATATATTCTAAATACAGGGGTCGCTTTACTGAATTATTTATTGGGAATAATGGGGACAGTCCCCCTGTGTCTGTCCCCTTGTGCTCCCGTAGCGGGTTTTTTGTTATGGGATAGGTTAGGAAAGGCTCAAGGTAAGGGCTTCAAGCAAAAGGATATTGTGCCCCCCCATTTTAATTTTGCACCCACCAATAGGCCCAAAAATATGGGGTACTTCAGTTAGTGAATTATAATAATCTTCACCCCTATCATTTTCACCAGGTACAAAATATAGGATAAGATCCCTTTGATTAAAGAACTGATGTTTGAAGATGTGGCCGATGTCCAATCCCGATTAAAAACCTATCTGGCTGAGTGCGGCATTAAGTTTTCTATTGTCAAAAACTTTAGGGGCGCTCCTGTCCAAGGCGTGATTAAAAAGAATGATGATAGCACCTTAAACTTGCTTATGACTACAAGGCGGAAATTTGCCGATATGTTTTGGTTCACATTTTTCCACGAAATTGGTCACATCATAAATGGTGATATCGAGGATAAGCTAGTTGACTACGATTTTGCTAAAGGTGAAGCAGAGGATAAGGCGGATGAATTTACCGCAAATACTTTGACTTGATCCGGCGGATTATGAGGGTTTTGTGGCAAAAAAGGAGTTTACACTGCTAGTTGCAAAGAGGAATTCCCTGTTTTTGTAGAGAAAGAAGGCCATTGCAGCAACTACTGTCAAACTTACCCCTTGTAGCGCTAACTATGGGGAAGTAGTAGGGGAGCGGCCATTTTGTGTGCCGAAGTTGGAAAGGGTGAACACCATGTATCCATTTACTGATCGGTTTATGTCCAGTGATAAAAATGTTGAATTCCTGAAAGCTACAATGATGGGACCAAACGCCATGCTTACTGTAGGCAAATTAGATACTGCGCCAAATAAGCTGGCCGGGCGAATGTTCCGTCTGCGCAAAAGCCTGCGGGCGTATTTAACAGAAAAAGGGGTGAATATATGAGTCAGGAGAGCGAAATAAAACTATTTAACGCGATCACCGGGATTCGCACCGCTCTTGTGGAAGATGCCCAGGATAGAAAGTTGAATACTTCCCGTCCCAGATGGAAGACTTGGGCTGCCCTAGCCGCCGGTATCATCCTGGTGGTAGGTTTTGGCAGCATGATGTTTTGGCAGGATCTTTTTCCCTTTGGCGGTGGCTCCGGAGGGGGCGGCGGAGCCGGCCATCCCGAGGGCAGCTCCGTATTCATGTCCTACGCGGGGCCCATGTTCCCCCTGACGCTGGCTGAGGCAGAAAGCGGAATCAGCGCCGGCCGCCATATCAGCTACGATTTCTCCCTGGCCAGCGAGGATTCACTTCTTCTATGGGGGGCAAAGGTGCAAGACAGCCATCTCCTCACCAATATTTCGGGACAGGAGTGCACGGTAAGTGCTCTTTACCCCTTTGTCGGAAGCTTTAGGAAGCTGGCAAGGCAGATGCCTGTGATCACGGTGAATGGTCAGGCGGTTTCCCCGGCGCTCCATCCGGGCGGATATTCGGGCGGTTTTACCGGGGCCTACGGCGTCGATGACCCGGAGGGCAGCGCAAACATTTTACAACTTGACTCCTGGGAAGAATACAAAGCACTTCTGGAGAACGGGAGCTACCAGGCAGGTGCTTTGGCGGCTTATCCCACCCTATCCCAACCGGTGACGGTCTACAGCTTTACTGATTTCAAGGCGCCCCTTGAGGAGTTCGACGCTGCAACCCAGGCCATCAGCTTTAATATCGATCCTGAAAAAACCACTATTTTGCTCTACGGCTTTAACGGTTGTGAATATGGCGAGGAGGGCTGGCGGCGCTTCAGCTACTTCGTGCCTGGCGGAAGCCGCAGAGAAAGCGAAGAAAAATATATCATTGTCATTGGTGAGGACATCGGGGAGTACGCCTTGCAAGGCTATAAAAATGGCGCCTGCGAAAAAAGCAATGAGCTTGCCGGCGTATCGGCAACCATCACCCGAAGCGAGGGGCTTTTGTCTGCCATCCTCGGTGATCTGGTGGATAATTTCTTCTCAAAATACGGCGATGGGGAAGAGCTTGCCGTGCCCAAAGAGATGTTTCTCGGGATGATGTCCGGATTTATGCTGGAGTATGGCCCGCTTTCCGGCTCTGTTCGTGATCGCTATGAGATGGGAATGGTCGAAGATATTATTTCAGAAACCAGAAACCTGGACCGGATCTTTTACCTGGAATTCCCGGTAACCATCCCTGCCGGAGAGAGCGCTTCGGTAACGGCCTCCCTGCACAAAGAGCCGAGCTACGATTTCCATTGCAACGGCGCTGAGAATAAGGGTATACACGGTTATGATTTGGTCACCCGCCTGGGGAGCAACCTGGAATTTACGGTAGTGACTGCCGCGGTTTGCAACACAGAGCAGACCGTGATCGTCCGCCAGAACCATGGCTTTGATCTGGAAAATGGGATTGATGAGGTTCTCTTGGATCCCAGTATTCCCCATTATTATCTGGAGGTCAGGCCAGCGGATAAAACGCAGTAAGACTTTTAGGCAAACGTGGGTAGAGCGGTAGGCGGGCGCTTATCAACAGTTTCTTCTACAGCTCTGTCTCCGGCGAGTATCTCTCCGCCATGCTCGATGCGCCTTAACCACCGGTAGGATTTTCCTTGACCCAAAGGTTGGTCGGTGGTATACTAATCAAAAGATTAAATGTTTATAAAACATTTAAATGCAGGCAGAATGCCTGTAACCCTGTAACTATTAGATTTAATAACAACTTGATACTGATAAAGGTTATAGTAAGAAACTATATGGGAAGTTTGAAAACCTCCCTTGATAGTTTCTTTTTATTATTTAGTAAAAGGAGTGATTCCTAAAAAATGTTTAAGAAAACACTTCTGGGAGCTGTTTTGGTAACTGCCCTTATTTTTAGCGGTTGCGTATCCTATGTATCAACGCCTCTGTCGGTGCAGGAGGGTCGCTTAGTTACCGATGCCTTCGGCAGGCAGGTGGAGATCCCCGGGGAGGTTGAAACCATTGCCGCCATCGGTGGGGCAGCCCGTATTCTTACCTATGCTGGCTGTGCGGATAAATTGGTCGGCGTTACGGAAATGAACAAGGATAATGTTTCAAAAATGCCCTTTACCGTTATCAATGCGGAACATTTTGCTGGCATCGCCTCTGTTTCAAATGGGGGGCCCAACGAAACCCCCTTTATTGAAGAGTTAATTAGGGTCGCCCCAGATGTTATTTTTGCACAGACGGATGAGAGTACCGCCCAAAATGTTGCGGATAAGACCGGGATTCCAACTGTCGGCATCTATCCCGAGGGAATGTTTGACGAGACCTTTTATTCGGCACTAGAGTTGATTGGAGAAATTATGGGTGTTGAGGAACATTGCTCCCGGGTGATTGATTATATAAAAGAATGCCAGGCGGATCTGGATGCCCGCACAAAGGATATACCGGATGAAGGGAAGCCTACCGTCTACACTGGTGCGGTTAGCTTTAGTGGGGCCCATGGCATTGACGGCACCCATGCATTGTACCCGCCTTTCACCGCTATCCATGCTAAAAACGTCGTTGATGAAATTAGCAACCCCAAATCGGTGGCGTTCCTTGTTGATATGGAGAAGATTACCATGTGGGATCCGGATATCATCTTTCTCAATCCTGCTAACATGCATCTTGTTAATGAGGATTATGCTAAAAATAGTGCATTTTATGATAACCTGAAGGCGGTAAGAAATGGGGAGCTATATTCCCAGATACCTTATACCTGCAATTGGACTAATATGGAACTGGCGATTGCCGATGCCTATTATGCGGGTAAGGTAATCTATCCCGAACAGTTTGCCGATGTAGATATTATTAAAAAAGCTGATGAAATCTTTACTGTAATGTTGGGCCAACCTTTTTATGAGCAGCTAGCTGCTGATGGTTACAGGTTTGAAAAAATGACTATCGGGGAATGAGATTGAGTGAGGAACATAGTAACATATCAGGGGTATATCCGCCATAAAAAGGTTTTGATTCTTTTCGTGTTACTAATTGTGGTGCTGGCCGCCTTGGTGGCGGTCAGCGCCGGTTCGGCGGGTCTACCCCTGAAAGAGGTGCTAGCGACCTTTTTAGGTTATGGCAGTGGGCAAGCGTCAGTCATAATTTTTAACTATCGTTTACCCCGGGTCATCGTTGCAATTGTAGCCGGGATTGGCCTGGCCAGTGCAGGCTGTGTTATGCAGTGCATTCTTCATAACCCCCTGGCATCGGCGACCACATTGGGGATCTCCCAGGGGGCGGCATTTGGTGCTTCATTTGCAATTATTGTTTTAGGTGCCGGGACGCAGTATCAAACCCTGGAAAGTGTATCTTTCTCCAACCCTTACGTGGTTTCCATCTGTGCCTTTATGGGTGCTCTTTTATCTACCTTCATCATATTGGGATTGTCGCACATTAAGAAGGTGACCCCGGAATCCATGGTGCTATCCGGTGTAGCCTTGGGCGCCCTATTTGCCGGGGCGACCACGCTACTACAATATTTCGCTGAAGATGTGAAGGTTGCCGCTGTTGTGTTTTGGACGTTTGGTGATTTAGGGCGGGCCGGGTGGAATGAAGTGACCATCATGGCGGTGGCAACCCTGTTAGCGTTGATTTATTTTATTTTAAACCGTTGGAATTTCAATGCGTTACTAAGTGGGGAGGAGACGGCAAAAGGGTTAGGTGTAAATGTAACCCGCTTGCTTATTTTATCGATGTTTATCTCCTCTTTAATTGCATCAATAATTGTCTCTTTTATCGGTATCATTAACTTTATCGGGCTAATTGCACCCCACATTGTGCGGCCGCTAGTTGGGAACGACTACCGTTATCTGTTACCGGTGACGGCATTGGTCGGCTCTCTCTTATTATTGGCCAGCGATATAGCGGCCCGCCTCGTCTTGGCCCCAATTATACTTCCGATTGGAGCCATAACCTCTTTCCTTGGTGCTCCGATGTTTATTTACCTGGTATATAAGGGGGTGGGTAGAAGATGATTAATGTTCAAAAACTTGCATTCTCCTATCAGCGGAGCCAGCCAATTTTAAAAAACATCGAATTCTGCGCGGCCAGGGGGCAATGTACGGCTATTTTAGGGAATAATGGAGCAGGTAAAAGTACCTTAATTAAGTGTCTCAATCGCATTTTGAAACCCCAGCAGGGGATTGTCTATGTTAACGGGCAAAATATTTATAACCTTAATCAAAATGATATTGCAAAACATATGGCTTACGTAGCCCAGCGTAATGTTAGGGACCGGTTAACCGTCTATGATTCCATTTTGTTGGGGCGGAAGCCCTACATTACATTTGAACCTAACCGGGAAGATTATCAAATTGTAGAGTCGGTAATCCAGCGAATGAGGCTTGGTAGTTTTGCCCTGCGTTATATCGATGAGCTCTCCGGAGGGGAGATGCAAAAAGTTATCCTCGCTCGGGCATTGGCCCAACAGCCCGATGTGTTGCTCCTAGATGAACCTACCAGCAATCTGGATCTTGGCAACCAACATGAAGTGTTGGCCATTATACGGGAGATCGCCCGGACAGAGAGGATCTCTGTTATCATTATTATTCATGATTTAAACCTGGCCTTACGTTATTGTGACCGGTTTATATTTCTAGATAATAACACCATTTTTGCCTACGGGGGGGTTGAAATCATGACCCCCGAGAACATCGAATCAATTTATGGAATCCCCGTAATGGTTCATAAGGTTAATGGTGTAACGGTTATTATTCCCACACCCGATATGTAAGTGAAATGCCAACACCCTCCAAATTACTTCCTCGGCTGTAACCCACCGGGCAAAGAACCTTACCCTTTAAGGTTTGACATTCACACCCCGGTCACCTATGATCAATGAGTGACCGACTGGTCGGTCGGTAAATGTTGGGTGTCCTGGGGAATCAGGGGGAAAGTTCAAGATAAAAGCATTAGAGAATAAGGAAGAAAACGGGGGACTTAAATGTTATCCAGGTTCAGTGTAAAACGGCCTTATACGGTATTTGTAGTAGTTATAATTGTACTTATATTGGGGGCAATATCTTTTTTAAATTTAAAGACCGATCTGCTGCCCGATATCGATCTGCCCTACCTTTTAATTATGACCAGCTACCCCGGGGCGAGCCCGGAAGAGGTCGAGATGGTGGTCACAAAACCTATCGAGCAGGTGGTGGCTACCACCGCCAATATAAAAAACATAAGTTCTATCTCCAGGGAAAACTCCTCCATGGTGATCTTGGAATTTAATCATGATGTTAATATGGATTCGGCTATCATCGAGATAAACGGGATGCTAGATCTAATCAAGCCTACCTGGAACGAGACCGTAGGCGCCCCCCTGCTCATGCGCCTGAACCCCGATATGCTTCCGATAATGGTAGCCTCGGTTGATGTTGAGGATATGGATCTCTTGGCTATCTCCCAATTAGTTAAACAAAAAATAGTTCCTGAATTGGAGAGTGTCGAAGGAGTGGCCTCGGTATCCGGTGCCGGGTTAATCGAAGAAAAGGTTCAGGTTCTACTGGACGACCAAAAGATTGAGGGGATAAACAAAAGGGTCCTGGATAAGGTGGCCTCCGGTCTCTCTGCAGTCGGAGAAAAGCTGGCCGCAGGGCAGAAAGAGATCGAAGAGGGAAGAAAGGAACTGGAGTCCGAAAAAAATAAACAGGAGGCCAGGCTCGCTGAAGGGGAAGAGGCTTTAAGGGCTGCTAGGGAAGAGATGGAGGATGGCCTGGCTCAAATATCTACCGGTGAGCAGCGGCTAGATGAAGTCCAGGAGGAGCTGCAGGCAAAGCTTGATGAGTTAAACGACCGGGAGAAAAATCTACAAGCTTTACGGAAAGGGATAAGAGATACCCTGGTAGCTTTACCCCGGATGGATGGGGATGAGCTAAAATCCACCATGGCCGGGATCCTGAACCAGGTTCCGCGGGAAATGAAGGATGTTCTGCCCCCTCAATTAGCTGAAATAGAGAGGAAATTGAACAGCGGTGAGGGAATAAGCAAGGTGGAGGCAGCGCAGTGCCTGGCTTTACTGTCGCAAGGCTTGGAAAGCGGCCTGGAGACTTTGGCCTCCGGACGAGAAGAAATTAATAAGGGTCTGGATGAATTAGCTAAGCAGCGGGCTGAACTGGCTAAAAACAGGCAGTTGATTCTATCCCAAAAAGGTAGCCTCGACGGGAAAGAACAGGAGATTAGGACTGCCAAGTTTATTCTTGCGCAGGAGATGGATAAAGCAAGAGCTCAACTTGAAAGCGGGGAAAAAGAGCTTAAGGGGAAACAGGGTGAGTTTGAATCAGCTAAGAAGGAGGCCCTAAAAAAAGCATCCCTAGATGGGACGATTACCCCGGCCATGATTTCTGGTATTCTGGGGGCACAGAATTTTTCCATGCCTGCCGGCACCATAACCGAATCGGGTGGCGATTACCTGGTTAAGGTGGGGGATAAGTTCAGGTGTATTGAAGACCTGGGGGAAATGGTGCTCTTCGATACCGGTGAGGAAAACATCGGGAAGATTTATCTAAAGGATGTAGCGAGAATCAGCAAGGTTGATAACTCCGGAGAGACCTATGCCAAGGTAAACGGGAATAACGCGGTCATGCTGACTTTCCAGAAACAGAGTGGGTTTTCAACCGCTGCGGTTGCCGGTAGCCTTAGGGAAAAATTTGAGGATATCTCGGGGCAGTATGACGATCTTACGATAACCCCCCTGATGGACCAGGGCGTTTATATTGACCTGGTGGTCGATTCTGTGCTTAATAATGTTATCTACGGCGGCATATTGGCGGTACTGATTCTCCTGCTGTTCCTTAAGAACATAAAACCGACCCTCATCATAGCGGTATCTATACCGATTAGCCTGATCTTCGCCATCGCCATGATGTACTTTACCGGCGTCGCTATAAATATTATTTCGCTAGCGGGGTTAGCTTTAGGTGTGGGTATGCTTGTAGACAATTCCATAGTTGTTATAGAAAATATCTATCGCTTAAGAAACGAGGGTAAGTCTGCCGTAGCGGCCTCCATTGAGGGGGCAAAGGAGATCTCGGGAGCTATAATCTCTTCCACTCTGACTACGGTCTGTGTCTTTTTACCTATAGTTTTTGTAAAAGGTATCTCCCGGCAGCTATTTGTAGATATGGGGTTAACGATTGCCTATGCTCTCCTGGCCAGCCTCCTGGTGGCCCTGACGCTGGTGCCGGCTATGGCCTCCGGGACGCTCCAAAAGGTAGGAGCAAAACGGAATAAGACCTTTGACCGTTTAGCAAAAATATATGTTCGAGCACTAAGGTGGGCCCTGGGACACCGGGCAGCGATTATTCTAGCGGTGACGGTCATGATGGGCCTAAGTCTATTTCTTGGGTTATCCATGGGGACAGCTTTCATACCGGAGATGGAGGCGCCCCAGATGTCTCTGTTTATAGAACTTCCCGATGGGGAGGATTCCGGTGACCTGGTTGCCATCTCTGATACTGTTACCGATCGTCTAATGGGGCTGGAAGGGATTAAAGCGATAGGTGCCTTCCAGGGTGGAGGAATGGGTGGTTCCGGTGATAGTATTATCGGCGGCGGCCTTAGTGGGGGTTCAAGTAACGGTTATATGAACTTCTATCTTTTACTTGATGAGGAGAAGAAGGTAAAAAACAGCTGGGTGGAGGAGCAAATATTGGAGCTAACCGATGATCTGAACTGCGAGGTTTCTGTTAGCTCATCCAATATGGATATCTCTTCCCTGGCTGGCTCGGGGATCGAGGTTTTGATCAAAGGTAGGGAGCTGGATACCCTGCAAGAAATATCTGCAGATATTGCCAGTATCTTGGAAGGGGTAGGGGGGACCACCGCGGTTTCGGATGGGATCGATGAGAGCATGGCGGAACTCCGGATTGTGGTGGATAAGGAGAAGGCCATGGAGAACGGGCTGACCGTGGCCCAGGTTTATTCAAATGTGAGCGCCGCTATATCGAAGGGGAAAACGGCTACTATTTTATCCACCCCCGATAAGGATTACCCGGTTATAGTGCTTGATGAGGCGGGGCAAAAGATCGGGAAAGATGACCTCAGGGGGCTTACAATGACAGTGGACAAGGATGGCCAAAAGAAAGAAGTAGCCCTGGGCGATCTCTTTCAAATCAATGAGGGGAGGGGCTTGGCTGCGATCAACCATGATTCCCTTGAGCGTTATATAGCGGTCACGGCGGATATTGAAACCGGTTATAATATCGGTCTTGTCAGCCGGGAATTTCAGGATAAGATCAAAGATTATCACCTTCCGGAGGGGTACAGAATTGAAACCGGGGGAGAGAACAGGCTTATCAATACCTCTTTAATGGATCTTGTTTACATGCTTATACTGGCTATAGCCCTGATCTATCTGATCATGGTTGCCCAATTCCAATCGCTCCTATCACCCTTCATAGTCATGTTTACCATACCCCTGGCGTTTACAGGCGGGTTGATCGCGTTATTTTTAACCGGATATGAGATAAGCTTGATCTCGATGCTAGGATTCCTGGTTTTAAGCGGGGTGGTTGTAAATAATGGCATAGTATTTGTTGATTTTACCAATCAACTGAGGGAGGGCGGGCTTGATGTAAGGGAGGCCCTGGTTCGGGCCGGAGAAACCCGCCTCAGGCCGATCCTGATGACAGCCATCACTACGATCTTGGGACTCTCTACTCTTTCCTTGGGAGTAGGTACGGGTGCCGAGATGTTGCAGCCCCTGGCCATAGTCTCTATTGGTGGTTTAATTTATGCTACAGGCTTGACACTCCTGGTGGTGCCTGTAATCTATGATCTTCTCCATAGGGAACGGGGGGAAAAAATGCTGGAAAAAAGGGGTGAATGATCTTGGAGGATAGCTGGTACCCGCAAAAGAGGAAGGCTGTCTACGATGGGGTAATTGCTCTTATGGAGAAGGGATTAAACCCTTACACGATCAAGGTTTCAGATATAGCCAGTGAAGCGGATATCGGTAAAGGTACCTTATATGATTATTTCTCATCCAAGGAAGAGGCTATATCCCGGGCCATCTTATACTATATAAAAATTGGCCTAGAGCACACATTTACACGGGTTAAAGATCAATCCAAATTTAAAAACAAATTTCACGAGATACTGCATGTAATTGCAGAACAGGTGGATAGTAATATTTCGATTTTTAGGATTCTGTTATCCGTGGGAGCCACCCAGGAATTTTACGGGTATCTTTCCGAGTACAGGGGCGAGCTGTTGGCCCATCTTTCAAAAATCCATGAAATATACGATCATTTGGCCAAGTGCGGGGTTAGAGAGGGAGCGATCCGGGATGGGAGGGATCCGTACTACCGGGATATGGTCATAACCGGAGCAATACTGGGGTTCTCCCAATATTTTGGAGAAAGGTATTTTAACCCTGCAGTTAACATGGAGCGAGCAATGGCAGCAGCCTATACAATCTTATTAAAAGCCCTAAATTAAGGAATAAACGGGGATGTTTCAAGACACGGGGGACTTCTTTAGGGGTAGAAGCAAAAAGGTACGTCCCCGGTGCTTCTTTTGACACTATCTTGTGGAATTAGCATCTTGCTCACCGGCCTTTGCTCTGCTATAATTAATAGCGATGGCGGGGGCGTGTAGCTCAGCTGGGAGAGTGCCTGGTTCGCATCCAGGAGGCCAGGGGTTCGAATCCCCTCACGTCCACCATGTTACCCCTTCTTACTATTGAAGATCAATTTCCACCCCGCAGGCTTAGCCTTCTTCTTTTATGCCAATACAGGGAACCGGTGAGCGTAAAAAGAGCAACCAGCCCCCTAAGGGCAGCAGAGAAAATATTGTTAAAATAACGCCGAAGCTTAGTATTATATTCCCCCAGGCGATAGAGGCAATCAAAGTCCCTAGCGAACCCAAAACAGTATTCGAAAAATAGATTAAAGAGGCAGTAGTGCCGGTACTATCCTGTTGTTGTTCCAGCATCAGGTTTGTGGCCATGGGGCGGATGCCGGCATTGATCAGGGCGTAAGGTATAAAGGATAGCCAAAATGCCCAGGGGGTGGAGGAGCCGAAGAAGATGATCGCAATACCAAATAGAATGTTAAGTAAAAAACATCCTCTGATGAGATCGGCCTTATTCGTGGCACGAAAGAACCGGTAGTATAGAATTGGCCCCAGTACAAAGGCACAGGAGTTCGCAGCAAAGTAGACACTAAACATCTGTTCACTTAGGCCGAAATGAACCTCGTAAACATAAGAAGCGATAGCTATGTAACCCATTATGGGTAGGTTGTTTAAAGAAAAAATCAGGGCCGGCCAGAGGAAGGACCTGTTTTTTAGTACTAGGAAAATCTGGCTCATTGTTTTGAAAAGGGAACCCGAATAGCGTTTTTCTGACGCCAGGGTCTCCTGAAACAACAGGGCCAGGAGAAGACTAGCCATGCCGAAACCCGATAGGATCCAGAAGACCAGCTTAAAATCAGCAAACCAGAGAATAACGGCGCCGATTAGGGGGGCTATCACCGGGGCGGTTGCAGAGAGGGTGGAAATTATTACCAGGATTGTCTCCCGAAGGCGGCCATCAAAGGATTCTTTAACAATAGCCAAGGAGACGGTAACAATTGCCCCGGCGGCCAGGCCCTGTAGAATACGGCAGAATATAAGGTGATTAATATTATTAGCCAGAGCGCAACCGATTCCCGCTAGAAGATAGGCAGCGGCTCCTAGGATCAGACAACGCCGGCGGCCGTATTTATCGCTTAAGGGTCCCCAGATTAACAGTCCGCAGCCATAAAAAAAGAAAAAGGCGGTTAGGGTTAGGTTGGTTACCGCCGGGCTGGTGCCAAAATAGTTGCTCATGGCAGGGAGGGCCGGTAAATACATGTCGATAGATAAGGGAATAAACATGTTATTTAGGATCAAAAAAAAGACCAGGCCCTTGAATCCCAGGCGTCTTTGATTTATCTGTAGTTCATCCAAGCTTTTGCCTCCAGTTACAACTACTGCCGGCCGGTACCACCCAGCGGATCCGGCGGGTTAGTCATGTTTTGGTAGACAGCTAGGCTTCGTATACCACCTGGCCATCACAGATGGTCATTACTACCGGTATTTCGGAAATTTTTTCTTTCTCAATGTTAAAGATATCGTCGCCCAAAACCTGGAAATCGGCAACCTTGTTTACCTCAATTGAGCCCCGTATATTTTCCATATGTTCCTGGTAGGCGCCGTTGATTGTGTACATCCTAATAGCATCTTCAATATTGCCGGCCAGCTCCGGTGCATATACGTTATCGTGAACGGTTTTTCTGGTTACTGCAAACTGGGCGCCTAAGCGCCAGTTGGGCTTGATGCATAGGGCATCGGAGCCTCCGGCCACGTTTATACCGGCCTCCATGAGGTCCCGGTGGGCGAAGAGCCGGGAGGCTCTATTCCGACCAAAAAGTTTTACCAGGATATCCATGAGGTGAAATCCAACGTTGGGTTGGGCCGCGAGACCAATTTTATATTTGAAGGCTTCCGCTGCTTTTTCCCTGGTAAACCAGTCCCCGTGGATTATGAAATGGCGGGGGGACTCCCGGGGGTACATCTGCTGGGCTTTAATAAAGGCCTCTATGGCGGCATCGAGCGCCATCTCCATGGTGGCATGGACGGCTACCTGCCAGCCCCGCCGGTGGGCCTCTATAATACTGTTAATTAGCCCTTCCCGTTGCTCCTCCCGGGTCGCACCGTAAAATGAACCGTAGCCTCCCTCCGGTACAGGGGCCCCGTCACCAAAAATTTTTATAATATCTGCCTTAACCCAGTTCCTATCCCTAAAATCCGGCAGGCTGGTCTGTTTTAACCCCCCTACGATGGCATCGTAACCTTGTACCCCTTCCAGGCCGGCCATGATATTGATGCTGACCCGGGCGGTCAGCTTGCCCTCCCGGAACATCTTTTCATATATTTCAATTACCCGGCGGCCCCAGGTTCCGAAAAACAGGTGATCGCCGCCTATCCCCAGAATATCGGCATGGCTGGTGACCCCGTTTTCATTTAAATGTTTTTGAATACGTTTAATACATTTTTCTATCTCTTCATCGCTAAGCCGGGGCATATGGCGGCCGATGAACCGCATGGCGCCCCATTCACAGAAATGGCCATTCGGCTCCCCGGTCCGAGGGTCCCGATCAAAATAGCCGTACTCCGGTTTCAGATCCGCTGTCTCCCTTGTAATCCCGGCGATCTCCAGGGCCTTGCTATTGACTACCACGGCGTGGGCACTGTAGTCAAAGAGAGCAATCGGGTGATCCGGCGTGACTGCATCAAAATCCCATCGGTTGGGGGTTCTAAAGTGTTCATTAGCGCATTCGGCAAGGCGGGTGCTGTCCCAGCCGAGGCCAACGATCCATTCACCGGGTTTCATCCTCTTAGTGGCTTCTCTTAGTTTTTTGTTGATATCTCCGATCGATTTAACCGCCGGGTAATTAAGGTTGATTGCCTTTGGGTCTAGAAAGAAGCCCATATGGGTGGCATGAATATGGCCGTCATGGGTTCCGGGTAAAATAATTTTTCCTTGGAGATCGATCACCCGGCTACCCTTACCGATATGTTCTTTTATTTTATGGTTGTGGCCAACATTAATAATCCATCCATTCTTTACAGCTAGGGCTTCTTGAAAGCTAAAATCCCTGTCTACGGTTACCACCTTGCCATTTAAAATTACCAGATCGGCCTTTTCAGCTTGCATTTTACAGCCCCTCCCCTAAAATTTTGGAAAAAAGGCATGTCCCGACGGCGTGAGGGGTTATAGATGCCGGGCATGCCCTTTCATTTCCTAACCGATTAACTAGAACCGTTGGAGGTTATAGCCTGCAAAGTAACCGGATAAAATGGCCGGGGCCATCTGGGATGGTTTGACACAGTCACCGACCGGGATAACAGTTGGTGCTAACCCCCGAAACGATTCCGCTTCATCCCTTAATCCCCGCATCCCTACCGCCATGATGATCGTATCGGCGGGGAAAACCTTCTCCCGGTCCTCCCGATCTTTACAGATTACGCCTTTATTGCTGATGGCGGTACAGGTGTGGTTTAATTCAACCTTTAGATTGTCCAGCTGTTCAATCTCATTTAAGATTGCGATGTAATGGACATAGGGCGCATCACCGGCCAGCCGTTCCTGCATTTCAAGAATAGTTACCTCTTTGCCGTGAGATTTGGCAAGGTCGATTCCCTCCTCGCAGCCGACCATGCCCCCGCCAATGATTACTACCTTATCCCCGATTTGGAAATCTTCCCGGTGGATATCGATGCTTCTAATTACCCGCGGATCATCGACCCCGGGAATATTTAACTCAATCGGCTTGGCACCGATAGCGACAATTAAGGCATCGGGGGCAATCTCCCTTACCAGTTCCGGGGTAACGGCGGTATTTAACCGGACATCGATCCGCTCGGAGCGTTCAATCCGTCGGCCCAGCACCTCTACGAAGCGCTTGATATCTTTTTTAAATTCCGGATGCCAGGCATAACGGAGGGCTCCGCCCAAACTATCTTCTTTTTCACAGAGGATAACCCGGTGGCCGCCCTCGGCGGCTCCTAGGGCCGCCTCCATCCCCGCCGGGCCTCCCCCGGCTACCAGTACCTTTTGGTTGCCGCGGGGGACCTTGCCATAGAACTGTTTTTCCTCTAACCCATGCCAAGGATTAACTGCACAGTGGCTGACTCCCAGGTTATATTTAACATAGGGGACAAAACCAACACTGATGCATGTATTGCACCGGGTGCAGTACATGATGTCGTCCTCCCGGCCGGTTCGGGCCTTTTCCGGCAATAGGGGATCGGCCAGGAGGGCACGCCCCATGGCGATAGCATCAACTTTCTTTTCGCTTAGCAGCTGTTCCATATGGGTAGGATCATTAAAGGCACCGACTGTAACCACGGGAATATTAACATGTTTTTTAATCTCTTCCGCCAGGTAGGCATTGACACCCCGGGGATAAAACATGCTGGGAAACATGCGCATGCTCGCCCGGCGATTATGGAAACTGGTGGCAGAAACGTGGAGCATATCTATCTTATCTTCCAGGATCTTGGCCAACTGGATTGCATCTTCCAGTGTTGCTCCCCCTTCTGTAAAATCATCTCCGCTAATTCTGAAATCGATCGGGAAGTCGGGGCCACATTTCTTGCGAATATTTTCTGCCACCATGACGAAAATGCGGGCCCGATTTTCAATGCTGCCACCGAAGCGATCGGTACGCCAGTTATTGTTAGGTGCAAGAAACTGTCCCAACAGCCAGCCATGGCCGCCATGGACAGTAACGAAATCGCATCCTCCGATCTGAGCCATCTCGGCGGCGTCACCAAAGGCATTAACAATTACATCGATCAGCTCTTCTGTCAGCTCAGTTACCTCATGGGAGCCATCGCCGTAATGACAGCTACCGGCACTGGGGCCATAAACCTTACCCTCGGCATTGTAGAGCGGGTCGGCCCGGCGGCCGGGGTGAAGGAGCTCAATGGAGGCGAGGGCATTGTAGCGATGGATCGCATCGGTACATTTAATTAAACTCGGCAGGCTGCCCGGATCATCCAGACGGAAAACCCGGCCGTGGTTGTTCCCGGTAGCACTGTGGACCAGTGTTTCTCCCAGGCAGACTACTGCCACCCCGCCCTTGGCCAACCGTTCATAAAAGGCAATGCCTTCGCTACTTAAATAACCCTCCGCCGTATTATTATGAGTACCCATGGGGGCGGATAACATTCTGTTTTTTAATGTTAAAGGACCTAATACCAAGGGGGTGAATAACGTAGGGAAATTTGTCACTAAAATCACCTCATATTGATAGTTAAACGGTAATTTTCCCTGTAATTTTACCCGGATAATGACAGGCAACATAATGGTTTTCCGAATACCTGCGCTTGAGTGGTTCTTCCCGGCGGCATTTTTCTGTGGCAATTTTACAGCGGGGGTGAAAAGGGCAACCGGTCGGAAGGTTGGTGGGGTCGGGGATGTTGCCCTCAATTACATAGAGCCGCTCCTGCTCCGTTCTAATTTTTGGAATACAACTTAAGAGTCCGACCGTATACGGGTGCAGGGGATTTCTAAATATCTCCGGGGTGAGAGCCTCCTCCAGTACCCGGCCAGCATAAAAGACGGCCACCCTTTTTGAAAGCTCGGCGATCACGCCCAGGTCATGGGTAATCATGACAATACTCATGCTAGTTTCTCGCTGTAACCTTTTAAGAAGATCAAGGACCTGGGCCTGGATGGTTACATCCAGGGCCGTAGTAGGCTCGTCCGCCAGGAGGATTTTCGGGCTACAGGCCAGGGCCATGGCAATCATTACCCTTTGACGCAATCCGCCGGAGAGCTGGTGGGGGTAACACCAGAGACGACCCTCCGCATCTGGAATCTCGACTAGCTTAAAAAGTTCCAGCGCTCGTTCCGCCGCCGCCTTTTTACTAATCTTTTCATGTAAGAGCAGGGTCTCCATGATCTGATAGCCGATTTTCATCACTGGATTTAGGCTGGTCATCGGCTCCTGGAAAATCATGGTGATCTTCTTCCCCCGAATTTTACGCATCTCTCTCGTTGTCATTTCCATGATATTTCGGCCTTCGAAAAAGATGTCTCCTTCTATTATCGCCGGAGGGGAGGCGACCAATCGCATTACGCTGGAGAAGGTAACACTTTTCCCACAACCGGATTCACCGACCACGCCTAGGGATTCCCCCGGATAAAGGTCCAAATCTATACCATTTACTGCGTGCACGGAAGCGCCGCCTCTTATGGGAAATCTTATTCTTAGATCCCGGATCTCTAGGAGTGGGGCCCTCTTCCCCGCTGCCGCCAACTTATGTTCGGTCATGGGGCGGCCGTTATAGTCTTGATTGCAATCCTTTTGGCTCTTCATCTAGACCTCCTCTAATATGGTGGTCATATTAACTACTAGTGTCTTACCCGGTCAGCTTTCTAGGTGTTTAAGCTTGGGATCCAGGAAATCTCTAAGGCCATCTCCCAACAGGTTAAAACCCAGGACGGTTAAAGCGATAAATGCCCCGCTAAAGCCGGTCGTCCAGGGAGCGGAAAACATATATAATTTGCCCTCATTAACGATCAATCCCCAGGAGGGCGTGGGCTGGGGGACTCCTAAGCCGAGGAAACCCAATGCCGCCTCAGCCAGGATAGCGCCACCCATCCCCAGGGAGAGCACGACAAAGATCTGGGGTAATACATTGGGTAAAATATGTTTCATCATGATTCTTAAACGGCTACTACCAATCGATTTGGCAGCCATGATATAGGTTCGTTCACCTATATTCAGGGTTACACCCCGGGAAACACGGAAGAACATGGGAATAAGGGGGACCCCGATATAGATCGTCATATTTTGAAGGGATGTTCCCAGGCATGCCCCCAAGATTAAAGATAGTAAAAGGGGGGGGAAGGCCATCATAATATCGATTACCCGGGAGAAAACAATATCGACCACACCCTTAAGATAGCCGGCAATAATTCCAAAGAAACTGCCAAAGATAATCGCTATTGCTACTGCTGAGAAGGACACATATAAAGAGATGCGGGCCCCGTATACAATACGGCACCAGACATCACGACCGTAAAGATCCGTACCCATGACATGTTCACTGCTTGGCGGCTGGTGTTTGTTGGGTAAATTGACAGTCCCATACTCATAAGGGGTGAGTAGGGGGGCAAAAATAGCTATCAGGAGCATTAGTACAATAATTGTTCCGCCGATCACAATGAACTTGTTGCTCAACATGCTTTTCATTGTAGCGCTACCTTTCCCATGCTTTTTGTTTCCGGTCGTGTCTAAAAATCAATTTTAAGGTTAAGCTTACCGGCAAAATGGCAAGCAGCAAAATGACTATTCCCCATATCAATAAACGGCGGTTCTTCCTCAGAGCAGATCGGTTCCGTAAAAGGACAGCGATTGTGAAAAACACATCCGGAGGGCGGATTAAAAAGGCTGGGTACACTTCCCCCCAGTAAAACCCGTCGTTTCTGTGTATCCGGATCCGGATCCGGGACAGCAGAGAGCAGGGCGTGAGTATAGGGGTGAAGGACGCGGCTAAACAGGGTCTCCGTATCGGCCAGCTCTACTAATCTCCCGAAATACATAACCCCAATGCGATCAGAAACAAATTTTACAACAGAAAGATCGTGGGAGATAAAAAGGTAGGTCAATTTAAATCTTCTCTTTAAATCTAGAAGCAGGTTTAAGATCTGCGCCTGGATAGAGACATCCAGGGCTGAAACTGCCTCATCGCAGACGATAAAACTTGGTGAGACTGTCAGGCTACGGGCGATACAGACCCGCTGCCGCTGGCCCCCCGATAACTGGTGGGGATAGCGCGTCATCAATTGGGGCGGCAGCCCCACCTGGTGAAAAAGCTCCTCGATTCTTTCCCTTCGCCGGGCCCGGTTTCCGTACCGATGCACGATGAGCGGTTCGGCTACCAACTCTTCAACAGATAGCCGGGGATTTAGGGAGTCATAGGGATCCTGAAAAATGACCTGCATCTGGCGGCGGATATTAACTAGCTCCCTATATTTCATTTTATAGAGATCTTTTCCTTCATAATAGGCGGTACCGCTGGTAGCATTGAGCAGGCGCAGGGCTATTTTGGATAGGGTGCTCTTGCCGCAGCCGGATTCCCCGACCAGGCCGAAGGTTTCCCCCTTTTTAATATCAAAGCTTACATTTTTAACAGCAGTAATATCCGTGGTGCCCAGTCCCCTGCTGCTATGGACAGAGAATACCTTGCTTAAATTTTCTAAGCGAACCAACGGATTGTCTGTATTTTTAGTCAACAAGGCCTGTACTCCCATCTTTTGGTTCATCAAAATAGTAGAACTGCAGCTTACCTTTCTTCACCTGTAACCCGGATCCGGGGATCGACTACCCCGTAAACAATATCGGTAACGATGTTAATTAATACTATTAGAATGGCAATAACGATAGTAGTTCCTTGAACCAGTGGATAATCCCGGACATGAATCGCATCGACCAGGAGTTTGCCGACACCGTTTCTAGCAAACACCGTCTCCAAAACGATAGCGCCGCCAAAAACCGTGGCCAGACTGTAGCCGACCACGGTAACTATGGGGATCAGGGCATTACCAAGAGCGTGTTTGAATAGGACAATCCTTTCGGTCAGGCCCTTGGAGCGGGCTGTCCGGATATAATCCTCGTTTAGTACCTCCAACATGGAGGAACGGGTAGTGCGGGTAAGAAGAGCCGACTCACTTAGGGCTAGGGCCAGGACCGGCCCTAGCAAGGATTGCCAATAGCTGACACCACCGCCTAAAGTACTAATTACCGGGATTATCTTGAGTTTCATGGCAAAGATTACCAGGATCCACAATCCGATATAAAACATAGGCAAAGACATGCCCAGGGTGGCAAAGCTGGTCAGCAGAAGATCTGGCCAGCGTCCCCGGTAAACGGCTGCAATTACACCAAAAATCAGGGCGGCAATGGTCCCGAATAATACTCCGAAGAAAGCCAGCTCCGCCGACCGGGGCAGCCGTTCCATAATTACATCACGGGCCGGACGGTACCAGGAGAGAGACTGTCCCAGATCGCCCTTGATAAATTTTTTAAAGGCCACACCAAATTGGACATAGACCGGCTCATTTAGGCCGTGGTGTTCCCGGTACTGTTCGATCTGTGCGGTAGTTGCTTTCGGCCCCAGCATTGCCGATGCCGGATCGCCGGGAATTAGACGGACAACAAAAAATACTACGATAAATACCCCGATGATAGTCGGAAGGGCAAACAATACGCGCGATAAAATGTATTTTTTCATGGAATTTCTCCTTTAACTACAGTCCGGCAGTCTTTAAAAAGAGAAATAGATGATGGGAGGATAAAGTATCCCCTAATACCACTAAAGGTTCATCCAATCTGATTTTGTAAAAGTAGAAACTGGCTACTATCCGGATAACATGACGTTATTAACTGTATGGAAAATATAAATAAGACTATAAAGAAACTTCCACCATTCAATTTCACTATAATGGATGATTGGATAGACGTCAAGAGACATTTCGGCAACCAAATTACTCCACCGGGGAGCGGAGTTAATCCCGTTCCCCGGTGGAGCAATAGGCGAGGTTACTCTGCTAAGGTTGCATTGTGGTAGCGGGGACAGGCATCGGGACCGATTGTATAGCCGCTGAGCTTGCTGTTGCTGATGTAGTCATTATGGTAAGTAGTAATCGGGTACAGTGTATTGAAAGAGATCATCCGTTTTTGTGCTTCGGCAAAATAATGGGCTTTATCCTCTTCAGTTTCGGCCTTGATTCCTTTTTCAACAAGGGCGTCATATTCTTCATCTTGGAACCCGCACCAGTTGTTACCGGGGTAGTTATTGCTCATATACCTAGTCATCGTATGGTCGGCGATCGGTGGGGTATCGTTGTAGAGCAGCCATAGGGGGGCCTCTCCGGCGCGACACATGTCGAAGAAAACACCGGCCTCTATTAACTGCAGCTCACAGTTGAAACCGGCCTCCTCCAGTTGCGAATGGGCCAGGGTAGCCGGGGGAGGGCTGATCGCGTCGTTAACAGACCAAAGGGTTATATCTATACCATCGGGATAACCGGCCTCCGCCAGCAGCGCCCTGGTTCTTTCCGGATCGTAGTTCGGCTTTAGATAATCCTTTAAGGCGTACTTTGCCTCTGCCGGGATATAACTGCCCGATAGCTCTTCTGTATTATAGTAGAGGTCTTCGATAAAGACCTGCGGATCAATAGCACAGAAGAGTGCCTCGCGGACCAGGGGATCATCGAAGGGTTCCAGCTGCATATTCATGCCCAGGTAGAGACAATATCTCATGGGCAGGGGATCATTGTTAAAGCCCATGTTCACATATTCATTGGTCTTATCCTTATCATAGCTGGCAAAAGAATCGATTTCGCCGCTTTCCAGGGCTGAATACATGGTGTTGGTATCGGTAATGATCGTTGCACAGATGCGATCGATATTACCGGTAGCTTCACCCCAATAGTCTTCAAACCTGACGATCTCGGTCTTGGTACCGGGGGTGCCCTGGTCGTATTGATAGGGGCCGGTACCGACGGGGAAGAGCTTCATCTTATCCAGGCCCCCGTCTTCGTAGGCGGCTTCACTGAGCATATAGCCATAATAGAGAGCCAGCCGGGTCATAAAGTCAACATCAATCTTATCCAGTGTAATGATTAGGGTATAGTCATCGGGCGTTTCGATCGAAGCGATATTTTCCAGGTTAATATTTTCAATATTGATGGAGTTGACTTCCGGATCACCGTGTCTTTCGATGGAAAACTTGGCATCGGCGGCGGTAAATTCGCCGTAACCATGGTGCCACTGCACGCCTTCCCTAAGTTTAAAAGTATAGGTCAGGCCATCCTCGGAGACATCCCAGTCTTCGGCCAGCAACGGGGTGATGCTGCCGTCCATATGTAGTTCGACCAGGGGTTCATAGACCATCGGGGCTAAATAAACGTCCATCGGCATTGTAAATGAAGCTGGATCCCAAGATTTCTCTTCCCAGCTCCGGCCAAGGTTTATTACAACCTCCCCATCACCTTCTCCATTTGTTGCCGGACCCCCATCGCAAGCGGTAAGCAGTACTGTAAACAATACCATTACAAACACTAACAGTAGTGCCTTCTTACCTCTCACTTGCATTCCTCCTCTTTTTTTATTTATCTGTATGCCTGCCAATAATAGGCAGGTCTTACTACCCGGTTATATCCAAAAGGGCGGAAAGGAATGGGAATATAAACTTCGCAAAAAAGATAAAATACTTTCCCTTTTCTACCCGTTAGTATAACTATAATAGAAGATGCTGTATAGATCCGCGATCACTCATTTATAATCTTACCTAAGGAGGATCGGCTCACTCACGACGAAATCTTACTGAGGGGATGTGAATGTCCATGTCAAGCAAAAGCCGTCGTGAGTATCTCA
>JAAZLS010000073.1 GCA_012799185.1 Bacillota bacterium | reverse complement strand
CCGGTTCTCATTTTCCTGCCCCCAATAAAATAAATACCAGATTAATTAACCCCGGTTCCCCATTTTATTAGTAACCCTTAGATCAAACTTGCCGCCCACCGCCCCTCTTGAATCGCCTCCAGCATGGTCCGGGGGGCCAGGCAATCCCCGATCAGGCAAACCCTTGCCGGCATTTCATCTTTAAAAAGGGTGTTATCCGCCACCAACCCACAGGCAATAACCACCGTATCCACTGGGAGGCGATTGCTAGTCCCATCCTTACCTTTTAAAAGCACCTCCCCGGCAGTAATACCCCCGACCCGGGTATTAGTAAGGATCCTAACCCGGTACCTGTTCAGACGATCCATCTGTAGCGCCCGGGTTAAGTTATCCAGTTCAGTCCCTACCGCAGCCAGCTGTTCAATAATGGCAACCTTTTTATCCTGCCCGGCTAGATATTCGGCCAGTTCACAGCCAACGGTTCCACCCCCAACTACGGCTACCCTCTCCCCTACCGGCACATTACCGGTTAATACATCTTCATAGGTAAAGACATGACTCCTTTCTACCCCGGGTATTCCGGGAACCAGTGGCCTTGCCCCCGTAGCCCCTATTATCAGGTCCGGTTTCTCCCCGGCAATAAAATCCCCCGTTACCTTTTTACCCAAGGCGACCTTTACCCCGGTCTTCTTCAACTGGTTTTCATAGTATTGCAATAAATGGACAATCTCTTCTTTGTGTGGCGGCACTGAGGCCAGGTTCAGGGTGCCGCCCAGGCGCTCCTCTTTTTCATAGAGGGTAACATCATGGCCCCTTAAACGGGCTACCCGGGCCGCCTCCATCCCTCCCGGCCCACCCCCTATTATCAGTACTTTTTTAGGAACTGGTGCCGGTACTATTTTAAAGAGTCTCTCTTTGCCGGAGGCAGGATTAACAGTACAGGTAACCGGCAAAAGGTTGCTGTAACACCACCAGCAATGATTACAGGCCAGGCAGCGACGGATATCTTCCGCCCTTCCTTCAGCTACCTTATTAACAAAGGCCGGATCGGCGATCAAGGGTCGGCCCAGGGCAATCAGATCGGCCTTACCCTCTTCAAGAATGCGGTTGGCAAGGACCGGCTCATTAATTCTCCGCCCTACAATGACCCGGGCCCTGTCTAAAACCTCCTTAAACTCTTGCGCCAGTTGGACCTGAGGACCATGGGGAATAGCGGCCGGCGGTATGTGGGAGGCAAAATGAATCGGATCGGTAAAATTATGGGGGTGAATTCGGAAGGCGGCGATCCCGAGTCTTTCCAGCCGGCGGGCAATAATTTTGCCCTCTTCCAGCGTTATCCCCCCCTCCTTAAGCTCCGCTACCGGATGATCAAAAATAATGGGGTAGCCAGCGCCAACCTGTTGCTGAACCCTTTGAATTAGCTCAATAACAAACCGCATCCGGTTATCTAAGCTGCCACCATAACCATCGGTCCGCTGGTTATAAAGAGGGGATAGAAATTGGTGAACCAAGGCCGCCCCGCCACCGTTGATCGACAGGGCATCAAAGCCAGCCTGTTTCGCCCGGGCGGCCGCCCGGGCATACCCATCCTGAATCCCCCAGATTTCTTCTTTATTTAAAGCTCGGGCACCTTCGGGGATCTGCCCGGGCCCGGCCGACGGCGCCACCGCCTGTACCCCCGGCTCCTGCGGATAGGACCATCTTCCATGATGTTGCAGCTGGAGCGCCGCCTTGGCCCCGGCAAGATGGATCCTTTCCGCCAGGCGGTGCAGGCCGGCAATATAGAGATCACTGTCGATAAATATCCTTGGTAAACGGCGGGAATTACCAAAATGACGATCGATAGTAGCCCCCTCCACAATGACCAGCCCAACCCCGCCTTTTGCCCGTTCCCCGTAGTAATCAATAATCCTTTCGCTGATATCCCCGCCGGCATTGGCATGACCGGAACACATGGGGCACATTACTACCCGGTTTTTTAACTTCATGGTACCGATCGTTACCGGCTCTAGTAATTTTTTAAATTGTGAACTCATCCGCTTTCTACACCTCCTACCAATGTTTTGTTGTTCTATTTAATAGTCACTGATAATTATATCAGCTTGATTCTTCTGATGTTATTCTATTACTGGAGTGGAAGCTGGAATGGAAGCCGCCACCGTAAAATAAATGGACTTTAGATTTTCCTGGTGGTAGACTTTCCTTAGATTGCGATTACTAATAACGGGGTGAGATTAGAATGAATATAGCAGTAAGCCAGATCGCTATCAGTGAAAACCTGGAGGAAAACACCGTTAAAATAGTCGATCAAATAGAGAGAGCCTCCCGCCTGGGGGTAGAGTTAATCTGTTTCCCCGAAATGTGTTTAACCGGTTACGGGCCGGAACTGCTTCTAAAAAAAGATTTTAACCGCCGGGTAGAGAGAACCATGGCAGAATTTGAAAACATCTGCCGGCAATTAAAGATAGCTGCTGTGATCGGACACGCCTACCTAGTGAAGGGCGAGCATTATAACCGGGCTACGGTTTTGTTACCAAACGGTGGCCGCTATTCTTACGACAAGATATACCTTACCGAGCAAGAAGAGGAATATTTTAATGCCGGTAGAGACCGGATGCTCTTTACATATAAGGGATTTAAATGTGGTGTTATCATCTGCCGCGACCAAAACTATCCACTCCTGGCCAGGGAATTGAAGGAGATGGGTGCCGACCTGCTCTTTATCCTTTCGGCCCATTATTACGAACCCAAGGAGGCCCGTTGGAAACTAGAAAAAAATCGGGCCATCCCCATTACCCGGGCAGTAGAAAACAAGTTTTATGTATTTATGGCCAATACCGTAGGGACCCACCTGGGGATGATCAGCTTGGGAAATAGCCTGATTGCCGATCCAGAGGGGGCGGTTGTCGCTTCGGCCGGGGAGGCCGGGGAGGCAATTATCTCTTTTGATATTGACTACCGGCTGGAAGAACAGATTAAAACCTGGCGTAAAGATTAGCCTTGGGGCCTACTCCCGCCTTTAAAGATTCTGCCCAAAAGAGGTGCCCACCGCTAAGGCGGCCTTTACCTGCCGCCCTTCCGGATTGATGCGTTTTGTTCCGGCTATAGCCTTCTTCAGGGGGACCGATGTAATCTCCCCGGCCTGGAGGCAGACCATCCGGTTCCAACGGTTGTTATGGGCCAATTTAACTGCCTCCACCCCGAAACGGGTAGCCAGGACCCGATCAAAGCTGCTGGGTGTACCCCCGCGCTGGAGATGGCCTAAAACCGTAGCCCGGCTCTCCATCGCGGTGCGAAGTTCAATTTCCCGGGCTACCGCCGGCCCAATACCCCCCAGCCGGCGTGCCCCACTGATCACCTCCTGGTAGCATGGTTTACCTCCCTCCGGGTAGGCCCCTTCGGCTACCACGATAATACTAAATTTCTTACCCCGATCCCGACGCCGCCGGATCGCCGCAGTTACCACCTCATAACAAAAAGGAAGCTCCGGGATAAGAATAATATCGCCACCGCCAGCCATCCCCCCCTGTAGGGCAATCCAGCCAGCGTTCCTCCCCATAACCTCCACCACCATTGCCCGGTGGTGAGATTCGGCCGTGGTATGAATCTTATCGATCGCATCGGTTGCGGTAGCCGCCGCCGTATCAAAGCCAAAAGTGACCTCGGTAGCTAAAAGATCGTTATCGATGGTTTTAGGAATACCGATCACCGGAACCCCCATCATGCTAAAACGATGGGCCAGGGCCAGGCTGCCGTCACCGCCAACAACAATCAACCCCTCCAGCTTCCACCGTTCGATATGGCGAATCGCCTCTCGTGAACAATCCTCATATCTGACCCGGCCATCTTCTCCCTTTATCTCGAACCGAAAAGGATTATCCCGGTTGGTGGTCCCCAGAATAGTGCCCCCCCGGGGCAAGATCCCCGAGACCGCCTCCTCATGAATAAGCCAGGCATCATTTTCCACCAGCCCTTTGAACCCGTTATTAAAACCGATTATCTTACCTCCGTAACCATAGAGGGAACCTTTAACCACAGCCCGAATTACGGCATTTAAACCCGGACAGTCACCCCCCCCGGTAAGAATGCCAATTTTACTCATAGCCATCCCTCGCATTCCCTTTCTCCTCCATCACAGCAACCCCCGAACTGGTGCCGATACGGGTCGCTCCGGCAGCAAGCAGTTCCAGTACTGCCCGACGGGTACGAATCCCCCCGGAGGCCTTTACCCCCACCCCCGGTCCCGCCGCCCTTTTCATCAGATATATATCAGCCACCGTCGCCTCCCCCGGCCCAAAACCGGTACAGGTCTTTACAAAGCGGGCCCCGGCCCGCCGAGCCAGCCGACAGGCGGTATCTTTTTCTGCATCGGTCAAGAGGCCGGTTTCGATAATCACTTTTACCGGCCGGCCGCAGGCTACCTGTACTACGGCAGTTAACTCTTCTAATACATATTCCCACCGGCCATCCTTGAAAGCCCCGATATTCATAACAAGATCTATTTCACCGGCACCGTCGGCGACCGCCCCGGCCGCCTCAAAGGATTTCACAGTAGCGGTAGTGGCACCTAGGGGGAAACCGACCACGGCGCTTACCTTCACCGGGCTATGGCGAAGCTGTTTGCTAGCAAAGCCAACTTGATAGGGATTGACACAGACTGCGGCAAACCGGTAGCGGACCGCCTCCCGGCAAAGATTTAGCAGATCCGTAGTGGTAGCCTCCGGTTTCAACAAGGTATGATCAATATAACCGGCAATATTGATTTGTGCCAAGGAGACCACCTGCCTTAATAATGCTTCTCTCCAAACTGGTCCACATAACCCCGAACTAGCGGTTCGCTTTGAGGCGGTTCCGATTTAATAATAAAGGCATCCCGGACCCCCCGGCTTACCGTCTCCCGGGCGGAGGAAATAGGGACAGTACCGCCTGCTATTACCGCCAGCTCCTCCCCCCGGCTGACCCGATCGCCTATTTTTTTGCGTAGAACGATCCCGGCCGCCGGATCAATCCTCGACTCCCGGCTCACCCGGCCGGCCCCTAATTTCATCGCCGCCCGACCAATTATCTCCGCCCTGATCGAGCTTACAAAACCGCCGGCAGGGGCCCGAACCGGGTACCTATATTCCGCCTGGGGGAGAAGCAGCCGATTATCTACTACCGCCGGATCCCCCCCCTGGGAAGAGATGAGCTCTTTAAATTTCTGCAGGGCGGCACCGCTGGTAAGAAGCGCCTTTAACCTCTTCCGCCCCTGCTCTGGTGTCGATACCTTCCGGGCCAACAGCAACATATAACTACCTAGCACCAGGCAAAGCTCCTCCAAATCGGCCGGGCCCCTCCCCTGCAGGGTTAGGATCGCCTCCTCCACCTCCAGGGCATTGCCGATCGCTTTACCCAAGGGTTGTTCCATGCCGGTAATAATCGCTACAGTTTCCCTACCCGCCCCGGAACCAATTTTAACCATGGTTCGCGCCAGGGCAAAGGCTTCTTCCGGATCCTTTAAAAATGCTCCATCGCCGGTCTTCACATCCAGTACCAGGGCATCAGCCCCTGCCGCCAGTTTTTTACTCATGATACTGGCGGCAATCAGGGGTAGGCTATCCGCGGTGGCGGTAACATCCCGCAGGGCATAGAGTTTCCGATCAGCCGGTACCAGGTCTCTGCTCTGCCCGACCAGCGCCACCCCGTAGTTTTTAACCGCCCGGATCATTGCTTCGAAAGAAAGGTTAGTAGTGAAACCGGGGATCGCCTCCAATTTATCCAGAGTGCCGCCGGTATGACCAAGCCCCCGCCCCGATATTTTGGCTACCGGTACCCCGGCAGCTGCTACCAGGGGGGCCAAGACTAGGGTAGTGGTATCACCCACCCCACCGGTGCTGTGCTTATCTACCTTGATCCCGGGAATCTCATCTAAGGAGATCGTCTCCCCCGACCTCTCCAGGGCTCGAGTTAAGTCCAAGGTTTCCTGCCCGGTCATCCCCCGGAAATAGACCGCCATGGCAAAGGCGGCCATCTGGTAATCGGGGACAGTACCCGAAACGTACCCCGAAACCAGGAAATTAATCTCCTCCCGGGACAACTCATCTCCGCGACGTTTCTTTAATATTAAATAATCAGCTCTCATCGTTCCCTGGCGATAAAATCTAAAAGCGAACGGTTAAATTCAACGGGCGCGGTCTCCATGGGGCAGTGATACTGATCCTTAATCACTACCAGTTCCCCCTGGGGAAGCCGGGCACATATCTCTTCGCCGGCGGCCAGGGGCGCCCAGGCATCTTTCTCCCCCCAGATACATAAGGCGGGAATATTTAGAGCAGAAACCGATCCGACCGTGCCGTAACCTAGCCCGGCAATATCTTTTAGCACACTATCAGAGCCGGCAATCCTTAAGGGACGGAGATAACCCTGGAGTTCATCTTCATCGGGCTCCCGACCATAGGCAGAGGTAATATAACTTTTAAGCTGCTTTTCTTTGAAAAAGAATCTCGGACTGAAAATTTTAATCCATTGCCGTACAGGAGGGTAAGAATAAATTAATTCCGCTGTTTTAGATAGCGAACTGTAAAGATCGGCATCAACAAGGGTAAGGGTTTCCACCCGTTCCGGTTGTTGCAAAGCCATTTCAGCCGCCACGCCGCCACCTATGGAGTGACCCACCAGGTGCCAGCCCTCCCCGGGTAATACCCGATCCATCAAGGACCATAACAGTTCAGCCCGACCGGCCGGTGTATGGTCCAGGCCCGACCGCCGTTCACTTAATCCGAAACCAGGAAGATCTACTGTCACCACCCGGTAACCGGCATCATTTAAGGATGGGACAGTATGCCGCCAGGAAAAAGTTGAGCCTCCGTAGCCGTGCACTAACAAAATATTTCCCAAGCTGGCCCCCGGACTTTCCCAAAACCGGAAATGGAGATTAACCCCATCGATTACCATAAATTTGCTCTCCTCAAAAACTAGTTCCTCGGGCTCTTGCCCTAACGAGGCAACCGGTATATAGTACGGCAGCAGGCTAAAAATGCCAAATAGCAGCAGCAAGGTAATAGCCGCCCGGGAAAGCCGCTCCTTTAGGGGCATGGCTGATTTACCCTTAGTTTGTGAACCTCGGACTCTCCTCACTGTTCCCCTTACTCCTTTCTTTTGTCGAGCCGGCGCCTCCCCTAGGACTGGGGATCCGAGCCCAACTTTTTCCCTACCCGTTCACTCCGCCGGGCCAGGTAAACCATAAAGGTTCCCAATTCGTACAGTAACAACAGTGGAATAGCCATCATGATCTGGGAAAACACATCCGGGGGGGTTATAATAGCAGAAACTACAAGGATTACCAGCAGTGCAAATTTGCGATTACGACGAAGTAGAGCGGCATCAACTAGGCCCGCTACCCCGAGGAACCAGAATGCCAGCGGCAGCTGAAATACCAGGCCAAAAGCCGCTAAAAAAGAGACTGAAAAGGAGATATAGTGGTTGATGCTAAATTTCGGGACCAGATCGGCCCGACTAAAGCTTAAGAAAAAATCAAGGGTAAAAGGAAAGACCACAAAATAAGAAAAACAAATGCCTAGGGCAAAAAGTAGGAACATGGTGGCAGCTAGCAATAACGCTTTTTTCTTGAAATGATGGTTTACTGCTCCAATCAATGCCGCTACCTGGTAAAGGGTAACCGGCAACGAAATAACCGCCCCGGCTACCACTGCCAACCGCAAATTGGCCATAAAGACCTCGGAGGGAGTTAAAAATATAATCTCAATCTCCAACCCCCGCCCCGGCAATAACAACATCTGCCGGATAGGGTCCACAAAATAAAACGAAAGAATTGAGCCTGCCGCTACAGCGATAACTATGATAATTAAACGCCTCCGTAGCTGTTCCAATACGGTCATTACCAGGTTTCGATCCACGCTCTCCCCCTTTCCGGCAACCGCTAATTACCCGGTGTAGAACCTTCACGTACGGGAGCACCAGGATCTCTCGATTCAAGCTGTTCCCGGTAGCTTTCGGCCTGAATATAAAGGGTAGATTCTTCCGGTTCTGTATCCAGGATGACGGCTAACTGGTTTAAAGCCTCTCGCCGGTTACCATCGCACTCATCCAATAGCACAGCATAGTAAAAACGGTCCAAGTTTACCAAGGTATCCTGAGCCTGCTTCTTTTCCAACAACTCCCTCACAACACCGGCCTGCTCCCCAGCCTTTTCCTCTAGTTCCAACCCGGTATAGGTGCTATACAACATAAACTGGTATCTAACCTCCCCTGGCTCTGCTACTACCAGGGACTGGTAGATATCGGCTGCCTTCTCCAGGTAGCCCGGCCGCTCCTCTATGCCTAGCCAACGGGCATACTCGGCCAGCGCACTGTATACCTGGGCCAGGTGCTCTAAAACTGCCGGGCTGGAATCATACTCCTCTAGGTATTGTTCCAGCTGCCCGGCCTCCTCCTTTAACCTTTTCTGTTCCACCCGAAGCTGCTCTAGAAAGTTTTCCCCTTCAGCGCTAGCTGGAGGCTCGGGCTTCCGCATGTAATCAATATAGATTATGACGGTGGATAGAACCATCCCTACCGCCACCACGATCGCAGCCACCGTGATTAATGTCCCTCTACTTCCCCTTTGGATTCTTTTCCTGGTCACTACTAGAACCTCCGCTTCAAGTATCGACAGTTTTATTATCGGAATCGGACAGCCGTACCAGCAACCGCCCACAGTTTTCACAATACACGATCGAGTTGGGATTGTAAAGAAAGCCCCGCTGGGCCGAGGAGATAAACATGCGGCATCCACTACAACTATCATTTATTACCCGGGAAATACCCTTCCCTCCGTGCCTTTGGCACTGGGTCCGGTATAGATCCATGTATTTGCTCTCGATTAGGGGCAGAAGCCCGTCGCGATTTTCCTGTAGCTGTTCTAGCTGCAGGCCCAGATTGGCTAGCTCCCGCTCCAGCTTATCTTCCTCGCCTAACACCGCTTGCTCCTGACGCTTAACCTGCCCTTTAAATTCCTCCAGTTCTACCTGTCGCCTCTCCACCTCTTCCATCAGGCGGATAATTTTCTCCTCCAATGCCTCCTGTTCTCTCCCTAGGGAGACCAGCCTTTTTTCCATTAATTCCAGTTCCCGGATATTGCTGACCTCCCCCCCGTACAATTTATTATGCAGCCCGGCCCGGTCGGCAGCCAGCTTATTTAAATCCAGTTCCATCATCTTAAGCTTTTTACGCTGTTCCGCCTGCCACTCTTTCCCCCGGTCCAGGGTAGACTGTAATTCACCCTGTTTTTCTTTAGCCAGCCGAACATTTTCCAACAAGGGGTTGGATTCGATCTTCTCCTGCAAACCAGCAATAGCCAGATCGAGATCTTGCAACCTCCATAACAGTTCTAACTGTTCCAATGATTTCACCCCCACCCACTATAATTAAAGGGGGTAGGTTTTCCTTACCTACCCCTGGTAAAATTTCCATTTAACCGCCAGTTTTGCCCCGGCTGAAACTACACCGGTCTGGTAGCACTCATCTACCAGGCACTTTCGAAGATACCCGGCAACATAATCCACCACCGGCCATTCAGTCCAAAAATGCCCGGCATCAACCAGGGCCATACCGTAGGAGGAGGCCGCCAGTAGATCGTGATGCCCGATATCCCCGGATATGAGCAGTTCCGCCCCTTTCCGGGCCGCAGGCTCCACCAGGGAGCCCCCGCTACCGCCGCCAACCGCCACCCGGCGAAAAACCTTTTTATCTCCACCGGCCGGCAACCAATACCTAAGCCCGGTAACCCCCAGTTTTTCCGTGCAACGTTGTAGTATCTCCTCCATTACCATGGGGGACTCAAGGGAGCCGAGCAGGCCGAATCCCAATTGCTCCCCCGCCTGCTGCAGGGGATAAAGATCATAGGCCACCTCTTCGTAGGGGTGGGCTTTTAATAGAGCCGCCACCACCTTATTCGAAAGCGATGCCGGTAGAATAGTTTCTAAACGGAGTTCCGGCACCCTTTCCAACCGCCCCGGCTCCCCGATAAAGGGAGCGGTATCTTCCCGTGGTTTAAAGGTTCCTATACCAGATGCCTGAAAACTACAATGACTGTAGCGTCCAATCCAACCCGCCCCGGCCCCCGCCAGGGCCTGCCTGATCCGTTCTTCATGGCCTTCGGGAACAAAGGTCACCAATTTTAACAATCGATCCTCGGAAACTACCTCCACTACCTCCCGGCCAACCTGCTTCAGTCCAATCCGATCGGCCAGCAACCGGTTAACCCGGGTCAAATCAAGGTTGGTATGGGCGCTATAGACAGTAATTTCATTGCGAATAATACGGGCAATTAGCGAGCCCTGAGGCCTATTTTCATCAATATTCATCGGGGGTTTCAACCATAGGGGATGGTGGGTTACTATTAATTGCGCCCGGTGACCAAGCGCCTCCGACAGCACCTGTTGATCCAAGTCAAGGGCAACCAGGACAGTAGATACCTCCTGTTCCCGATTGCCAACCTGTAACCCGCTATTATCCCACTTCGCCGCCAGGCCAGGTGGGGCCAGCTCTTCCAAGTAGTTGATAATGTTACCAACCTTAGCCAACATAAGCCGGCACCTCCTTTAAATAGGTTAAATTTCCTTGCTGTCGATCCGGTTATATGCACCTTTAATAAGACGATAAGGGGCGCTCATCTTCAATTACAGTTTTATTTAGCTGGAGGGCACTCCTTACATCTTTAGGCAGATAAAACATTCCCCGGTGGGTCTGCCCATCATAATACTTTAAACTGGTAGCTATATCCTTTAGAAATTCATCAATTTGCTCACCGCTAATCTCCGGCCGCCCCTCCTGGCAGGAGGCAACAATAAAACCCCAGTCAGTATTAAAGGAGGGGATGTAGGCCCGGTAGGAACAGATATGCCCGAAGGCGGGGGTCAGGCTGTTTCTAATCGCGGCATGTACCCCCAGGTAGTCCAGGGCGATCCCACCGGCCTGTAAAATCAGGAGCCCCCCCGGGGCCAGGCGGCGCTTAACCAACTCGTAAAACTGGCGCGTAAATAGCCGGTAAGAAGGGCCCTCCGGATCCGGCTCGGTAAGATCCGAGTAGATTAGGTCATATTGGCAGTCGGTATCATTTATATACTGCCGGGCATCCTGGTAGATAACATTAACCCGGGGGTCATGATAAGAACCCCGGTGCCACGTGGGTAGATAGCGTTGACATAACTCCACCACCTGCCGGTCAAGATCCACCATGGTAATTTCCTTTATAAAGGGATATTTACACAACTCCCTTAACACCGCCCCCTCCCCGCCGCCCATCACCAGAACCCGCCGGGGAGACGGGTGGAAAACCACCGCCGGATGGACGAGCGCTTCATGATAAATATGTTCGTCAAACTGGGCCGACTGAATGTTCCCATCTAAAATTAAACACCTACCGTAAACAAAGGTGTCAACAATATCAACCTGCTGAAAGGAGGTATCACCGCTATAGATATAATTCTTGATGGCATACATGCAGCCATGATGAGGGGTAGTATGTTCAATGTACCACTTTGATCCCTGGGCAATCAAGACCTGTCCCTCCTGAAGCAACTGTATAGGGAACATTGAATTTTCGCAGCAAGCCCATTGTAACAAAGATGCCCCGAAAAGTCTATGCCACCACCTATTAATAAAATTGCAGGGAAGGAGATCCCTGCCCCCTCCCTGCAATTTTGCAGATTAACAACTTTAATCCGGGTACTGGCTACTTTCTACAAACCGGTCTGTCCCAACCCGGCATACGGGACAACGCCAATCACCGGGTAAATCCCTAAAGGCCGTTCCCGGGACCGTCTGGCGTTTCGGTTCCCCCTTTACGGGATCATAAAGATACCCACAGACCCTACAGACATATTTTGCCATGCCGTTTCTCCTTTCATTTTAATCTACCGGGAATAAGAGAAAAAGCATTGCTACCCCCAAATCTTCAATTAGAGGAACGATTTTTTCTGTTAACTAACCGCTTCGAACTGGTCTTTGCCTACCCCGCATACCGGGCAAACCCAGTCATCGGGTAGATCTTCAAAATTTGTTCCCGGCTCGATCCCCCCCTCCGGATCACCTGTTGCAGGATCGTACTCGTAACCGCAAACCAGGCATACGAACTTATCCATACCGGCTCCCCCTTCCTTTTTGATATGCATAGGGGCAGAAGGTGGAACAGCCCCACTTTTAACCTGGTGGTAATAGGCATAAGTCATGGGGCTCCCCTTCCCCAAAACCTCGGCACCGGTAATCTCCCCGATAAAGATCCTATGGGTTCCCGCATCAACCTCCTGAACAACCTTAATCTCGAGCCAGGCCAGCGAATACTCAACCAGGTAAGGTAAACCCTGCGGGGTGGACCGGTAATTAATAGCGGCGAACTTTTCAATATCCCTTCCGGATTTGAACCCGAATTGTCCGATTAAGGACAGAGGAGCATCTTGGGTGAGAATAGAGACCGCAAATCCCCCGTTCCCCCTGATAAAATCGTGGGTAAGGTTTTGTTTGTTTAGACTTACAGCCAACGTAGGCGGATCGTTGGATATCTGAAAAACAGTGTTAGCAATCTGCCCGTTCAAACGGTTCCCTTCCCGGGAGGAAATTACATAGAGTCCATAACTGATATTGTACAACGCAGTTAAATCCATGCTCGCAATCCCTCCTGTTACTCAAACGATACGTAAGCTAATAGTTTTCCGCCTGAATTTCAAAGAAAGCGCGGGGATGATCGCAAATCGGGCAGATCTCCGGAGCCTTTTCCCCATGGTGGATATGGCCGCAGTTACCGCAGATCCAGGCCTGTTTTTCATCACGGCTAAAAACCTTATCTCCCTTGAGGTTTGCAAGCAACTTTAAGAATCTCTGCTCATGGTGCTTCTCAATCTGCGCCACACCCTCAAACAGATAGGCAATCTGATCAAAACCCTCTTCCCTAGCCGTTTTGGCAAAACCGGCATACATATCGGTCCACTCATAATTTTCCGCATCTGCCGCTTCCTGTAGATTTACCTCGGTTGACGGCATGCCATCTTTTAAAAGTTTAAACCAGATCTTGGCATGTTCTTTTTCATTGGCCGCAGTCTCTTCAAAAAAATCGGCGATCTGGTTGAGTCCTTCTTTCCTTGCCTGGGAGGCGTAGTAGGTATACTTGTTCCTGGCTTCAGATTCACCGGCAAAGGCCGCCAACAGGTTGGCCTCTGTTTTAGAACCCTTAAGTTTCATCTAAATCCCTCCTGGTAAATTTTGAAATGAGCCCGCGCTGGGTAGGAAGATTATAGCAGCACATCCAATGATATGTCAATTTTTTTGAACAATTCACCTTTTTATACGCTCCCCCGATTTAAACAAATAAAACAATCCAACAAAAAATCGGGGCTAAAAAACCCCGATTTACTGTGGTGGGCGAAGTAGGATTTGAACCTACGACCCCCTGCTTGTAAGGCAGGTGCTCTCCCCCTGAGCTATTCGCCCTAAAAAAATGGTGACCCCTAGGGGATTTGAACCCCTGCTGCCAGCTTGAAAGGCTGGTGTCCTAACCGATTAGACGAAGGGGCCTTTTCACTGGTGGGCCCACCAGGGCTCGAACCTGGGACCGACCGGTTATGAGCCGGATGCTCTTCCAACTGAGCTATGGGCCCTTAAAACATAAAAAAGCATTTACTGCCCTGCTTTTGAAAAGCCATAAGAAGTTTACCATAGGCAGTCAAATCTTGTCAAGGTTGTTTAAGCCCGTTTCTTCAAGCCCGATATTTCTGAAAAGAGCTTCACCCATCCCTTAATCGTACCACAATGGCGATAGAAGCATTTTGGGTATAAAAATTGGCTCCCCAGGCAGGACTCGAACCTGCAACCTACCGGTTAACAGCCGGTCGCTCTGCCATTGAGCTACTGAGGAACCACTGTTTACACTTCTAATTATAGCAGAGAATTAAACTGCGTCAAGGCTAAATTCTTCTTTTTAGGCAACCGGCCAAGCTAGCCCAAGTAATCCTTAAGTCGTCGGCTACGCATAGGATGGCGTAGCTTACGCAAAGCCTTGGCCTCTATCTGGCGGATCCGTTCCCGGGTTACCCCGAAATACTGCCCCACCTCTTCCAAGGTGCGGGCCCGCCCATCATCCAGGCCAAACCGCAGCCGCAGTACTTTTTCCTCCCGGGGAGTTAAGGTATCTAAAACATCCTCCAGCTGCTCTTTAAGCAGCTCGAACGCCGCTGCCTCCGCCGGGGCCTGGGCCTCCTGATCTTCGATGAAATCACCTAAGTGGCTGTCGTCCTCCTCGCCAATCGGGGTTTCCAACGATACCGGTTCCTGGGCAACCTTTAATATCTCCCGCACCCGCTCCTCGCTAATATCCATCTCCTGGGCAATCTCTTCCGGCAACGGTTCCCGGCCCAGCTCCTGGACCAGTTGCCGGGAAACCCGAATTAATTTGTTGATCGTCTCCACCATATGAACCGGAATGCGGATGGTCCGGGCCTGATCGGCAATAGCCCGGGTAATTGCCTGGCGAATCCACCAGGTCGCATAGGTGCTAAATTTATAGCCTTTCCGATAATCAAACTTCTCTACTGCTTTAATTAACCCCAGGTTCCCCTCCTGGATTAAGTCTAGAAACAACATTCCCCGGCCAACATATTTTTTGGCTATACTTACCACCAGGCGGAGGTTAGCTTCGGCCAACTGGCGCCGGGCCTCTTCGCTATTGTTTTCTATCCTTTTAGCTAACTCTACTTCCTCTTCAGAAGTAAGTAGGGAAATATTGCCAATCTCCTTTAAGTACATCCTTACTGGATCGTTTGTCGCTACTCCTTCTGGTATATCAACGCCCTCCTCTCCCCCCGGCGGTTTCTTCGCATCATCTCCCGATTTTTTATCTACGGGTTTTGTAGATTCGGGTTCCTCCACCGTATCATCAATAATTTCGATGCCATGTTGAGCAAGTTTATCATAAAAGCTGTCCATATCCTCCGCCGACAACTCCTGGTCCTGAATAGAATCAAGAATTACTTTATAGGTCAGGGTACCTTTTTTCTTCCCCCGTTCAATCAATTCTTGCAGGATCTCACTTAAGGAAACGGTTTTCTCTATCTCCTTGGCCATCAGTAATCCTCTCCTTCACCGGATCGACACGGCCCATCTTTAGTGCGAACCAGCTTTACCCATTGATCCCGAAGTAGATCCCTGGCCTGTCCATTTAGACCCTGACCCTCGATCACCTTTAACTTGCTCTTAAGTTCCCCCCACCGCCGGGAAAGCTGGCGGCTTTTAATTTTATCTATACAATCATCAGCCATCCGTTTCGCCATCTCCAAGGATAGATTGGATAGACTGTCATCCATAACTGCCGCAGTAATCAGCTGCTGCACCCCTAAATCAGAAAAATGATTGATAATTTCTTCCCCACTGATCGCTTTTCCAGCTGCATCCCTCTGCCATATAGATTCCACTACCTGCCGCAGCCGGTCAGAACTAAAATCATCTAACTGCAAGCTGTTCCGAATCATACTTATCACCTGGTTCTCCACCAACATCAGGGCCAGCAACATTTTTTCCGCCGGGTCAACCTTTAATTGATTAATACTATTAGTTTGATCTTTTAAGGTTATATTATGACTCTCTCCGCCCCTTTGACTAGGCCTTCGTCGCCGGCGGCGATAACGTTTTAATTCATCCCGCAGGGCCGCCTCCGGTACCCCCAGCACCTCGGCCACCAGTTTTAGATAGATCTCTATTTCCGCCGGACCGGGCACGGAGTCCAGCACCGGCAATGCATCCTGTAAGTAGCCTAGCAACCCTTCCCTAGTCGAAAGATCATGACGGGCCTGCAATCGCTTCAAGCGATATTCCACTATCGGCTGGGCCTGTTCCATCAGTTGGCCAAATGCTGCAGCCCCATTTTCTCGAATAAAGCTGTCCGGATCACTATCCTCCGGGAATTCCAGCATTTTTACCGCGCACCCCAGATCCTGTAAGAGGCTGAACCCCCTCCAGGCGGCCGTTTGGCCGGCAGCATCAGCATCGTAAGCAATTAATATCTCTTTGGCCTGCGCGCGGAGAAGCTTCCCCTGGCCGCTGGTAAGCGATGTCCCCAGTGAAGCCACCACATTTTTAAATCCCCCCTGGAAAGCAGTAATTACATCGGTATAGCCCTCGGCGATCACCGCCACCCCGGCTCGACGGATATGAGAACGGGCCCAATGAAAACCGTAGAGCAACATGCTCTTATTAAACACCGGTGTTTCAGGGGTAT
>JAAZLS010000009.1 GCA_012799185.1 Bacillota bacterium | reverse complement strand
CTGGAGCCGACGACCAGACTTGAACTGGTAACCTGCTGATTACAAATCAGCTGCTCTGCCAATTGAGCTACGTCGGCCGAATAAAAAAACCCCGAAAGGCAATTAATAGTATAGCGCATTTTTAAATCAGCGTCAACCGACCAATTAAGAAAATATCTGTGTTGCTTCTTCAGATTCTAACATGGGATTAGGTTAAAGACAACTTGATTTTTAGGGAAGGGTTTTCTGATGTTTTCCACGTTTACGGCTATATTTGAAGCGCTCTCCTTTATCGAACAGGATCTCTCCAGTGAAATAACCGATTCTCAAAGGGAGGTGATTATTGAAACCCTAATCTCCTTGCGGAATACTATGGATAAATGTATGCAGTACTGGATTAAATTTGAGGAGCGGGTAAACCAGATCCAGGAACGTTACTCTATTTCCCTCCCCGATAGTTTTCCCCCTGGGTTTATGGATATCGACGCTGAAGATATCTTGAGCTTTGGACGCCCTACCGGGAGTAGTTATACCGGGCCCGGGCAAGGGGAGGTTGATTTGAGCGAGGGTGATGAAGAAGATGAATTTATATGCTTAAGCGGCGAAGGGGCGATTACATCTTTTCGAAAAGCCATGGGCTTTTGGGGTCTCTCCATGGTATCCGAAGCGGCCGGGGAATTTAAAAAGGTTACTGCACAGCAGCCAAATTTTATTTTGGGTCATTTCTGTCTCGGGGTTGCCTTGGCCCAATCGGGTCAGGTCGAGGAGGCCTTTAAGGAATTGAAGTTGGTGCTGGCCTTGGAAAAAGATCCTTTAATTCGGGGGATGGCTTTAAATACCCTGGGAGTCGTCCTGGCTGCCCAGGAACAGTACCGACAGGCGTTACCCTATTTTACCCAGGCTACGGAGGAGGAGCCCGGTCTACTTGAGCCCTGGTTTAACCGGGCGGCAATATACTACAACCTTCAATGCTACCGGGAGGCGGTGGATAATTTTGAGCGGGTCCTGGAACTCTCCACCGGAGATTGGGAGGCGGAACTACACCGGGGTAGGGCCTGCTCTTTCCTCGAGCGCTATGAAGATGCCCTGGTCTCCCTGGAACGGGCTTACCGCATTAACCCCCGGGAACCGCTTATTACTTTTGAGCTGGCCTCAATCTATCGCCTCCTGGGGAAAAATAAACATGCCCGGCACTACGGGTTGCTTACTCGCCGCCTGCTAAAACAAAAGGCTTAAGGGCAGACCGATATCGATAGCAGGAATTTTCCATTATTAGACGAAATTTAAATTAAGAGGGTTTATAGATATCAGGAGCAGCCCAGGGCTGCTTTTGGCTTGATCTGGGGTTTTAATTTTGCTTAAGGAGGTAACAGATGGGCCGGCAAAAAATTGCATTTATCGGCGGAACCGGGGTCTACGAACAGTCCAGGCTCGATGAGAGGAGGGAGCTAACAATATCTACCAGGTACGGCCCGGTATTTCTACAATCGGGGCGGTATGAAAACCGGGAGGTCTATTTCCTGGCCCGCCATGGAGATCGACATTCGGTTCCACCCCACCTGGTTAATTACCGGGCCAATATTACTGCTTTAAAAGAATTAGGGATCGAGGCGGTAATCGCTACGGCGGCGGTCGGGAGCCTAAGGGAGGGGATGGCCCCCGGTAGCCGGGTGGTTATTGATCAGTTTATCGACTTTACAAAGGGGCGACCCTCCACCTTTTATGAGGGGGAGGAGGGGGAGGTGGTCCATACCGACTTTACCCAGCCCTACTGTCCGCAGCTGCGAGCTGCTATTTTGCGGGCTGGTCGAAAATTGAACCAGCAAGTAATAGATGGCGGCTGTTATATCTGCACGGAGGGGCCGCGTTTTGAAACCCCGGCTGAAATAAAGATGTTTGCCCTTTTTGGTGCCGACCTGGTCGGCATGACCAACGTTCCCGAGGTGACCCTTGCCCGGGAAGCCGGGTTATGTTATGCTACTATCGCGTTGGTGACAAATTTTGCCGCCGGGATCTCTACCGGTAAGTTATCCCATGAAGAAGTGTTGGAAGTTATGGTTGACGGGAAATCAGAGTTGGATTTACTCCTAATGAGCAGTTTGACTGAAATTCCAACGGTTAAAACCTGTGAATGTGAGCTGGGCGGCCGGCATTGGCCCACAAATTCCGGGACCCGGGGAGGCGTGATAAAATGATGCCCGATACGCTTCGCTGGGAAAATGGTTGTCTAAAACTGCTGGATCAGCGATTACTTCCGGGAGAAATAGTTTATCGCTCCTGTCGTACAGCGGAGCAGGTGGCCGGGGCGATCAATAAAATGGTTGTCCGGGGGGCGCCGGCAATCGGTATAAGTGCCGCTTTTGGCTTGGTTTTAGCGGCTTACAGGGTGGCGGAGGAGAACCCCGGTCGCCGGGAATTTGTTTTGGCTCTTAACGCCGCCTCCGAAAAACTTCGCCGCTCCCGTCCCACCGCGGTAAACCTTCATTGGGGTCTACAGCGGATCCTGGCCCGGCTGGAGGAAAGTGATTCTACGGATCTCCTGGAGTTGGCGGCTTGCCTAGAAGAAGAGGCCTGCTCCATTTTCGAAGAAGATATGGTAACAAATCGCCGGTTGGGGGATCTGGGAGCGGAGCTGATACCCCCCGGGGCCTCCCTACTTACCCATTGCAATGCGGGCGCCTTGGCTACCGGGGGTTACGGAACGGCATTGGGGGTTATTCGTTCGGCCTTTAAACAGGGAAAGGTGCTCCGGGTTTATGCCTCCGAGACCCGGCCTTTTTTGCAGGGAGCCCGGTTAACATCTTTTGAACTTGTCCGGGAGGGCATACCGTCTACATTAATTATTGACAACTGTGCCGCCCACCTGATGGCTAAGCGGAAAGTTGACCTGGTAATTGTAGGGGCGGATCGCATCGCTGCTAACGGTGATACTGCCAATAAAATCGGTACCTATTCCCTGGCGGTGCTGGCCCGCCACCACCGGATTCCATTCTATGTTGCCGCCCCCTGCTCAACTATTGATCGCACCCTGCCCGACGGGGAAAAAATTGTTATTGAAGAACGGGGTCCGGAAGAAATTACCGGCACCGGGGGAGAGGCCGTTGCCCCTACCGGGATCGAAGCCTATAATCCGGCCTTTGACGTTACTCCGGCTGCCCTGGTTAGTGCCCTCATTACAGAGAAGGCCGTTATCAGGCAACCCGATCAGGATAAAGTAAACTCCTTATTTCTTTAAGGCAAAAGGGGGCCATCAAGTGAAAAAAATATTGATTACCGGCGCCACGATCGTAACGATGGATGAGGAACAACCCGACCACTTTTGTGGTGACCTGCTGGTAGAGGGTGATCCCATTACCGCTATCGTCTCCCGACCGGAACGAATAGAGCAAGCCGGGATCGATCGGGTCATCGAGGGTAACAAATGGATCCTATTACCGGGATTGATTAACACCCACGGCCATGCCGCTATGACCTTGCTTAGGGGCTATGCCGATGATTTGCCCCTGATGCGGTGGCTGGAAGACAAAATCTGGCCGGCGGAGAAGGCTTTAACTGGGGATGATGTCTACTGGGGAACCCTGCTGGCGATCGCCGAAATGCTAAAAGGTGGGACAACCACCTTTACCGACATGTATTTTTTCATGGATCGAGCCGCGGAGGCGGTAGCCGAGAGCAAGATCCGGGCTATGCTCTCCCGGGGCCTGGCCGGTGTTGGCCTGGCCGGTGGGAGAATGCTGCGGGAGGCCGAAAGCTTTATTAACAACTGGCAGGGCAAAGAGAACGGCCGGATTAACACCTCGCTGGGACCCCATGCCCCCTATACCTGCCCCCCGGGATTTCTAAAAAAGGTTATGGCTATAGCCGCTCGAACTGGTCGCCCGCTACAGATCCATCTTGCAGAGACCGCGGGGGAGGTGGAGCGGTGCCGCCAAAAATATGGACTCTCTCCGGTAGAGTTGATGGAACATGTCGGGCTATTTCAATTTGAGGTGATTGCAGCTCATTGTGTACACCTAAGTGACCGTGATATCTCGATCCTGGCCCAGCAGGGCGTAGGGGTAGCCCATAACCCTGGGAGCAACCTAAAGCTGGGCAGCGGTATTGCTCCCCTGAACGAACTCCTGAAGGCGGGAGTTAAAGTTTCTTTAGGTACCGACGGTGCCGGCAGTAACAATAATCTGGATCTATGGGAGGAGATATTCCTGGCCGCGTTGCTACCGAAAGGAATCCACCAGGATCCAACGGTAATACCGGCTAGGGCGGCTTTAAAAATGGCTACGACCAACGGGGCGGAGGTGCTGAGACTTCCCCGCCTGGGTAAACTAAAGGTGGGCTACCGGGCGGATCTGATCGGCCTGAAGGGGGATCTACCCCACCTCAATCCAATTTTTGATCCCTCGGCCCACCTGGTCTATTCTGCCGCTGCCGCCGATGTTTCGCTGGTCATGGTTGACGGGCAGATCCTGGTTGACAACGGCTCCCTTACCACACTGGACGAAGAGCGGATCATCTATGAGGCTTCCCGGCGGGCTTACCGGTTAACGGGGAAGAAGGGCCGGGATAATGCAGGAGGTTTACATGAAGGAAACAATTTTAATTACCAACGATGATGGCATTCATGCCGAGGGGATCCAGATGCTATGCCAGGCGCTATTCCCGCCTCCCAAAGGTCTCCGGTACGAGCTCCTGGTAGTAGCCCCCAACCACGAACAGAGCGCCGTGGGACATGCTATAACGATGCACCGCCCGTTAAGAGCGGAAAAAGTACGATTTCTACATAACCCGGGGCTAGAGGGCTGGTCTGTTAACGGCACCCCTTCCGACTGTGTTAAGTTGGCCGTTGAGGCAATTCTCTCCGAAAAACCCCGGCTGGTAATATCAGGTATTAATAACGGTTCAAACCTAGGCACCGATGTCTTATATTCGGGTACGGTATCGGCTGCGGTCGAAGGGATAATTCTAGGCGTACCGGCTGTGGCGGTATCGCTTAGTAACGGCGATGATTTTTCCTATGCTGCCGATTTCGTCCGCCGCCTGCTCCCCCATGTTTTACATACCGAATTTCCCTCGGGGACCCTGTTTAATATCAATGTTCCGGGTAACCGTCGGGTAAAAGGTGCCCGGGCGACAACCCTGGGTCGCAGAAAATACCGTAACGCCTTTGAGCGGAGAACCGACCCCCGGGGGCGGGTCTATTACTGGCTGGCTGGCGAACTGGTGGAGGAGAAGGGGATAGAGGGCACCGATGTACAGGCCGATCGGGATGGTTATATCTCTATTACTCCGGTTCATTTTAATTTGACGAATAATGCCTTTTTACCGGAACTAAAAAAAATTGTAGAGCGCCTGTCTTAAACCCCCGGTAAGGCTACACCCCCCCATCTTTATATAATACCGTCACCCCATCGAAAGAACTGTGCCGGCCATGTCATCATCGGTGACACGATTCTGCCTGTATCCCTGTACATTAGTTTATAGAAAAGAGAGGAATGATCTTATTGACCCTATTGAAAGAAGCGGGTCCTAACCGTTACCGAATACCACGGCAAGGCCCGATGAAAGTGGAGGCAATAGTTTATTTAAACCGGGAACTATACCGGACTTTTTCCGAAACCGAATCCCTACAACAATTGATGGACGGTGCTTCGCTCACCGGCGTGTTAAGCCCGGTTGTTGGAATGCCCGATATTCATACCGGCTTTGGTTTACCTATCGGGGGAGTCATGGCCATGGATTCCTCCCAAGGGCTGGTCTCCGCCGGTGCGGTCGGGATGGATATTAATTGTGGAGTACGACTACTTCGAACTAATATCGAGGCCGACTCTCTCGATAAGCCCGTTTTACGGAAATTAATAAATGCCATTGTCGAGCGGGTTCCCAGCGGGATAGGTAAAAAAAGCAAGCATGCCTCCTTGGCCAAACAGCATTTCCGCCAACTGGTTCACCGGGGGGTACCCCATCTATTGGAGCTGGGTTTTGGTCGTGCCGAGGATGCTAGTTATATCGAAGAAGGGGGCTTTTTAAAAGGCGCCGATTTAAATGCAGTCAGTGAGAAGGCGATCCAGCGAGGAGATCAGTTCTCAACCCTTGGAGCTGGTAACCATTTTATTGAGTTGGGGCGGGTAGACAAAATTTTTGACCGGGAGGCCGCCGGGCTGCTAGATTTAGAGGAGGGTATGCTGACCGTCTTAATCCATACCGGAAGCCGGGGCTTTGGTCACCAGATCTGCACCGATTATTCGGCGGAGATGCTCAGTGCGGCTAAAAAAATGAAACTCGATATACCTACCGCCGGGTTGGCGGCGGTTCCTATAAAATCCTCCCAGGGAGAGAGTTACCTAGCTGCCATGGCCTGCGCGGCAAATTTTGCATTTTGCAACCGCCAGTGGATTACTGACGATGTACGCAAGGCCTTTGCGTCGGTGTTGGGAGGAAAAGATATGGATTACGATCTGGGCTTGGTTTACGATGTGGCCCATAATATCGCCAAGTTTGAATCGGTAAACGGTAGAGAGGCCTTAATTCATCGCAAGGGAGCGGTAAGAGCACTCCCACCGGGTCACCCCGGTAACCCCCCGGCCTACCAACCGATCGGTCATCCTATATTAATTCCGGGGAGCATGGGGACCTCTTCTTATGTGGTAGTAGCCGGGGAAAAGGTCGTCGAGACTTTTTACTCCGTTAATCATGGCGCCGGACGGGTTCTTTCCCGCCGGGCAGCCCGCCGTAAGATTAATGTTTCCGAGTTTAAAGGTATAATGGAAGATATCCTTCTTCTAGGCCGGAGCCATAAGCCGTTTTTAGATGAGGCTCCCCAGGCTTATAAAGATATTGAGGCAGTAATCGATACCTTTACCGAGATTGATTTTACTAAAAAGGTGGCGCGGCTTGTTCCACGGGCGGTGATTAAAGGAGATAAAAGGAGATAGGGCCCGGCTATTAACATTTAACCAGCAATAGATGACCGGGATTAGAATATGCCTGGATAACCGGGCATATATTTGAAAAGATAATAAAATTAGGGGCGGCACTAAATGAGGAGATTACAAACCAGAAACCCGGGTCAACTGGCCCTGGCCTGCCTGGTGGCGGCAGTAGTATTCATTGCCGCCCTTTTATTTTTAAAACAACCTCAGGTCCGGCTTCCAACCGCCCCAGAGCTGTTAAGCCAGGCCTGGGAGAACCTGTCGGATCGGGCTGAATACCCCCTGGCGATTGAAGAACATTCCCCCGGTTACCGGCTTAAATTCGAGGGTAAAGTTCAAAATTGGACCGAAATCCGGGGGACGATTCCCGCCCACTGCCTGGAGGTACAATATAAAAATGAAACTCTATATATAAAGGCAGGAGATAAAAAAAACTGGGAGAGGGTTGAAAGGCTACAATTGGAGAGCCTATCCAGCTTTATTACCTCCCCGGCAGAGATAATAGGGTCCTTGCAAGAAAATTTCCCCCGGTTCCTGGTTGAACTAGTCGAGCTGGGGGAGGAGAGCCGCTACAAGGTACATTTTGAAAGTGAACAGCCGGATCCTGGCTTTATTGAACTCTATTTTCCCGAACTGGGGCCAAATGTTTTATCTAAACTGGCCCTGGAGATAGTTCTAACAGGGCCGGAGGTCCTAGTAGAACAGATCGAGGTTAGGTTGGAGTTTCGGGACCCGGCGCATGGTCCCCTGTACCGTATCTATTCGCTAGATTAAAATATAAATTGCCCCTTTAGCGAAGTTATATTATCATTAATAGAACCATCAAGTTGCTTTTTACATTTTACGGAAACCGTTTTAACAAATATGATGGAGGGAGCAAGCACCAAGTGAACATTAAAATAATAAACCATCCTCTGGTCCAGCATAAGGCAACCCTTTTGAGAGATAAGCGAACCAAGCCCAAACAGTTTCGGGAACTTCTAAAAGAGCTGTCAATCTTGATGACCTATGAAATAACTGCCGATCTATCCCTGGGGGAACAGGTTGTGGAGACCCCCCTGGCAAGTCATTCCGGCAAAACCTTGCAGGAAAAGATTGTTTTACTGCCGGTATTCAGGGCCGGCCTGGGGATGGTAGAGGGTTTTTTAACAGTTATCCCTACCGCCCGAGTGGGCCATCTGGGTCTATACCGTGATGAAAATACCTTCAATCCTGTATTTTATTACCAGAAGCTACCTGACCTGTCCAATGCCCAAGTTATTGTCCTGGATCCCATGTTGGCTACCGGTGGAACAGCTTCCTATTGCCTAGAGATGCTTAAGGAGAAAAATTGCAAAAATGTAAAATTGGCGTTTATAATTTGTAGTGTAGACGGGGTTAAGCGCTTAAACCGGGAACATCCGGAGATAACGATTTATACCTGTGAACTGGATCAAGATCTAAATGAGCTGGCATATATTGTCCCCGGCTTAGGAGATGCCGGTGATCGGCAGTTCAACACCTAGTGGGAGACGAGGCCAATATTTATTGACATAATACAAGGCTATGGTTTAAAATAGGGACAGGTAATAGTAATGTTTGCTATTTAATTTTTCTGGCAGTAATAATAAGGGACCGGTTAAGTTGTATTTATAACTTAAAAGAGAAGGACCTGGTGCCTTAAAATCGCCGGGCACTATGGATAGATCTGCAATTTATATTCGTTTATTAAGAATGCCCTTTTGTCTCTTGTATCGAAATATTATACTATAAAGGGATATACCCGAATGTAATCCTTTCTCTTTTAAGCTGTGCCTGAAACACAGTTTTTTTTGTTCCATTTTTGATTTACTTATTAGGAGGTGATAATTTGGGTGTCAAAGTGCTAGTTATTGTCATTACGCTGCTGGCCGGCGTTGGCTTAGGCTATATTTTTAGGAAATACCTGGTAGAAGTACGCACCGCTTCGGCTGAAGAGACAGCCAGAAAAATTGTTGAGCAGGCTGAAAGTGAAGCCCAGGCAATTAAAAGGGAGAAAGCGCTGGAGGCCAAGGAAGAGATGCATCGTCTTCGAAACGAGCTTGAAAAGGAGAGTCGTGAAAGACGCTCCGAGCTCCAGCGCATGGAACGGCGGTTAATGCAAAAAGAAGAAAGCATGGATAGAAAAAATCTTAAAATCGAGAAGAAGGAAGAAGATCTCAAGAAAATAGAGGAAGAAAACAATAAGATTAAGGCTAATCTAGCGGAGTTATATCAAAAACAGCAATCCCTACTGGAACAGATATCGGGGATGACCTCCGACGAGGCGAAAGATCAACTGTTGCAGCGGATTGAATCCGAGATTACCCATGAAATGGCTGTAATGGTAAAAGAGATAGAGACACGGGCTAAAAATGAGGCTGATAAAAAGGCCCGGGAAATCATTACTACGGCTATTCAGCGTTGCGCCGCCGATCATGTCTCTGAATCAACCGTATCGGTAGTATCCCTACCCAACGATGAAATGAAGGGACGGATTATCGGACGGGAGGGACGTAATATCCGGGCCCTGGAGACCCTTACCGGGATTGATTTAATCATCGATGACACACCGGAGGCGGTTATCCTCTCGGGATTTGACCCGGTGCGTAGGGAAATTGCCCGTATATCCCTGGAACGATTGGTTAGCGATGGCCGTATCCACCCGGCGCGGATCGAAGAGATTGTTGCCAAAACCCGAAAAGAGGTGGAGATACAGATCCGGGAAGAAGGGGAACGGGCCATTTTCGAGACCGGTGTCCATGGAATCCACCCGGAGATAGTAATCTGCCTGGGTAAGCTTCGCTTTCGCACCAGTTATGGGCAAAATGTATTACAACATTCAATTGAAGTGGCCCATCTGGCCGCGGTGATGGCCGCCGAGCTGGGGTTAGATGTTAACTTTGCCAAGCGGGCCGGTCTGTTGCACGATATTGGCAAGGCGGTCGATCACGAGGTAGAGGGTTCCCACGCCCAAACCGGTGCCGAGCTGGCAAAAAGATACCGCGAGTCGGCGGAAATTGTTAACGCGATCGCCGCCCACCATGGCGATGTTGATTTCCAAACCCCAGAAGCAGTATTAATCCAGTCGGCTGACGCTATCTCGGCCGCCCGTCCGGGGGCCCGCCGGGAAACCCTGGAGTCTTATATAAAACGGCTGGAGAAGTTAGAAGAGATTGCCGACTCCTTTGAAGGGGTAGACAAGGCCTATGCGATTCAGGCTGGGAGGGAAATTAGGATAATGGTAAAACCAGAGCGGATTGATGACTATGCTTCGGTGAAGGTCGCCCGGGATATCGTCAAGAAAATTGAAAGAGAACTGGAATACCCCGGACAGATTAAAGTAACAGTAATCCGCGAAACCCGGGCTGTGAGTTATGCCAAGTAAAAACAGGCAATTTCGGCCGTTTGATCATGGGAAACAGCAAAAAAGTGCCTTCGGGCACTTTTTTTTACATATTAAAAAGAAGGTATTTTTGAACCATCCATGGAACTTAAGTTTACTATTTAGGTGGGGGGAACAAATTGAAAGAGGCAACTTTTGAAGATACATACCAAATAAACTTGGTCGCAAGCTTTTTACTAGATCACCCAGAAATATTTACTATTAACTACGACCTGGATACCTTATCCTACTGTTTTAGCTTTATGATTAAAGATAAGATAACAGTCGATCGCTATCGCCAGTTTTGTAAAAGGATGGTAGAGATCTGGAATAGTTATTGTCATTTTTTAAAAACAGAGGCGTCAGGGATTAAATTTTGCAAGGATTACTACCAGGGGCTAACCCGGCTGGATCTCTATTTCGCCAAGGATCCTTTAACCCGGGAGGAGGTAAACCTGGTCAGCAGCGTGATTACAGACAATTTTGGCGCCGATCTAGTCGATGACTACCGTAAGGAGCCCCTGGATTTTCTTGTGGATTCCCGGCCTGAAGACGACTACCTGGAATATTTGTTAATCCAAGGGGAAAAAAAGGTAAAAACATTATTTGCATTTCGCGAAGAAGGAAAGGTATATGTGCTAAATAAGTAGTAGCCCCCATAACGGATATAGAATATTTCAAAACATAACTAATATGGCACAATTTGGGCAGGAATGTAAGATTAAAAGACGAACCTATAATTGTGAGATTAAAATACGGACCTTAACAATGTAATATCTTTAAGGGGGTACATTTGGTAGATGGAGATATTAAAGGTTTCAGCAAAATCCAATCCGAATTCTGTGGCCGGTGCCTTAGCAGGAGTATTGCGTGAACGGGGCGGAGCAGAGATACAAACAATCGGTGCAGGTGCTCTAAATCAAGCGGTGAAAGCAGTGGCTATCGCCAGGGGATTTGTTGCTCCCGGAGGAATTGATCTTATCTGTATTCCAGCTTTTACGGATATCATGATCGATGGTGAGGAGAGAACCGCTATAAAATTAATTATACAGCCTCGTTAAATGGTAGTATGTCATTAACAGTACTTGGGCCTGCACCTCCGGCAATAGCTACGGGGGTGCTTTTTTGTCTAATTTGCGATAGTATTATAGTATGAGTAAGTTATTAACGGAACATATTATCGGCGACAGCCATTGTGATACCCTCTGGTGGATGGATAGGGCCGGTTATGATTTTAAACAGCTTAATGCTTCTGCCCATATCGATCTGCCCCGCCTCCGGTCCGGTAAGGTTGGCCTCTTATTTTTCGCGGTCTGTACCGCACCTTACAGCCGACCCGGCTCCCACCTTCAAAAATCCATGGACTATATCCGCTATTACCATCAGACTCTAGAACAGAATCGGGAAGACCTGCTGGCGGTAGAAAGCGTCGCCCATCTTAAGCAGGCGCCGCATGAAAAAAAGATCGCCTGCCTACTGGCCCTAGAGGGGGCCGAACCCCTGGAGGGCTGTCCCGATAACTTGGAGCTATTCTTTAAACTAGGGGTACGCGCCCTTTCGCTAACCTGGAATAAGCGCAATATGTTTGCCGATGGCGTAAGCGAGGCGATAACCGGTAGCAAGCTTACTAGGGCGGGCCGGCAGCTCCTGGAGAAAATGTCCAGCCTGGGTGTTATCCTTGATTTGGCCCACCTGTCACCCTCATGTTTTGACGATGCCCTTGCCCTCTGGCCATTACCCCCCCTGGTATCCCATGCGAATTCTCAGGCACTCTGTGATCACCCGCGAAACCTGAGTGATGAACAGGTAAAAAAAGTGGCGGAGAAAGGCGGAGTCATTGGATTAACCTTTAATGCACCCTTTATCTCTGGGGAGACCGTCGCCAGCCTGGATCAGCTAGTAGATCATTTTGTTCACCTAGCCCGGGTGGTCGGGGTCCCTCATTTAGCAATCGGCTCTGATTTTGACGGTATTAGATACCCGGTAGAGGAGATACCGGATGCCTCCTGCTATGGTAAACTAATTGCAGCCCTCTATGACCGAGGGTTTACCTCTACTGAAATCGACCTTATCGCTGGTGAAAATCTGCGGCGGCTGATTGGGGCCTGTCTTAATGAATAATCAGGAAGAATGGATTGTTGATTTTCATACTCACACTAACTTTTCCGATGGCTATTACCCACCGGAAAAGGTTGTATCCATGGCGGCCGGGCAAGGTTTAAGGGCGATAGCGATCACCGACCATGATACGATGGATGGTATCCCGGAGGCGATAACAGCCGGGCGGCGATTAGGAATTGAGGTAGTACCGGGGGTGGAGGTAAGCGCTATCTACCGGGGAGAAGAGGTCCATCTACTTGGCTACTATCCCTCCTCCCGGGGTCATCTACCCCTGTTTTTAAAATTAATGAAAAGGGAACGGTTTCGGCGGGCCCGTAAAATCTCGGATCGCCTGAAACAGTTGGGAATAAACCTGGACCGGGAAGAGATTCTCCGGGAGTCATACCCGGCCTCCCCCGGTCGTTTGCATTTTGCTCGGTTACTACTAAAGAAGGGCATCGTGGCCAGTATTCGGGAGGCTTTTGAGCGGTACCTGGGCGAAAACAGTACCGCCTATTTTCCCCGTAACCTTTATTCGGCTGAAAAAGTGCTCTCTATTCTCCACCGGTCCGCGGCGACCAGTGTTTTAGCCCACCCCGGGTTAATTAAAAGCATTCCAATCGAAGCGTTGTTATCCCTGGGAATAAAGGGCCTGGAGGTTTTCTATCCCCATCATAGCCGATCAGAACAGGAGTATTTTCTTCGGTTAGCTAAAAAACATCGGTTGGTTATTACTGGTGGTTCCGATTTCCATGGTGACCCTAAAAGTAAGATCAGTCATCCCGGCTATACCGCTGTCGGTTACAAATACTTACAACAACTTAAGGGGCTATCCGGTCTATAGGGGCGACTTTTAGCAGATATTCCAAATCTGAACCGGTTTATATGTGGTATATTAATAGGGTCCATGCTCTCTATTTGTTACGTATATACAATAGTTTATCCCCTTACTAAACAAATATAATATGATACAATATTAAGTGTTTGGATCATAATAATTTATAGAAGAGGAGTGCACGTTGTGGATAGGTCGGCGATAGCATTTCAGGTAGTCACTTTAGGCTTTGGAGTTACGCTTACGGCTCTTATCGCTCTATATTTATTATTAAATATATTCGGAAGAGCCTTTGATCGACAAAAAAAAAATACACCTGAACCGGGGGCAATAGTTACTACTAAACCGGTAGTATCGGTTGAAACTTCCCCCTCAAAAATAGAGGGGAGGATTGTAGCAGCCATAGTAGGCTCTATCAGCTCCCTGTTGTTGGATGAACCGGCGAAACAGCCTTTTAAAATAAGTATAACCCCTTCATTGGCAGCCGGCCATACCGGTAAAGCCTGGCTATTGACCGGAAGGAAGGAACTTATGACTGGGGCACTAAAATTAGCAGCATTAAGAAGGAGAGGAAATCATGCGGAAGTTTAAAGTAACTGTAGAAGGACAAACCTATGATGTATCAGTGGAAGAGATTTCGGAGCAGGGGACGGCGACTACACCGGCGGTGGCCGGCAGAACCCAGGCCGCACCGGCGGCAGTAGAAAAAACAGTTAAAAGTGCTCCCGTTACAGCACCACCGGCCCAACCGGTGGAGGAAGCTGCTCCCGTTGGGGGCGATGGGACGGCGGTCCCCGCACCGATGCCGGGTTCGGTAATAGAGGTGACGGTAAAACCGGGCGACCAGGTGGCAGAGGGAGATGTGCTTTTAATCCTGGAAGCAATGAAAATGGAGAATGAAATCACTTCTCCGGTAGGGGGAACCGTAACCAAAGTAACAGTCACCGGTGGGGATTCGGTAAACACAGGTGATGCCCTGGTTTACATTGCATAACTTGTCATTAAAACTTATGCATCCCACCATTTGTGTAAAGGAGGAATGACTGTTGCTAAACCTGATTACGGAATTCATTCAATCTACCGGTTATTATAATATTACCTTGTATGAAGGTATTATGGTTGTTATTGCGTTTGTATTACTTTATCTGGGGATCGTTAAAAAATATGAGCCCCTGCTGATGGTCCCGATCGCCTTCGGGATGCTGATGGTCAACCTCCCCCTGGGAGGTCTGCTGGAGGTACCGGGGGACGGGCAGATTGGGGGCTTACTCTATTATATTTCCCAAGGTGTGGAGCTGGGGATCTTCCCACCGCTGATCTTCTTAGGTATCGGTGCGATGACCGATTTTGGTCCCCTGATTGCTAACCCGGTAACGCTTCTTTTGGGGGCAGCCGCCCAGTTGGGAATATTTATTACATTTCTCGGTGCCCTCTACCTGAACTTTACCCCCGCCCAGGCCGGTTCCATCGGAATCATCGGCGGTGCCGACGGGCCAACCGCCATCTTTCTAACCAGTAAGTTGGCCCCGGAGCTGTTAGGGTCTGTGGCTATTGCCGCCTACTCCTATATGGCCCTGGTGCCGATCATTCAACCACCGATCATGAAACTGCTTACAACCAAGAGAGAGCGCGAGGTGGTAATGGAGCAGTTAAGACCGGTCTCCAAGACCGAGAAGATTATCTTTCCGATCGTGGTCCTGGTTATTACCGGGATGCTGGTTCCCTCGGCGATGCCCCTGTTGGGAATGCTGATGTTTGGGAACCTGCTCCGCGAGTGCGGTGTGACCAAGCGGTTAAGCGATGCCGCCCAGAACGAATTAAATAACATCGTAGTAATCTTTTTAGGGGTAGCTGTTGGAGCCAAAGCGACCGCCGAATACTTCCTAACGGTGGATACAATTTTAATCATTATGTTAGGATTGGCCGCCTTCGCCGTTGGTACAGCCGGAGGGGTTTTAATGGGCAAGCTGCTTTATGCCGTTAGCGGCGGTAAAATCAACCCCTTAATTGGCTCGGCCGGTGTATCGGCGGTTCCGATGGCAGCCCGGGTCTCTCAGACCGTAGGTAAAGAGGCCAACCCACGGAACTATCTCTTGATGCATGCCATGGGTCCCAATGTGGCTGGTGTAATCGGCTCGGCTGTCGCCGCCGGTATACTCCTGTCCCTGTTGGGATAAATATTTATAACGTTAAAAATTGTTACAATTACTGTCTTCAAAGCCGGCGCTGCCGGCCTTCTTTTTGCTTTAAATGACAGTGGGGCAGCTATTGAACGGGGCTCAACCGGGATGAAGAAGGGTTTGCCCCGGTCTATATAGAAACTGGTTTATTTAGAAGTTGATCTGAGGTGAACCTAGAGTGAGTTCAGCGGAACGAAAGGGATACCGGGATAAAATTATGGAGCTAGCTACACTGGTTCAACGCAGTACCCGGGTATATGCTTTAACCGGGGCGGGGTGCAGTACCGATAGTGGGATCCCCGATTTTCGCAGTCCCGGCACCGGGCTATGGGAAAAGGTAGACCCGACTAAATATTCAACCGCAGAGGTGCTCTATAGCGACCCGGTTTCTTTTTACAAGCTGGGCTTCGCCCGTTTCAAGAATTTAATTTCTGCCCGGCCTAACCCCGGTCACTATGCCCTGGCTGAAATGGAAAAGTTAGGCTTTCTTAATGGCTTAATTACACAAAATATCGATGGACTCCATGTTAAAGCCGGTTCAAAGCGGATCTGGGAGGTGCATGGCCATCTGCGGACCGCCAGTTGCACCGGTTGTGGAGCCAGTTATTCATTTCAAGATCTTCTCGATAAGCTTGCTGCCAAAGAGATCCCTCCCCGCTGTACCTGCCGGGAGATGCTCCGCCCCGATGTCGTACTATTTGGCGACTCCATGGCCGACTCGTACTTCGAGGCTGAGCAGGCCCTGCGGGCCGGCTGTGACCTGATGATTGCGGCGGGAACCAGCCTCAGTGTCTACCCGGTGGCCGGCCTGCCTCGCCTGGCCCAAAAGCTGGCCATTATTAACCTACAGCCTACTCCCTTTGATCGGGAGGCGGCGGTAGTGATAAGGGAAAACACATCCCTCGTTCTCGGCGATCTGCTAACCGTACTTAAGGAATAATCATAGAATCGCTATTTCGGTTATGATATATTACTAGGTGTGACTATTACAAGTACACAAGTAGGAGTGGGTTATTTTGTCAAACGTAAGAGTAAGATTTGCCCCCAGCCCTACCGGCGAGTTACATATCGGGGGAGCCCGGACTGCCCTCTTTAACCTCCTGTATGCCCGGGCAACCGGCGGGGTTTTTGTTTTAAGAATAGATGATACCGACCTGGAGCGTTCCCGTCCCGAGTTTACAACGGGTCTCCTGGAGTCCCTCCGCTGGCTGGGCCTGGATTGGGATGAAGGGCCCTATAAGCAGTCGGAATACCTAGAGGGTTACCGGCAGGAGGCCGAGCGGCTGATTGCAGAAGGGAAAGCCTATTACTGCTACTGTAGCGAGGAAGAACTTAAAGCCGGTCGGGAGGAGGCCCGCCGGCGGAAAAAGCCTTATCTCTACCCGGAAAAATGTCGCGATTTAACTGCAGACCGGTTGAAACGCTTTCAGCAGGAGGGACGGAAACCGGTTATTCGGCTTAAAATCCCCCGGGACGGGGAAACCGTGGTCACCGACAAGATTCGGGGTAAAGTCCGCTTCGATAACTGTAACCTGGATGATTTCATTATCATGAAATCGAACGGTTTGCCCACCTATAACTTTGCCAACGTCATCGATGATGAACGGATGAAGATTACCCATGTAATCCGGGCAGAGGAACATCTCTCCAATACCCCCCGCCAGCAACTTTGTGCCCTGGCCCTGGGCTATAGCCTTCCCTATTATGCCCATGTCCCGATGATCCTGGCTCCCGATCGCAGTAAGCTCAGTAAACGGCACGGCGCCACCTCCGTGGAACAGTTTCGCCAGGAGGGCTACCTGCCGGAGGCATTAATCAACTATATGACTCTGCTCGGGTGGGCTCCGGAGGGTGACCGGGAGTTTTTTACAATGGCGGAGGCAGCGGCCCAGTTTAGGTTGGACCGGGTCAATAAAACCGCCGCCGTCTACGATACAGCTAAACTTACCTGGATGAACGGTCATTACCTGCGGGAAGGGGCGCTGGATCGCATCGTTGCCCTGGCTATCCCTTTCTTTGAAGCGGAAGGACTGGTAAATCCCCCCCTTAATTCAGAACAAATGGGGTACCTGGAGCAGGTGGTGGAGCTGGTCCGGCAGAGAGAGAAAAATCTGCTGGATTTAACCCGAGCCTCCAGTTATTTCTACAATAACCATTTTGACTACGATCCGAAGGGAGTAAAGAAACATTTTCGGAGGGAGGGGGCCGGGCAAATTTTACGTGCCCTGGCTGCCAAGATGAAGACCCTCTCCGATCCGGAGCCAAGCACCTTCTCCAATGCCTATAAGGAAATAGCCAAGGAGTTACAGCTCTCCATAGGAAAATTGATGCCTCTCTCCCGGCTGGCCCTATCCGGTCGTACCATGGGGCCGGAACTGTTTGATATGATGGCGGTACTGGGCCCGGAGAAAGTTTCAGCCAGGTTTCTCCAGGCTGTCGCCTATATTGATGCTGGAAGCTAAAACAGGCGGATTAGCAAATACTATTGACTTTATCCGCCCGCATCTATAAAATTGTTTTAAGCCCTGTAATAACTTTGTAATTTGGAAGGGCAGGTAGAATGGTAGGAAAGGAGAGAAAATTCCGTGTAAAATTATATCCTCATATCTCTGTAGGACGGTAGCAAGGTAGGGAGATGGCTTTACCCCCTTTAAAAAGGGTTTTTGTTTTTTAGCAAGAAAGCGAGGATAGGAATTGAGTAAAAATATATTAAAGTTATCATTACTATTGTTAATCGGGGTCATGTTGTTTGGTCTACTGGGATGTTCACCGGCCGAACCGGAAGGTGACAGCGGGAACGGGGAGGGCGAAGAGGTAGTTTACAATGTTGGCATTGTTCAGATCATCCGGCACGAAGCGCTGGACCAGGCCAAAGAGGGCTTTATCGATGCCTTGGCGGATGAAGGATTTAAAGAGGGGACCAATTTAAATATAAGTTATAAATGCGCCGAAGGGGAGCAGGCAACCGCCCGTTCGATTGCCGATGGGTTTGTGGCGGATGAGGTTGATGTGATTTTAGCTATCGCTACCCCGGCAGCCCAGGCGGCGGCCCAAGCTACCCAGGAGATTCCAATCCTAATCACGGCGGTTACTAATCCGGAGGATGTGGGCGTGATGGACCCCCAAGAACCGGGGGGCAATGTCTCTGGCACTACCGATTTAAACCCAGTAGAGGATCAGTTGGCTCTGATCAAGGAGATAAACCCGGAGGCAAAAACAGTAGGAGTTATCTATAATCCCGGTGAAACCAACTCGGTGTTTCAGGTAGAGTTAGCCCGCGAGGAGGCGCCCAGATTAGGGTTAACTCTTGTTGAGAAGGCGGCCCCCACCGGGAACGATGTGCTGGCGGCGGCCGAGGCGCTGGTCGAAGCCGATGCTATCTATATTCCCACCGATAACACGGTAGTGGCGGCAATAGAGTCGGTTCTAAAAGTAACTGAAGAGGAAAAAATAATTGTCATCACCGGCGAAGAAAACTCGGTTAAAGCGGGAGCCCTGGCTACCGTTGCCGGTATCGATTACTACCAGCTGGGGTACCAGACCGGCATAATGGCTGCCAAGATCCTTCGCGGTGAGGCCGAACCGGCCACCATGCCGATTGAGGGTCAAGATAATTTTGTAGACCTGGTTAATATAACCGCCGCCGAAAGGCTGGGACTGGAACTTCCCCAGTCGTTGCTGGATCGGGCGGAAACTTTTAGAGAATAGTAAAAACCGTATGATTTAACATTACCTTTTCCCACGGGGTAGACCCGCTGGAGGTTTATACGGGCTGCCCCGTGCTGGCGATATTTTAGCAGGGGGTGCACCGGTGTCCGCAGTGGTAATACATGGAGCCATATTATTAGGATTGCTGTATGCAATCATGGTTTTAGGGGTTTTTTTAACTTTCCGTGTTTTAAATTATGCTGATTTGACGGTTGATGGCAGCCTGCCCCTGGGGGCAGCCATCACCGCTTCTTTAATTGCCACCGGGACCAACCCTTTTCTAGCTACCCTGGTCGCACCCTTGTTGGGGGCGGTAGCCGGTTTAATTACCGGTATCCTCCATACCAAGTTTTCAATTACGCCGTTGCTTTCAGGTATATTAACCTCGATCGGTCTCTATTCGATTAACTTGCGGATCATGAATAGCCCCAACATCTCCCTGCTTCGGGCAACAACGGTTTACGATTACTTTAGTTTAGGCGGCCTATCCGCCCGCACCGGTGAATATCTTGCTGCCGGTGTCGTAGTGGTAATCCTGGTGTTATTACTTTATAGTTTCCTCCATACTGAAAGTGGGCTGGCGGTACGGGCCACCGGTGACAATGAGATTATGATGCGCAGCCAGGGCGTGAACACCGATAACATGAAGATCTTAGGATTAAGCCTCTCCAATGCCCTGGTCGCCCTCTCCGGGGCGATGATTGCCCAGTACCAGGGTTTTGCCGATGTGAATATGGGAATCGGGACCATTATTGTCGGCCTGGCCTCGGTAATCATCGGCGAGGTCCTCTTTGGGGTTAAATCAATCCTGGGAAAAGTAGTAGCGGTTGTCTTTGGTTCCGTAGTCTATCGGCTGGCGATTGCCCTCGTGTTAAGGTTGGGTTTTATCGAACATACGGATTTACGCCTGTTTACTGCCCTTCTGGTTACGCTGGCATTGATTGCCCCTGAGCTAAGTAAAAAATTCCAGGCCAATGCCGGTAGCAAGAGGCTATCAGCGTAGCCATTATTAAGAGCGAGGTTTCAAGTAATGTTAAATGTAAAATCGTTAACTAAAATTTTTTACCCAGGAAGCATAAATGAAAGGGTGGCCCTGGATAGGGTTAGCCTCTCCCTGGAAAAAGGGCAGTTCACCACTATTATTGGCGGTAACGGGGCCGGTAAATCAACACTGTTGAAATGCATTGCCGGTATCTACCAAGCAGAGGAAGGGACGGTTAGTTTAAACGGTGAGGAGGTAACCCGCCTCCCTGATTACAGGAGGGCGGCCTCTATTTGTCACGTATTTCAAGATCCGATGGTGGGTACCGCTGCCTCCCTAACTGTAGAGGAAAATTTGGCCCTGGCCCTTCGCCGGGGAGATAAGCGTCGGCTGCGCTGGGCTATTGCCGACTCTAACCGGGTTTTTTTCCAAGAGCGGCTGTTAAGCCTTCAGTTGGGGCTTGAGGAAAGATTAAACTCACCGGTCAAGTTGCTCTCGGGGGGACAGAGACAGGCCCTGGCCTTGCTGATGACCACCCTGAAGGAACCTAAGCTGGCTTTGCTGGATGAACATACCGCCTCCCTAGATCCTAAAACCGCCAACACGGTCTTGGAGCTAACCGAAAAGCTAATCGAAAACCAGGGGATCACCACCCTGATGGTCACCCACAATATGGAACAAGCCCTTAAAATGGGCCACCGGACGATTATGATGCATGAAGGAAAAATTATTCTAGATGTTTCCGGCCCCGATCGGAAGAACCTGACCGTTAGCGACCTGGTAGATATGTTCTATGAAGCCAGCGGAGAGGAGCTACAGCAGGATCGCCTGCTCCTGGCCAAGGGCCGATAAGCCGGGCGAATCTTCCAATAATTAATTCTAGCGTTGACACGGTAGGAATTTTATGCAATACTATTGTATCAATAAAATAAAATTCCTCGAGTGAAAGGCAACGTGGGCGCGAGTCCACGGCGCAAAACTAAAGGGTCCGGTTCCCTGGAGGGAATTGAGATAGCCAGTTGACACTACATGTTTTAGGTGGCAATTTTTTTATAAAAATAAGGTGGCGCAATGAAAAGATTATTACTTATTTTACTGTTGGTCTTGTTAATCGCCGGGTCCATCCTGGCCGGGACCCTGGCCTCCTATTCGGCTACCGTTGATCTGGCTGACGGCTCTACGGTAGCGAAAGAATTTATCTTTTTAGGTGATGGTACCGACTCCTTCGCCATGAACGAACCGATCGGGCCTGCCGAGACCATTAACTGGCCGTTTAAAGTAAAAAACCATGATGGAAACCTTGTCACCGAAACTGACCTCTATTATAAGTTGACCTTTCACGTTACCCCCACCGAAGGCAAAAGTGCCATCGAATCTTTAATCGTCAGCGTAAAGGATGCCGAAGGTAAAGTTCTCGATTCCGTTACCGGTACCGGGACCTTTGACCTTTATGGAGAATTTCTCTTTGCAGCAATAGGGCAAGAGTGCGATTATACGGTAGAGATTCACTGGCCCGACGGGAGCAATAACGATTATCTTAATGGTCCAGAAGGTCTTGGAAACACGATCCGGGTCAGCGCCATCGCCTCCCAGCTACCTTTTGATATCCCCGATCCTGAAGTGCCGCAAGACGGTATCCATGTACTATATGAGGCTACCCGGGTATGGGGTGATGGCAACTTTGAATTTCAGATTACCATTACGAATAATATGGAAGAAACGATCGAAGGATGGGAGATCAACTTTAGATTAGACAATGATCAAATAACGGCTATATGGGCTGGGGCCAGAGAGGATCACGACAATTTGCCTACCGGCACCTATAGATACTATTATCCAATAAACTATAATAAAAATATTTCACCGGGTGGGAGTATATCCTTCGGTGGTTGGGCGACCGGAACAGGAACAGAACCGATTAAAGATGTCTGGGTAAACGGGAAGACTGTTAGTTTGACTTGTGAGTTTAATAAATCTAGTTGGAATAACAAGGAGGAAGAAAGAAAATGAAAAGAACACTTTTGATTGTGGCCCTGGTGTTGTTAATAACAACCTCGCTTATTGCCGGCACCCTTTCCGCGTACTCGATTACCATTGATGACTTGGCCGCGGGCAGCGTGGTGGCCAAGGAGTTTATCCTAAAGCCGGGTGAGACAAATACTTTTGAGGAGAATATTAAAATCGCCCCCGGTGACACTGTTGAATGGAAATTTAGTGTAAAGAACTATGAGGAGGCCCTGGTTAGCGAAACCGCCATGGATCTGGAGTTTGCAGTTACCCTTGCTGCAGCTGAGGGAAAAGATGCTATAGAACCCCTGGTTGTTTCAGTAACTGATGAGGAGGACCAAAGCATAAATCTGGATGACGACGGCAAATTTACCGACGAGTTCCCGTTGGCTGAAACTGGCCAGGAAAAAACCTACAATGTAAAGATTGAGTGGCCCCTTGGAACCGATGAAATACCTGAAGGGCAAACTATGAGTGAGGATGCACAGTACGCCGGAGCCGACTACGGCAGCGCAGTTACCGTATCGGTAACCGGCACCCAACAAGAAGCTACAGACGAAGACTAAATTCCTGGATCCTAGGGGATTAACCTTGCCGACACCATCTATTTGCGACACCCGCCCACCCTAAAGGGTGGGCTACCTCTTTTAATGAAGCAAAAAGGACCGTCCCCGGTGCTTATGAAGCAAAAAGGACCGTCCCCGGTGCTTCGTAATTATGGTAATATAGATGGGAGATAGGAAGGATGGAGGAGGGGCCTGGGGCCATGCAGGACCCAAAGTATACTACCCCGGAACAGATCGAGGCCATGCGCCAGGCTATATTCCGCGCTAAGGGGAGACGAGGCCGGCGGAAAAAAGAGAGATCGCGGTTGGCCAGGGTTACCGGGCGGGTATTTTTTTCGATTGTAATTGTTTTAATGCTGGCGGCACTGGTCTCGATCCAGGTGGCAAAAAGCCGGGGGAAAACCCCCGATCTCTTGGGATACCAGCTCTACATGATTGAATCGGGGAGCATGGAGCCCACTCTGCCCGTGGGGGCGGTGATCCTATCCCGTAAGCCTAAGGATGCGTCTAGACTTAAGGAAAATGAGATTGTTACCTTTAGGAACGAGTCCGGTTTAACTATTACCCACCGGATTATTGAGGTTATAGTTGCTGACGATGGCACTGTCAGCTATCGGACCAAGGGGGATAATCCGATCAGCTCCCCGGACCTGGAACTGCTTACCCCCGACCGGGTAATTGCTGTACTTTTATGGAAAATGCCATTTACTTAATAAAAAAATAGCGGGGCAATAGAGATGAAGCGGACGGTAAGAAGACAGTTAGAGCCGGGCTTCAATACCGTGGAGACGGTGGTCTTTATGGAGGGGCTCTCTTCGATCGAACATTATCATACCCGGGGAGAGCGGCCGCGGCGGGTTCTGGAAAATATTAACCTGGTGATTAAAAGGCCGGAATCATGGGGTATCTATGGGCGCTCCCTTTTGGAAATCAAGCTATTGCTAGAGGTAATGGCCAATATTAAACCTTATCACGCCGGCCGCTGTATCCTGGTCGAGCGGGGTATGATGCGCAATAAGCGGGTGATCTTGGAACATGTTTTCTATATCTGCGGTCCGACCATGCTTTATGATAATATGAATGTGTTGGAATTTCTCATGTTTGCCACTGCTAAAAGGGGTAGCGGCGCAGTTTACCGGCAGGAACAGATTTTCGAGCTGCTGTTGTCGATTGGCTTGGGGCCTATTTCTCTAACCCCGATCGCGCGACTAACCAGGGAGGAAAAGGTAGTAGTCACCTTGCTGGTTACCGCCTATTCGGAGAGCGTGATGATTGTCTTTAATGTTCCCGAATACCGGTTTAACAGGATGCTCTCTACAGCGATCGCCCATATTGCCGCTCTGATTAAGGAGCGAGGGAAGACCCTTATTATGGGCAGCAAAGATTGTCGGTTAATTGAAAAAAGCTGCAGCCACACGGCTTACGTAGCGGAAGGAAGAATGATCTACCAAGGAACGGTAGAGGAGCTGCGCCTGACCTATGACAAGATCCTACTTATAATCGAAGATCCGGAGGCCCCTCAAATTATGGAGCGGCTTGCTCCCCGGCTGCCCGAACTCCATTTTACATTAAAGGGCCGGCGCCTGCTTATTAGTGAACCCGGTGAGGATAATACTGATCCCCATTTAATTTATGAAAATATTATCAGGAGCGGTTTCGCACCCCGGTCCATGAAGGTAAACCCGAAAACGGTTCAAAATGCCTACGAGGAGATTGACCGGCAATATGATTTATAAGCACAGCTATTTTAGTAAAGAGCTGCGCCAGGGCTATACGGAAAATATAGTCAGTAGCAAGCAAAGGGTGGTCTTTGCTCTCTTTTTAGGTCTTATCTCCTTCGCAGTTTTCTTTGCTGCTCAACCGCTGAGGGAGAGTGTGCTCCTGGAGGCGATCCCGCAAATTATGCAGCCTAGCTATTTTTCAACCCTCTATATCTATATCCACGTGGCCCTGGTTTTAAATATCTTTTACTATATTTTGAACTATGACTCCCTCTTTTTTTATGAGATAAAGCAAAACTCCTGGTACCTCTTGGTTAAGATGGGCTATAATCCGCTAACCATGATCTTTTCCAAGTTGACCGCCTTGCTGCTATCAACAATATTTGTTTACACCATAGGTTTTTTCTTCACGGCCTTTATGACATATTTCTTAAAATATAGCCTGATCCCGGCCTATTTTCCCTCCCTGTACCTAGCCGGGTTGATTGATCTCATTATTATGATTATTATCTCCATGACCCTCTCAACTTTTGTTAAGTCCATAACCGGTGCCCGCTATTTTATTGCCTTCTCCTTTATCCTATTAATAATACTAAAAATAAAATTGGGCTATTATTCGATCCTGTCAAACCGGGTCGCAATGCAAAATCTCTACAACCTATTTGATATCGGTCGCTCACCGTTTCTACCGGCAGCAGCGGCAATTGTCTCTGTATTTATCCTGGTCTGTATAGTCATGGCCCGCAATATATCCAAGTACTACTATCTACCCGATACCGGTTATGATGGGATACTAACACCCGGGGAGCGGGTGGTATTGATCGACCCCAAAACTGGGCGGGGGAGAGCCTTGGGCAATGGAAAGAGACAGGCCCGTCGTCGCAAAATATTCGATGTTGCCTCTGTTTCGTTCTTGATTCTCTTCATCCTGGCCGCCCTCTCTTTTAATCTGGTAATTCTAGCGATTAATGCCTCTACCCTGGGAAGGGAGGTCTCCTTCCGGGGAACAATTCCCTATATATTTAAGTCTTCTACCATGGAGCCGGAAATCATGCTCAATGATCTGGTTTATTTTAAACAGATTGAACCCGACGACAAGGTTGAAGTTGGCCAGATCATTTTATTCGAGGAACACTATGTTACCTATGTGGAGCGGGTGATCGGTATAGAGAAGGGGTTATACCGGGTCGATATCGACAATTACCCCCCCCTGTCCGAAACCGGGGCCATGATTAAAACCGTGGACAGGGAGGCAATCCGGGGTATTTATAGCGGTAGGAACCGCTGGCTGGGCGCACTGATCTTATTTGCCAACACGATCTTCGGGCGTCTACTGTTTCTGTTGATTCCGGCCATACTTTTGTTCTATCACCGGCCGATTACCGAACGGACGAAACAGCTTTGGTTAAATTAACCCTGGGAGTAGATTAAACCGGGTTCGCGATGAGTTCCTTGTAGGTGGCCAACATCTGCCCAGCAAAGTGGGAGGAGGAGTAAAGGGTGGCGTTTTCGCGGGCCTTTTTACGCATCTTTTGATAGAGATGATCTTCTTGCAACAATTGAATTATCGCTTCGGCGAAGGAGTTAATCGAGGGACCGGTTAATAGCCCATCCTCCATGTGTTTCACCATCTCGGCTGCGCCGAAAGCTTTTACCGCTATGGTTGGCAATCCCCGGGTTTTTGCCTCGCCGATAACCAGCCCCTGGGTCTCGGTAACCGATGGAAAAACAAATAGATCCGCTCCCGCATAGCAGTGGGCTACCTTTTTCCTGTTGAGCATTCCGGTGAAAGTCACCTTGCCGTCAAGCTCCAATTCCCGGACCAGCTGGCGGAGCTGGCTCTTCAACGGCCCTTTGCCGACCAGGACCAGGTGAATATTAGGAACCGTGCGGGCGGCTTGGGCAAAGGCCTTGATTAAAAAAGGCACGTTTTTCTCTTTTCCCAGGCGGCCTACAAATAATAGGACTCTACTTCTATTATCCAGGTTGTAGCTCTCTTTTAACCACCGGGGATCAGCATTGCTAAATTCATTAAGATCTACTCCGGTCGGAATGGTCCGTACCGGTACCTTGACGCCCAAGGTACGAAGGTGGTTTGCAACCGTTCGGGAGGGGGAAATCACCAGGCGGCAGTATTTGTTGCAAAAATCCCGGCTGATTGAACGAACCAGGCGCCGGGCCGGTTCCTCACCGAGGGGAAGGTAATGGACATATTGATCGTAGAGGGTGTGGAAGGTAAATACCAGGGGCAGTTTATAGCGCCGGGCAGCCCGAGCACCCAGCCGGCCCAATAGAAAAGGTGAATGGACATGAATAATATCCAGTCCAATCCGGCGAATAGTGGGTCCTAAATTAATTGAAATAGGGATCGGTAAAGCAAAGTCGGGCATGGTGGGGGCAGGAATAGAGATAAAGCGGAATACTTTTTTTTCGGGAGGACAGTGAAGAAGGGGGTAATCGGGACCGAATATAAAGACCTCGTGGCCCCGGGCTGTAAACTCCCGGGCGAACAGTTCAATTGAACGAACGACGCCACTGGTATAGGGTCGAAAACTATCGGTAAAAAATGCTATTTTCAATATCATCTTCTCCGGTTCATTAATTCCGACTGCGGTTAATCGCTAAAATTATACTTCTCTAATATCTCCTCGCGAAGGCAGTCGTATTCGGCCTTGATGGCCCTCAGCTCCTCTTCGGTAAGATTATACTGGTCCAGCGCAGTGGAGGAAAGGACCTCTGAGAGAGGCAGTATCCGGTGGCGCCAGTTGCGGTGAACCCAGGTGATATCATAGTCGGCCCGGCTAAGCCGGGTTAGGCCGCTCTCCATATCCTTGGAAATCTCCACATCCAGCAGCAGGCCGTACTGGACCTTGGGGGTTGGAATGTAAGGGACCCAGTGGAACTGGTTGGAGATAAAATTGCCCAAGGAGTAGGCGACCAGCACTTGCCGCGGTGGTCCGTCATCCGTCTCCACGGTGATCCACTCCAGGGGTTGCATTACATGTGGATGGCCACCAATAATCATATCGGCCCCGGCTATAGCCAGCTGCCGGGCCAGGTCCCGGTGAAAATCGGTAGGTTGCACGTGGTATTCGTGGCCCCAGTGCATGTAAACAATCACCAGATCGGCCCCCTTTTCCCGGGCGACGGTTATCTCATTGATAATCGGATCCAGGATATTAAAATTTGGGATATAATTAATGGCGTAATCGTACCCGTCGGGCACCGGAATACCGTTGGTCGACTCCGTATAGGCGGTAAAAAATAGATTAATACCGTTTACCTCCACCAGCAGGGGCGTGCGCTCCTCCGGCTGGCGGTAGGTGCCGAAGGTGACCAGGCCGGCCTCTTCCAAACAGTCAATCGTTCTAAATAGGCCATTAATGCCCATATCCAGGCTATGGTTATTGGCGGTAGAGAGGAGATCAAACCCGGCCTGTTTTAGATTTTGCGCCAGTTCATCCGGGGTATTAAAGGCGGGATAACCGCTATAACCCCGCTCGGGACCGGCTAGGACGGTCTCAAAATTGCCTACTGTTAAATCGGCCGATTGCAGGCTAGGAGTTATAAAGCTAAAACTGGGGGTAAAATCATAACTACCACCGGCAAAGGCCTGTTCGACCTGGGTTAAATGCACTATTATATCGCCGGCCGCGACCAACCGGGCGGTGCGTATATCGGGGGTCGGTTCCGGCGGGGGCTCCGGCTCTTCGATGGGAGGGGGAGGCCCGGGAGTAGATGCCCAAAGAGCGGAAAACCAGGGTAGATCCAGGAGATAGCCGGCTAAAAGGGCCAGTACCACCAGGGAAAATATTATTATCAGGGTACGCTTTATCTTCATATGCAAATTATAACACTCCTTTTGCCTAAAAGCTATAATTTATAACTGTTGATTAAAGATCGGGTTTATGATATATCTAAGTTAACTAAAGAGTTGTACTAGAATAAATTTAATCTATGGCAGGAATTATGGAAATAATGTGGAAACTATTCATACCATCATACGGGCCTGAATAAGATGGTAATGGGTCATAATAGGTAGTAACCCGGTTAGGGAATTAAATAGAGTAGACCGTAGAAAATATAAATGGTAGGAGGGATTAAATTGGCAACTGTGTTTAAAGATGAACAGCATCTGTACCGGTGTATCGGAGAATTTATTAAAAAAATAAGTATGCATGAAGAAATTGGGCCGAAATACAAGTACTGCGGGCTGATCATAAAGTACCAGTTTGATAATCCCGCTTCTGAAATCACCATTGATGCAAAAAATATCTGCCAGGAAAACGGTTATTTCAAGGTTTACTGTGGCAAATCGGACCTGGAGCCGGATCTAACTTTAGTCATGGAGGCGGATATCGCCCATCGCTGCTGGAGCGGTTCCCTGGATATGATTACAGCTTTGACCCGGCGGCAGATTGTCGCCCGGGGTCCGGTGCATATATTTATGCGTATGCTGCCCTCATTAAAGAAGCCGTCTCGCTCTATCTATAAGCAGCATTTAAAGGAAATCGAATTTCAAGGAGATTGATACACTCAGTTCTAATCACTATCACCGGGACATAGGCTGGAGCAAAGAGCTTTTTAACAGAGGCGGGGAAAATTATGGATCAGTTTACAGTCTACGGAATAACCCTAGTCCCGGTACTGGTAGGGTTAAACGAGTTACTGAAACGTTCCGGATTACCGGCCCGTTTTGTGCCCTTAAGTTCGATGGCAATGGGATATTTTTTTGCCTTTTATTACCTATCACCCGATGATTTTAAGAGGGCATTAATGATGGGAACCGTGTTGGGGTTATCCTCCATTGGGTTATTCTCAGGTACCAGGAGCACCATTGCCGGTGTCAGGGGCAAAAAATTGTAGTTACGCAAAAATAACATACTTTCCAGGTTTTACAGCCCGGAAAGTTTTTTAAAACCCCTTAGTTTACATAAGATATATTATCGGAAGTTGTTTTTTGCTTTCAAAAGGTGATATTTCAGTACCGCCCGGCCAACCGGGAGGGCATCGGTGGAGGCCATGGCTCCTCCTTCAAGCACGACCGCCACCACCAGTGATGGTGAATCCGCCGGGCCATAGGTAATATACCAACAGATATTTCCTTTTTCCCGGTCGATCTCGGCGGTACCGGTCTTGCCGGCTACTTTAAAATTAGTAATTCTTCCGGCGGCAGAGGGGGCGCCGGCCCCGTGAAGGGCCTCTACCAGGGCCTGATGAACCCTTTGTGCCACCCCTGGTTTCACCGCCTCCTCAAATATTGCCGCCTCTTCCTCCTGGAGCAGTCTTGGTTTTGGGATGGAGCCCTCCCCGGCAAAAGCACTGTAGACCAGGGCCATCTGCAACGGAGTAGCCATCACCTGCCCCTGGCCGTAGCCGCTGTCGGCCAGCTGTATCTTCGACTTTATTTCATCGGGGGCGAGCCGGGAGAGAGCCACCGGCAGGGGAAAAGGGAGGGAGCGAGTAAAACCAAAACGCTCACTGTATTCTTTAAATTTACCTTTACCCAGGGCCAGCGCGGCCCGGGCAAAATAGATATTATCCGAGTATTTCATCGCCCGGTCCAGGTCCAGTTGTTCCACATCGGGCCGCACACGCCGGATATAGTAATCGCCCCAGGATGGATCGGGTTGCCACCGGTCCCCGGTTATTTCAATCATTTCTTCCGGGTCAAGGAACCCCTCGGCTATCGCTGCAGCGGCAGTTAGGGGTTTTAAAACCGAGCCAGGCGGGTAAATTCCGGAGAGGGCTCGGTTTAAAAATAGACCGGCCTCCTCCTCCTGCAGCCTGTTCCATTCGGCGGCGCTTAGCCCGGCTATAAAACGGTTGGGATCGAATGCGGGACTGCTGCAGAGGGCCCGTATTTCGCCAGTGCGCGGATCGAGGGCGACTAGCGCCCCCCTCCTATCTCCCAGGGCCTCAGCGGCATATTTTTGCAACGCGGAGTCGATAGAGAGAGCCACATCTTGACCGTCTACCGGTTCCTGGTGGGCTATCACCGCCGCTTCGCCCCCATCGGTGCCTAGAATGCGCAGGGTATAACCCCTTTTTCCGGCCAGGTTTTCCTCCTGGGTGGCCTCCAGGCCGGTTTTACCGATTAGGTCGCCAGCATGAAGCCCTTTACCCCGGTTATCCTCCAGTTCCTGGGCGGTAACCTCCCCTAGATAGCCGATCAGGTGGGCCGTTGCCGCCCCGAGCGGATAATAGCGGCGTTCCACCTCGTTAATCATTACCCCGGGGATCTGAAGAAGCCGATCGATTAATTTTTCCTCCTCGGGAGCAAGAACGGTGAGGGGGACATAGAGACCTTCGCTAACCCAGGGTTGATGCAATTGTTCGAGAATGTATTGGGAATCAAGTTTTAGCAGTTTTTCCAGCGCCGTCACGAAGGGCCCTTCGTCTTCATAGACCCCGGGAACCGCCCCCACCTCTTTAAACCGGCGGGGGCCGGCCAGGATTTCACCGTGGCGATCGGTAATCAGGCCCCGCCGGGGAGAGCCACTAAACTTTAACTCTACCCGGGAGTGCTCATCCAGCGGGGGGAAAATCAAGCCGGGATGCCATTTTAGTCTCCAGGGATCCCTTCTTTTTTTGCGGCTAATTGCCACCCGGTATTGAACCGGAAGCGATCCGGTTGTCGCTGTTTTAAGGTTGGCCGAGATAAGAAATACCGCCGCCCCGGCGGTGGACTCTATCTCTTCGATTCCCTTGATCTCTACCGAGTCAAGGCCGATCTCATCGGTTATATCCCTGTAACGATTAATAAAATCCTCTTTCGGATAAAGTGAGCGGGAGGTGTTGTCTAAAAGTTCGTACATGGCCGCGAATTCTTTTTTGCCCCATAATCGGTAAAACTCCTCCGCGGTCAACCCCGGGGGAATCGAGGTGCAGCCATCACTAAAGAGCAACCAGATTAGCAAAAATGGAAGCAGTAAGTGGATCGTGAATGTACCGGCTGAACGACTGCCTAAGTTTAGCAAAAAATTTTTCCTCCTCCCCGGGGATCATAATTATAATTATACCAGAAATGGTAATCGCCAACAAAAAAAAAGGAGCAGTATATCTGCTCCCAGTTCAACCTGTCCCCGGCTACCGTCCTATCTGCAGCAGCCTCCCCCACCGCCTCCTATCCTCTCCTTCGGTCGCATGGTTTCACAGCAGGTCTGCCTTGAGGTTAAGGGCTTCCCTTCGTCGCTGATGCTCTCCATATCATCGGCCAACTCCAGGCCGAAGCCGCCCAGGGCATGTAGCTCATCGTACTCATCGCTCTCCATGTTATGGTTGACCCAGATCTCGGAGGCGGTACAGTGATCTCCCTTTCCCCAAAATACACAGCTATCTACCTTGCACCTGACTTCAGGCATAAAAAAGACCTCCCTAGCACTATATTTCTCTACTAGGGTGGCCCGCCACGAATTCTTTATTCCATCCTGTTTATACTGGTAATGGTAAACTCTAGTGGCTACCGTTGCCGCCGTGGAGTTTTTTTAATACTCCTCCCTCCTCCAGGTTAAGATTCCTGTAGGAGATTGTTTGATAATGGAGTTGTCCCGTCGAATGGATCAGTAAATCATCAACGCTCACCTTACCCTCGGCGGCACCGTATACCTCCAGCACCCGGGCGCTGATCTCCCCCTTTAATGAACCTGTATCGCTAATCACTACCCGGCAGCAGCCCCTGAGCTTCCCGTAAAAATTACCCTTTATCTTTACGCAGCCATTTTTTTCGCCGGTCTCCTCCGGTTTACCGGTAGAAAAGAGGGCTATTTTTTTTAATAGTGCCATAGCTGTATCACCTGCTTCCACCTGTAATCTCCAAGCCCGTGGGACCGGCCTGAAGGATAACTGTTCGCCCATCACCGATCTCACCGGCGATGATCCGCCGGGCGAGGGGAGTCTCTACCGCACTCTGGATAGCCCGCCGCAGGGGACGGGCCCCGAAAGCCGGATCATACCCCCGATCGGCCAGGTACTCCAGCACCGGTTGATCCCATTTAAGGGTTATACCGGCCCCCCGTTCCACCCGCCGGGCCAGTCGCTCTAGCAGCAGTTCAGTAATTTTGCCGATCTGTTCCCGCTCCAACGCCTGGAAAACGATGGTCTCATCTACCCGGTTCAGAAATTCGGGACGGAAATACTGTCGCAATAAGGCCAATACCTTCGCCTTCATCTCCTCGAACCCGCCTCCTTGCTCCTGGAATTCCAGGATCTCTTTGCCGCCGATATTGGAGGTCATGATAATAATGGTCTGGCGAAAATCGACCGTACGGCCCTGGCCATCGGTAAGTCGCCCATCATCTAAAATTTGCAAAAGCATGTTAAAGACATCGGGGTGAGCCTTTTCGATCTCGTCTAAAAGAAGAACGCTGTATGGTTTGCGCCGTACCGCCTCCGTTAACTGTCCCCCCTCGTCATAGCCCACGTAGCCCGGAGGTGCTCCCACCAGGCGGGCCACCGTATGTTTCTCCATATATTCGGACATATCCAGGCGGATCATATTGCGTTCGTCATCGAAAAGGTTCTCTGCCAGGGCCCGGCTAAGCTCGGTCTTTCCTACCCCTGTCGGGCCGAGAAAGATAAAGCTACCCACCGGCCGACGGGGATCTTTAATACCACTGCGGGCCCGTAGGACCGCGTCGGCCACCGCCCGCACCGCCTCCTCCTGGCCGATTACCCGTTTATGTAAGGTCTCCTCCAGGTGAAGCAGCTTTTCCATTTCACCCGTCCGCAGGCGGCTTACGGGGATCCCGGTCCAGCGGCTAACTACCTGGGCTATCTCCTCCTCGCCTACCTCTTCATGCAAGAGCATGGTCTGCTCCTGTTCCTTCGCCAGCCGCTTCTCCACTTCCTTTAGGCGCTGCTCCAGCTCGTTCAAACGACCGTATTTTAGTTCGGCCGCCCGGTTAAGATCATACTCCCGTTCAGCCTGTTCGATGGCGGTGCGAACCTCCTCGATTTCCTTCTTAATTGCCCGCACCTGCCCGATACTATTTTTTTCTGCCTGCCACTGGGCCTCCATGGCCTCCGCCTCTTCCCGTAGCCCCGCCAGTTCTTTCTGGAGCCGGGCCAGGCGCTCTGCCGAGGCTGGATCCTCTTCTTTTTTCAGGGCGGCCTCTTCGATCTCCAGTTGCATCACCCGCCGCTTAATCTCGTCCAAGGCGGTCGGTAGGCTGTCAATCTGTGTCCGCAGGCGGGCTGCCGCCTCATCGATTAAATCGATAGCCTTATCGGGTAGGAAACGATCGCTGATGTATCGATCCGACATGACTGCCGCCGCGATCAGTGCTGCATCTTGAATCCGAACCCCGTGGTGCACCTCGTAGCGCTCCTTTAGCCCCCGCAGGATGGAGACCGTATCTTCCACCGAAGGGGGCTGGACTAAAATGGGCTGAAAACGCCTCTCTAGGGCGGCATCTTTTTCAATATGTTTGCGGTACTCATCCAGGGTAGTGGCACCGACCGCCCGCAGCTCTCCCCGGGCCAGCATCGGCTTAAGTATATTGCCGGCATCGAGCGCCCCCTCCGCTGCCCCAGCGCCGACCACCGTATGGAGCTCATCGAGGAAGAGGATAACCTGGCCCTCCGCCTCCTGCACCTCTTTTAAGACTGCCTTTAAGCGTTCCTCAAATTCACCTCGATACTTGGCCCCGGCAATTAGTGAACCCATATCCAAGGCAATGACCTTTTTCTCCTTTAACCCTTCCGGAATATCCCGGGCTACAATGCGCCGGGCCAGGCCCTCCACGATGGCAGTTTTGCCTACCCCCGGTTCACCAATTAAGACCGGGTTATTCTTGGTACGCCGGGAAAGGATTTCAATGACCCGTCGGATTTCTTCATCCCGTCCGATAACCGGGTCCAGCTTCCCCTGGGTTGCCAGGGCGGTGAGATCCCGCCCATAGCGAAGCAACGCCTCGTAAGTCCCCTCCGGATTTTCGCTGGTGATCCGTTGACTACCGCGTACCCGGCGGAAAGCCTGGAGCAGTGCCTCCCGGTTCAGGCCCGCCCGCTGCAAAATATTTTTTAACTCCCCTTCGCCTTCTTCCAACAGGGCCAGGAGCAGGTGCTCCGCACTGATATATTCATCTTTAAATTGCTGTGCCTCGCTCTCCGCCCGGGTTAAAACCCGGGCCAGGACCGGATCGAGTTGCACGGGGCTTTTATATCCGGTTACCCGGGGAATCCGGGCAAGCAGTTGTTCCAGCTCCGAACCTAGTCTCTCCCTGTTGACCCCGGCCTCCTCTAAAAAACGGGGGGTAATACCCCCCTCCTGCTCCAGCAAGGCCGCTAAAAGATGACCGGTCCCGACCAGCTGGTGGTCTCTTTCGCTGGCGGCCTGTTGGGCGGCAAATAAGGCCTCCCGACTTTTCTCTGTAAAACGGTTCAGATCCATCAATCTCTCACCGGCCTTTCTTGAGTATCCTTATCTCATCTTCCAGGTTTTCAATCCGCTCTAAAAGGTCGAGAATTACTGCCGCTCCGGCCAGGTTCACCCCCAGGGATCGATGTAGGCGCAGTGCCTTGCGAAGGCGCCGCAGCTCCTCCAGGCTAACCTGGTCCCCCTCCGGTGCGATCATCCCCAGGACCCGGAAGCGCTCAATCTGGGCGGGATGTAGCTCCAGGGTATCGATGCAGACCTTTTCCTTGCCACTATAATCCTCGTAGCAGACCCGGATTAGTTTCACTTCCGCTCCCTCCCCTTTCGTAACTCCTGTAACTGTCGGTAAAGTTCCCGTTCCTCTTCGCTTAGGGGCGACGGGATATCAATTAACACCTGTACATACTGATGGCCCCGCCCTCCACCCGGTACCGGGAACCCCTTCCCCTTGAGCCGCAATTTGCGGCCGCAGCCGCTTCCGGGGGGTACCGTTACCTCCACCGGGCCGTCCAGGGTAAGGACGGTGACCCGGTCCCCCAGGGCTGCCTGCTCCGGTCGGAGGCGAACTTCGCTTTCAATATCCCGGTCCTTTAGATGAAAATGGCGGTGGGGTAACAGTCGAACCTTTAAGTAAAGATCCCCCGGGGGCCCGCCCCCCAACCCTTCGCCGCCCTGCCCCTTGAGGCGGATGCGGCTCCCTTCTTTAACCCCGGCTGGAATAGTTACCTCCAGGGTTTTCTCCTTCGCTATCTCGCCGGTTCCGCCGCAGCGGGGGCAAAAATCCCTCCCACTCCGGCCAAGTCCACCACAGTCGGGGCAGATGGAACCGCTGGCTACCCGTAGCAGACGGGAGGTTCCCCGGTAGGCCTCCTCCAGGGTCAATTCAATTTCACTCTCTCCATCGGGGCCCCGGACAGTAGCCGCTTGGAAACCGCCCGCGGCGTGAAAATCTCTCCCCATGGTCCCGGTCCGACCCCGGCCGCCCCCGAAAAGCATCTCAAAGAAATCGCTAAAACCGCCCTCGAAATCACCGCCGGTGTCATGGAAATGGAAACCCTCCATGTCGGGCGGCGGTTGGAAATCCTGACCATGCTCCCAATCCTTACCCAAACGGTCGTAGCGGGCCCTTTTCTCTGGATCTTTAAGAACCTCGTAGGCTTCGTTAACCCGTTTAAACTGTTTGGCTGCCTCTTCCTTTTCATCCTCTGGGCGCAGGTCGGGGTGCCATTTTCGGGCCAGCCGGCGGTAGGCCGATTTAATCTCTTTCTCACTGGCGTCTCGTTTAAGTCCCAGTAGCTCGTAATAGTCCTGAAAGTGAACCGGCATCTTCTCCAGCCCCCCTAATGGGAATTGACTTTCACTTGGGACAAGTATAACAACACCGGTTAAGGGCTGTCAATCGACGGGCGGGACCGAGGCTTTCTTCCTCGATTTTGTTGAAACCGGTTGACAAACCGACAGTTCTTTCATATAGTGGTTCTACATTTATCTTTAGAACAGGTCAGGATCGGAACCAGTAGCTTAAGCTGCCTTTACAGCGAGCCGCCGGCTGGTGCAAGGCGGCAGGGGGGCTTAAGCAAACTCCTCCGGGAGCTGCCGCCCGAAATGGTAATAACCAGATTAAGCGCGGCCGGTATTGAACCGTTATCACAAACAAGCGGGTAATTAATGTTTTAATTACAAAAAGAGTGGTACCGCGAAAACAGCCTTTCGTCTCTTTGATGAAAGGCTTTATTTTTTAAAGGAGGTATATGCGAACATGAGTAATAAAATTTATATCTTTGATAGTACTCTGCGGGATGGTGAGCAGACCCCCGGGGCTCGCCTGAACTTCGATGAAAAATTGGAGGTAGCCCGCCAGCTGGCCCGGTTAAAGGTAGATGTAATTGAAGCCGGCTTCCCCATATCCTCCCCCGGTGAATTTAAGGCGGTCAGAGAGATCTCCCGCCAGGTTAAAGGGCCGGCAATCTGTGCCTTGGCCCGCTGTTTACCGGGCGATATTGATTCCGCCTGGGAAGCAATTAAGGATGCGGAACATCCCCGAATTCATGTTTTTCTCGCCTCCTCGCCGATCCATATGCGCTATAAGTTGAAACAGGATCCAGAGGCCTGTCTACACCAGGCGGTAGAGGCGGTAAAATACGCTAAAAAATTTACCTCCGATATCGAATACTCCCCTGAGGATGCCACCCGCTCCGACGAACAATATCTCTATCGCCTTTTGGAACAGGTTATCGAGGCCGGGGCGACGGTGATCAATATTCCCGATACCGTGGGCTATGCCCTCCCGGAAGAGTTCGGGGCACTGATCCGGCGCCTAAGGGAAAATATCCCCGGAATGGAGCGGGTGACCCTAAGTGTGCATTGCCACAACGATCTGGGCCTGGCGGTAGCCAACTCCCTGGCGGCGATCGAAAATGGCGCCCGCCAGGTAGAGTGCAATATTAACGGGATCGGGGAAAGGGCAGGTAACGCCGCCCTGGAGGAGATCGCCGTGGCCCTCTATCTTAAAAAGTCCCATTATCCTTTCTATACCGGCTTAAATCTACAGGAGATTTATCGTACCAGCCGGCTTGTAAGCAAGCTGACCGGCATCCCGGTCCCGATGAACAAAGCGGTAATCGGGGTCAATGCCTTTGCCCACTCCTCGGGGATTCACCAGGACGGGGTTTTAAAACATAAAGAAACCTACGAGATAATTGATGCCGAGCTTATCGGCGGCAAGGCGGCCCAGATGATTTTAACCGCCCGCTCTGGGCGTCACGCCGTTAAGCACCAGCTGGAACGGTTAGGGTTTACCTTGGAGGAGGAACAGCTGGAAACGCTGTATACTCGCTATTTGGAGCTGGCTGATAAGAAAAAAGAGGTCTACCTGGAGGATCTAGAGGCATTGGCCATCGACTTTCTTTTCGCCGCCGAGCCGACCTACCGGTTGGATTACCTGCAGACCGTCAGCGGTAGCAAGAGTATCCCGGTAGCGGTAATCCGGCTAATCCGGGATGACGGTGAATTAATTGAGGAGATGGCTGTCGGTTCGGGTCCCATCGATGCCGCCTTCAATGCAATCAACAAGATTGCCGGCCTCGATATCCTCCTGGACAACTACCGGTTGCGGGCGGTGACCCGGGGCCGTGATGCCCTGGGAGAGGTATCGCTCAACATGTCGTTAAGCAAACAGAAAACCATTACCGGCCGGGGGACTAGCACCGACATTGTCGAGGCCAGCGTGAAGGCATACCTGGACGGTCTCAACAAGCTTTTAAAAATCAACGGGGTCAACCATAACCAGCCAGAATAGACGACCGGTCGATATTTCTGAACAAAGATAACCACCTGGGAATACGGTTGACAGTCCGGCGGGAATAACCTAATATGAAATTGGATAACTTTTCTCATGTGTCTCATAGTTGCTAGAGATTAGGGAGCACGGGGTCTTTACCTGCGTGCTCATTTTTATCTTAAGGAGGGTTTGGCCAATGAATAGCATTGAAAACTGCAATAGACCTGCCGGTCCCGTGATGATCGATGGAGACAATTTAACCCTGGAGACCATTGCCTCCGTAACCCGCCGTCACCGGGAGGTGAAACTTCACCCCGAGTCCCTGGAACGGATTAAGGCCTCCCGGGCCATGCTGGAAAAGCTTGTCCAGGAAGAACGGGTGGTTTATGGAATTACTACCGGTTTTGGCCGCTTTAGCGATGTCGTTATCTCCAAGGAGAATGCGATCCAGTTACAAAAGAATCTAATTGCCAGCCATGCTGCAGCGTTGGGGGAACCCTTTCCCGAAGAGGTGGTCCGGGGTGCCATGCTCCTTCGACTCAATGCCCTGGCCCATGGCTGTTCCGGTGTAAGACCTCGCCTGGTGGAGCACCTGGTCAATCTTCTCAATAAAGGGGTTATCCCCGTGGTCCCTTGCCAGGGATCACTGGGTGCCAGCGGTGACCTGGCGCCCCTCGCTCATCTGGCCTTGGTTTTAACTGGCCAGGGTGAGGCCTATTACCGGGGAAAGCGGATCAGCGGCGCCGAAGCCTTATACCGGGCCGGCTTAAAACCGCTGGAACTATGGGAGAAAGAAGGGCTGGCTTTAATTAACGGGACCCAGATTATGACCGCTCTCGGCTCTTTGGCCACCTACGATGCGATTAATCTCCTTAAATCATCCCTGATTGTCGCCTCCCTCACCCTGGAGGCGCTGCAGGCGGTGCCCGATGCTTTCGATCCTCTTATTGCCCGGGTGCGCCCCCACCGGGGTCACCGGCTGGTGGCCTCAAACCTCCTCTCTCTTTTAGAGGGGAGTAGCCTGGTAGGCAGTGATAAGGATAAAGTACAGGATGCCTATAGCCTTCGCTGTATTCCCCAGGTTCACGGAGCCGCCGGTGATGCCCTTAACTATGTTCGCAAAATTATAGAGATAGAGGCAAATTCGGTTAACGATAATCCCTTGCTTTTTGTCGATGAAGGAAGAGTTCTCTCCGGGGGAAATTTCCACGGTCAACCGGTAGCCCAGGCCCTTGATTTTCTCGCCATGGCGGTGGCGGAGCTGGGTAATATCGCCGAACGTCGTATTGAACGCCTGGTCAATCCTACCCTAAGCGGCCTACCGCCCTTCCTCATCGAAGGGGGAGGCCTCAACTCCGGCTTCATGATCGCCCAGTATACGGCTGCCTCCCTGGTTAGTGAAAATAAGGTTCTCTGCCATCCGGCAAGCGTCGACTCCATCCCTTCCTCGGCGAACCAGGAGGATCATGTGAGCATGGGGACGACCGCCGCCCGCAAAGCCCGCCGGGTGGTAGAAAATGTTGGCCGGATCCTGGGAATAGAGCTCCTGGTGGCGGGCCAGGCCGTTGATTTCAAGGGTGACACTATTTTAGGACGGGGTACCGCCCCGGCCTACCGGCTACTGCGGGAAAAGGTTCCCTTTATTAAAGAAGACTGTATCCTCTATCCTTTAATCGAGGCTGCCGTGGCACTAATTACAGGTAATCACCTGGTAGACGAAATAGAACCGATTGTCCCTTTAAATTTTTAGCTAAAAGGATTCAACCAATATAAAGAAATGCTACCGAAGGAAAAAGCCGGTCGTTGATAGAATATTAAATAAAAGGGGTCAATAAACTATAATCTTTGGAGGTTTATAATGAAATCCTTGGGCAAGATTGCCCTGATGTTTGCCCTAACCAGCGGAGAGGCAGAAGAGGCCATTCGCGACGGGGCAACTAAAAATGGCTATCTCCTTCTCAAGGGGCGGGTCGGCTCTATGAATACGGAGAAAATTTTTGCCGCTGTTGAAACGGCGGCCCTGCGGGAAAAGTTGGTCCGCCGGGATTACTACCGGGATAAACATGCGCTCTACCATGCCACCATGGAGGCCTATGTCGGTATTTGCCGCGGTCAATTGGGATTGGGCGATGTATTACGTACCGTAGGCCTAATTTTTACCGTGGTCTCCGGGCCGCGTACCATCGAACAGCGGGATGATGGCCGGTGGCTGGCTGTAGTTCTTTACGGGACCATCGGGGCACCGATAAAAGGGTACGAACACGAAACTATCGGATTGGGGATCAATCATCTTTAAAATTACTAAATATCTTGTTAGCGGGAGGTAAAAGGTGATGACTAAAAGGGTTATCCGGGCTCCGCGAGGTACAGGGATTAGCTGTAAGGGGTGGCAGCAAGAGGCGGCCCTACGGATGCTAATGAATAACCTGGATCCGGAGGTGGCGGAGAAACCGGAGGAACTTATTGTTTACGGTGGTAGCGGTAAGGCAGCCCGTAATTGGGAATGTTACGATGCCCTGGTTAGAACCCTGCGGGAACTGGAGGGCGACGAAACTATGCTCGTACAATCGGGTAAGCCGGTAGGCGTTTTTAAATCCCATCCCGATGCACCGCGGGTTATCCTGGCTAACTCCCTCCTGGTCCCCCACTGGGCCACCTGGGAATATTTCCGTGACCTGGAGGATAAGGGTCTGATCATGTTCGGCCAAATGACCGCCGGCAGTTGGATCTATATCGGTACCCAGGGTATTCTTCAGGGAACCTATGAGACCTTCGGCTCCCTGGCCCGAAAGCATTTTAATGGCACCCTAAAAGGCAGGCTTACCCTTACTGCCGGGCTGGGCGGCATGGGCGGAGCCCAACCCCTGGCGGTAACGATGAACGACGGGGTTGTAATCGCCGTAGAGGTAGATCCGGTACGCATCGAGCGGCGCCTGGCTACCCGCTACTGTGATATTTTAGCCGACGATCTGGACCATGCCCTCTCGCTGGCCGAGAAGGCTTGCCGGGAAGGAAAGCCCCTATCGATTGCTCTCCTTGGTAATGCAGCCGAGGTATTTCCCGAAATAGTACGGCGCGGTGTTGTGCCGGAGGTAGTTACCGACCAGACCTCCGCCCACGATACCCTGCAGGGTTATGTGCCCCCGGGGATTGGGTTAGAAGGGGCGCTTAGCCTGCGCCGGGAAAACCCGAATCGCTACCAAGAAATGGCCCGGGCCGGGATCGTTGAACATGTACGGGCAATGACCGAGCTACAAGAGGCTGGCTCCATTGTATTTGATTACGGCAATAATATCCGCCAGGTAGCCTTTGAGGAGGGCTTTAAGGAGGCCTTTAATTTCCCCGGCTTCGTCCCCGCCTATATCCGGCCCCTCTTCTGCGAAGGAAAGGGCCCCTTCCGCTGGGTAGCCCTCTCGGGAGATCCGGCCGATATTGCCCGCACCGACCAGGTTATCCTAGAAGAGTTCGGCGAGGATGAACACCTGGCCCGCTGGATTAAAATGGCCGGGGAGAGGGTTGAATACCAGGGGCTCCCCTCCCGCATCTGCTGGTTGGGCTACGGTGAACGGGCCCGTTTCGGCGGGATCATTAACGACCTGGTAGCAAAGGGTGAAATTAAGGCGCCGATCGTTATCGGGCGCGACCACCTAGACTGTGGCTCTGTCGCCTCCCCCAACCGGGAGACCGAATCGATGCTTGACGGCAGCGATGCCATCGCCGACTGGCCAATTTTGAATGCTTTAATCAACGCGGTTGGCGGTGCTACCTGGATCTCGGTTCATCACGGGGGTGGTGTCGGGATCGGCTACTCCATGCATGCCGGTATGGTCATCGTTGCCGATGGAACGCCGGCTGCGGCCACCCGCCTGCAGCGGGTTCTTACCACCGACCCGGGGATGGGCATCGTGCGCCATGCTGACGCCGGCTATAAGGAAGCCTGCGATTTCGCCCGGAAAACAGATCTAAAAATACCGATGCTGGATTAATCCGGCATTACCGGAAAGGCAATGCTTCCACGGTGGTAATAGAGCTCACTGCCGTGGAAGTTCTGTTAACTGCCGCCGGTTAGAAAAGGAGCGACATGTTAACAAAATTAACGCTGAAACAGTTTGTCACCGAGTTGGCTACCGAGTCGCCGGCCCCCGGCGGCGGTAGCAGTGCCGCCCTTACCGGGGCCCAGGGGGCGGCCCTGGTCTCTATGTACTGCCGCCTTAGCCTAGATCCGGCCAAATATGAAGCGGCAAAGGAGCTAGGGAAGATCAGTGACCGGGCCCGCCGGCTGGCCTTCCTCCTGGTAGAGGCGGTAGATCGGGATAGTGAATCTTTTAAACAGGTGTTGGAAGCCTATCGACTACCCCGGAAAAACAGTGAGGCGAAAAAATTACGCTCCCTCGCCATCAGCAACGCCTACATCGGGGCGGCCCGGGTACCGCTGCAGACCGCCCGCTACTGCCTGGAGATAATGGAGCTGGGTAAACAGGCCCTGGGAAAAGGAAACCCGGCCGCCATAACCGATCTCGGGGTTGGAAACCTCCTGGCCGGGGCCGCTCTTAGAGGGGCCTGCTATAATGTGCAGATAAACCTCTCTTCGATCAAGGACGAGGTGGTCCGGTCGGAGCTGGCCCGAGAGATGGAGGAGCTGGTGCAGCGGGGCCGGAGTCTCGCTGAACTCAACCGGGAACTAATTGAGAAAGAACAAAAGGTATAACAGCGAGGTGTTTAAATGAAAGCTGATCTGCTGATCAAAAATGCCGCCCAGCTGGTTACCTCCCGGGGAGCCTCCCCGGCACCCCTTCGGGGTAAAAATCAGGGAGAGATAACCGTGCTCGCTGATGGTGCGGTGGCAATTAAAGATGATAAAATTGTCGCGGTCGGGACGACCGCCGATCTAGAGAAACGCCTGGAGCGAAATCAGAAAAGGCGGGAGATCGATGCCTCCGGGAAGGTTGTTCTTCCCGGGCTGGTCGATCCCCATACCCATATTGTTTTCGGCGGCTCCCGGGAGCATGAACTCTCCCTCAAACTTAAAAATGTTCCCTACCTGGAGATCTTAGCCGCTGGTGGCGGGATCCTGAGCACAGTGAAAGCAACCCGCCGGGCATCACTAGAAGAGCTGGTAACGATTGCTGAGAAATACAGCCGCCAGATGCTGGCTCAGGGTACAACTACCGCTGAAGCAAAGAGCGGTTACGGTCTCTCCACCGCTTCAGAGTTGAAAATGCTTCGGGCCATAAAAGAGGTAGATCGCATCCAACCGGTTGACCTGGTGCCGACCTTCCTCGGTGCCCACGCGCTCCCCCCTGAGTATAAAGATGATCGCGAAGGCTTTATCAGCCTGATCATTGAAGAGATGCTGCCCCGGGTGGTGGAAGAGAAGCTGGCCCGCTACTGCGATGTTTTCTGTGAAGAGGGGGTCTTCTCTGTAGAAGAGTCGCGCCGCCTTCTGCTGGCGGCCCGTGAGATGGGTTTAGAATTAAAGATGCATGCCGATGAAATTGTTCCTATCGGCGGGGCCGAGCTGGCCGCCGAACTGGGTGCCGTCTCTGCCGACCACCTGCTAGTTATATCAAAGGAGGGAATTGCCCGCATGGCCGGGGCTGGTACCATCGCCGTCCTCCTGCCGGGGACCACCTTCTACCTGCGGGAGGAGCGCTACGCACCGGCCCGCGCCATGATTGAAGCCGGGGTGCCGGTAGCCCTGGCTACCGATTTTAACCCGGGCAGCTCACCCAACAATAATCTTCAGCTGGTAATCAATATCGCCTGTCTTTACCTGGAGATGACCCCGGCCGAGGTTATTAACGCTATTACAATTAATGCCGCCCATGCCCTGGGACGGGCTATCGAGATCGGCAGTCTAGAAGAGGGCAAGAAAGCCGATATTGTAATTTTCGATGCTCCCAATTACGAGTATTTAGCCTATCGCTATGGTACCAACCTGGTGGATAAAGTAATTAAGAATGGAAATGTTGTACTGGAGGTAGATAATAATGGGTAAAATTGTGCAGTGTGTTCCAAATTTCAGCGAGGGCCGTCGAATAGAGGTCATCGAAGAGATTGCCGGGGCGATCAAAGGTGTGCCCGGGGTTAAACTGCTCGACTATTCTTATGACAAGAGCCACAACCGCTCGGTAATGACCTTTATCGGTGATCCCCAGTCGGTGCTGGAGTCGGCCTTCCAGGGAGCCAAAACAGCGGCCTCCCTGATCGATATGAGTAAACACCAGGGGGAACACCCGCGCATGGGTGCAACCGATGTGATCCCCTTTATCCCGGTGGCCAGGGTAACCATGGAGGACTGTATTAAACTGGCCCAGGCCCTTGGCCGTCGACTGGCCGATGAGCTGTCTATCCCGGTCTATCTTTACGAAGAGGCGGCGAGAAAACCGGAACGGAAAAATCTCTCATCGGTTCGCCGCGGCCAGTATGAAGGGTTACTGACGGCGATCCGGGAGCCGGAGCGAAAACCAGATTTTGGGCCGGCGGAGGTTAACCCCCGGGCGGGAGTAACGGCGGTAGGGGCTCGACCCCCGTTAATTGCCTATAATATTAACCTGGATACCGGCGATGTGAGTATCGCCCAGAAAATAGCCCGGGCGATCCGCGGTAGCGGTGGCGGATTCCCTACGATCAAGGCGCTGGGGATCTCCATCGAGGAGACCGGCAAGGCGCAGGTAACCATTAATGTCTGCGACTACCGGCAGGTCCCCCTGCACCGGGTCTTTGAATTGGTTAAAAGGGAGGCCGCCCGCTACGGGGTGGCGGTAATCGAGAGTGAGATAATCGGCCTAACTCCCCTCGATGCCCTGGCCGATGCCGCTGAATTCTACCTGCAGCTGGCCGGTTTTGATCGCAACCAGATCTTGGAGAAACGGCTGCTCGAATAGAGAGCAGCGGGGCACCCTTAGGGGTGCCCTACTGTTAGGAGCGCCTCTGCGGCCCGGCAGGTGGCCCAGAGGGCGTGGGCTAGGCTGAGCGCCCCCTGGAGAAAGACGGCGTAGGGCGGCCGCAGCGGCCCGTCGGCGGTTAGCTCCCCGGAGGCCCCCTGGATAAAGGTGCCGGCAGCCATAATTATCGGATCGTCATAGCCAGGGGGAGCGGCGGGCACCGGTGTAACATAGTGCTCAATGGGAGAGGCGCCCTGGATCGCCTGGCAGAATAGTTCGAGCCGGGCCTGATCCCCTAACACGATCGCCTGAACAATATCGCCCCTTGGCTGATCAAAACCAGGTTTAACCTTGTATCCCATCTTTTCAAAGAGGCGAGCGGCGAAGATAGCATTTTTTAAAGCATTGCCGACTAGCCCTGGCGCCAGAAAGAGCCCCTGGAAAAGATTTCGCTTTGAGGCCATCGCCCCCAAGTTGCCATATAAGCCGGGGGCGCTAAAACGAGAGGCAATTTTATGAACCAGTTCCTTCTTGCCTGCTACATAACCACCACTGGCGGCCAGCCCCCCTCCTGGATTTTTTATTAATGAGCCGACGGCCAGGTCGGCACCGACGGCGGTCGGTTCATCGGTCTCGACAAACTCACCGTAACAGTTATCAACCAAGATCCAGGCTTTAGGAAAAAGGGAGCGGATTGCTGCAATCAGCTCCTTCAATTTTGCGATCGATAGGGCCCGCTGGCCCACCTCGTACCCGATGGAGCGTTGAATATAGGCTACCCGGGGCCTGGAGCCGGGTTCGAGTCGGGAGAGATCCGGTTCACCGTTCTCCGCCAGGGGAAGATAACGGTAACGGATCCCCCATTCTTTTAAAGTCCCCTCCTCCCCCCCTTTGCTTCCAACTACTACCTGCAGGGTATCGTAGGGGGCCCCGGTTACAAACAGTAGCTCCTCTCCCGGGCGGAGCAGGCCGAAAAGGGCCAGAGCCAGGGCGTGGGTCCCCGATAAGATCTGGCTTCGCACCAAGGCGGCCTCGGCCTCAAAAAGTTCGGCATAGATCGCCTCTAACTTTTCCCGTCCCCGGTCGTTATCACCGTAGCCGGTACTATCTTGAAAATCCTCCTCGCCGATCCTCTCCTGCTGCATAGCCTGCAAAACCCGGTGCTGATTGATTAAAACGGTATGGTCAATTTTCTCCCAGTAGGGGGTAATATCGGTCAGGGTTTCTCCGATCCACCCGGTTAACTGTCGAGGAAATGAAAAATAGTCTTGCCATGGTTGGTGATTCATCTGCTATTAGAAACCTCCCTGGAATAAAATTAGCGGGAATAGCCGTCGGGAATAACCGTGTAACGGCTAAGCTGTTCTCCTAGGATTGGATTAAGTTCAGCCAGAATTTCGATATATCCGGGGTGATAGATCTCTTTTAGGATTGTGCCCTGCCGAAGTATTTGATAATAGGCCGGGCGATCGTTGTAGGGCAGGTACAGCCTTAGTTTTAGGTAACTCCGGGTGAGCGCCTCCAATAGAATCTGCTTTAGCTCCCCTAGCCCCTCCCCGGTAAGGGCTGAAATATAGCATGAACCGGGGAATTTTCGTTGAAGCATCTCCCGGTTTACCTCTTCTGCCAGTCGATCTATCTTGTTAAATACCAGCACCTCCCGCTGATGGTACTCGGGATCCAGCCGGGAGAGGTGTTCCCGGACCGCGTAAAGCTGGTTAAGGTAGTTGGAATGGCTCAGATCGACCAGGTGAAGGAGGAGATCCGAATCCAAAAGCTCCTCCAGGGTAGCTTGAAAGGCGGTCCATAGCTCGGCGGGAAGTCGCCGGATAAACCCTACCGTATCGGAGAAGAGCACCTTCATCCCACCGTTTAAGTTCCCCCGTCGTACCGAGGGATCAAGGGTTGCAAAAAGCTTGTCCTCCGTATATAGATCAGCCCCGGTCAGGGTATTCAACAGAGTTGATTTACCGGCATTGGTATAGCCGACCAGGCTGATAACCTTCATCTCCCTCTTCTTGCGCAGCCGGCGGTGTAGACGGCGCTGCTTCCTCAAGCTCTTTATATCCCGGCGGAGCTCGGTGATACGCATTCGGATTCGCCGCCGGTCTACCTCCAGCCGGGTCTCCCCCGGTCCCCGGGTACCAATACCTCCTCCCAGGCGGGAAAGCTGGGTCCCCATGCCGGTCAGCCGGGGTAACAGGTACTGAAGCTGGGCCAATTCTACTTGAAGTTTACCGGCCCGGGTCCGAGCCCGCCGGGCAAAGACATCTAGGATCAGGGCGGTGCGATCAATCACCTTGACTCCTAATGCCTTTTCCAAGTTTCGGATCTGTGTGGGTGAAAGCTGATCATTGAATACAACCAGGGTGGCCCCCAGCTCTTCCGCCAGGGCAGCCACCTCTTGGGTCTTGCCCCGGCCGATGTAGTAGCGAGGATCGGGGGAAGCCCTTTTCTGAGTTACAGTTATCAACGGTTCTGCACCGGCAGTCCGGGCCAGTAAGGCAAGCTCCTCCATCGCCTGCTCATAGTCCTCCGCCGACTTTAGCGGTTCCCAGCCTACCAGTATGGCACTCTCGATCAACGGTATGCAGTAGCACCTCTACTTTCAACAATATTATTATCTGTTACCCTATTTTAGCATAGATCTACTGGGCTTAAACCCGGCTGCCAATTATATCCCCCCAGGGTAGTGTTTAATTAAAAAATTTTCTCCCTAAGAAGCTCAAAGCCGGCCCGGGTCTTGACCGATATGGGAATTAGCGGTCCGCTAACCGGCCAACCGGGTATCTTCGACCGATTTTTCAGTAGGTCGATCTTGTTCCCCAGGAGCCTGTAATGGACCGCCCGCCGGGTGGAGAATTCAGAGAGGTGCCGATCCACTGCTGCTATAAATTCAACCTGGTGCGGGTCGCTACAGGTTAAATCGACCAGGTTTAAGATTATATCGGTTGTGGCGAGGGTCTTTAAAGTAAAAGAGAGTTGCATCCGCTCCTTGGCGTTGAGGATTGTCTTATGCAGCAGGCTGAAGGTATCGGTTATGGCCAACCGGGAAGGGGATTGACCCGGTTGATTAATGATAAATGTACGCGCCGGTTGTGAGCGCCCTTTTGATACCATCCGTTTCCGGGCCTCCGACGGGGTAATAGTCCCCTTCCTTCTCCCGGTGCCATTCAATTCATAATAGTAGAGCCGGGTAGCTCCCAGGTATTCGCACCAGTTGATGCTAAATAGGGTCTTGCCGCTGGCGGGTGCTCCTACCACGGCAATCTTCCGGGTCATCTATCTTCCACCGCAAGATCGGCTCGATCTATAAGTACCAAATCTTCCCGTGACAGGTTTTCCCGCCGGCTTAGCCTTAGGGCCTGGCGGCGGAGGGATTTTTCAAGGATATTTCTGACCAGGCGGGCGTTGCTGAAATGGGGCCGCTGATATAAAAGTTTATTCGCCAGGTACCGCTCTAGCCTTAGCCGGGCAGCCGGCGACCATTGATAATGGCGCTCGGTCGCCATCATGTCAGCGATAGCAAGTAGCTCGTGAACCGTGTAGTCGGGAAAATCAATCTGAAGGGGAAAACGAGAGGATAACCCGGGGTTTAGCGCTACAAACTGGCTCATCTGCAGGCGATAGCCGGCGAGCACCAGGATAAATTCGCTGCGCCAATCTTCCATCCCCTTTACCAGGACATCAATCGCTTCCTTGCCAAAGTCCTTCTCTCCCCCCCGCCCCAGGGAGTAGGCCTCATCTACAAATAGGATTCCGCCCCGGGAATCTTTGAGCTTCTCCCGGGTTTTTTGGGCGGTCTGCCCGATGTACTCACCCACCAGGTCCGCCCTCTCTACCTCGACTAGGTGGCCCCGGGGTAGAACCCCCAGTCCCTTAAATATCTGTCCTAGCAAACGGGCAACGGTGGTTTTACCGGTCCCCGGATTGCCTTTAAAAATCATATGTAACATTTGGGGGCTGCTTCGAAGCCCGCAGGCTGCCCTTTTTTGTTGGATCTCCAGGTAGGCTTTAATTTCCAAGACGACCTCTTTGACCTGATCCAACCCCACCAGCCGGTTTAGCTCATAGAGCGCCGAGCGTAAAACCGGGCCTCCCGGACTATCCGGAAGTTCACTGAGGGCCTTCAGCGCAGCGATTGTATTTAGCTCTCCCCGGTTTATCCGCTTTGTGAATCGATTAATCCGCTGCGTTTCGACCAATGGTGCCCTCCCTCCCCTGCTCCTCTCCTATTATACGCTCGAGCTGGTCAAAGAGGGAAAGGGGGCCTGCCGCTATTTTAAAGGGTTATGGTAAAAAATGCCGGCCGAACTATTCTAGGTTTTCCTTTTCTTCGGGCCGCAGGTTGATATTCCTGAAAGGAACAATGGTTGAAACGGCATGCTTATAAACTAGCTGTTGTTTACCTTCCACATCCAGTAGTATCGTAAAGTTATCAAAGCTCCGCACAATACCCTTAATCTGGTACCCATTAACCAAGAAAACTGTAGTTAACATATTTTCTTTACGGGCCTGGTTTAAAAATGTATCTTGTAAATTAACCGGTCCTTTCATTGGAAAGGCTCCCCCCATTTCTTCAAGTAGCTGTTAATATTCTCCTAAAGTGACAGAATTTCCTTCACTCGGGAAGAAATAGTTTCGGCAAATACTGTTGGTCCTTCCCCCTCTTCATACTCCAGCCAGCGAATGCGGGGGTCCCGGCGAAACCAGGTAAGCTGGCGCTTGGCTAGGCGCCGGGTATCCCGGCGAATATTATCAACCGTCGCCTCCCACTCTTTATCGCTGCCACCGGTCAAGTATTGCACCAGCTGGCGGTAACCCAGGCTCTGCAGCCCCCGGCACCGGGGAGGGAAACCCCGGGCTAACACCTGCCTCACCTCTTCCAGGAAGCCGGCTTCTAGCATTAATTGCAAGCGGCGGTGAATCCTTTCATATAGCTGGGGTCGGGGTAAGGTTAGGCCATAGATAACTAGATCAAAGATCGGTTTACGACGCCGGGTAGCCTCCTCCTGCTCCGATATCGGGCGGCCCTCCTGGAGGTAGACCTCCAGGGCCCTGATAATACGGCGCTGATCGTGGGGGTGGATTTTTGCTGCGGCCCTCGGATCTACCCCCTCAAGACGCCGGTAAAGGTGGGGTAGCCCTTTCTGCTCCGCTTCATCCCGCAGGCGCCGGCGCAACCGTTCGTTTTTTCCCCCGGCCAGGAAGGCATAACGGTCGATAACCGCATTAATATAGAGGCCGGTTCCCCCGACCAATAGGGGTAACCTCCCTGCTGAAGCAATCTTTTTTATTTCCCGGTAGGCCGCCTCCTGGTAATCGGCTACGCTAAAGTACTGATCCGGCTCTACTAGGTCGACCAGGTGATGGGGGACCAGCCGCCGCTCTTTTTGCGTAGGCTTGGCTGTGCCGATATCTAAATAGCGATAAATCTGTGCCGAATCGGCGGTAACGATCTCACCCCCCAGCCTTTGGGCCACCTGGATTGCCAATGCACTCTTACCGGCGGCGGTAGGCCCGACCAGGGCCAACAGCTTAATTTTCTTTCCGGGTTCCCCAGTCATCAGTTTCCCCCCTGGCGCCGGAAAAGTTTATCTAAAGCCTTACGTTGAAATCCTACTAGGCAGGGCCGCCCGTGGGGGCAGTACTGATAGCCGGGGGTAGCTAGCCATTCGTCGAGGAGTCTCTCCATCTCCCGACGTGTTAGCGCTTGCCGGGCCTTTATCGCCTGCTGGCAGGCTATATTTCGGCAAACCTGTTCCCGCTTGTTCAGGCCCGGTTCCGGTTCTTCCGCCAGGAGCTCCTCTATAAGGTTGTCCAGATCCGCCTGGCCCATCGTTCCTTTAAGTAAAAGGGGCAGCGCACGGATAATATAGTTATTATCACCAAAGGCTTCCAGTTTAAAACCTAGCCCCCGTAATGTATCGAGCAACCCAGCGAAGCGTTCCCGGTAGGGAGCCGGGATCTCCAGTTCCAGGGGGAGGGTCAGCTGCATCGCCGTTGACTGTCGACCGACCGGGTCCGTGAGCAACCGGTGGTAGAGGACCCGCTCATGGGCGGCATGTTGATCGATTAGAATCAACTCCTCACCGCGCTGGGCGACCAGGTAACTATGTAAAAATTGGCCGATCAGATGCATCTCCCCTTTTTCCGGCTCTCTCCCTTGTAAAAAGAGGCTCTCCTGGTGACCCTCTTCGCCTATCTCCTCTTTTAAATCCTCCACGATTACCGGTTTACCCTCCGCTGCTAGGGGGCCGATCTCCTGTCGATCCTGCCGCCGGTAAATATCTTTAACCGATGCCGCCTCCCGCCGGCTACCTTCACTATCCGGTAGCGGAGTTGGGGTACCGGTCTTTGCCCCCGATTCCTTAAAAGAGGGTAGCGGCAACTTCCCCTCCAGGACTCCCCTCACGGCGCGGTAAACCAGATCGGATAGTACCCCCGGATTCTGGAAGCGTACCGTGCTCTTGGAAGGATGGACGTTGATATCGAGCATATTCGGCGGCATGGTGATCCGGATTGCCGCCACCGGGTAACGCCCCCGGGGCAGCAGGTTACCGTAACCCCTTTCCAGGGCGTAGACTAGGGAGGGAGCCCGCACCACCCGTCCGTTGACGATAATTGTTATCCCGCGGCGGGTAGGCCGGTGGTAGTAGGGGGCAGAAATGGAACCGAAAATCTTAACCGGGCCGCCGACGGTCCTCTCATCCAGCTCCAGGAGGGCCTTTGCACATTCCAGGCCATGGAGCGAACCTAAAATATGGGTGATAGAACCATCCCCGGCGGTCTGTAACAGGTTACGCCCATTGCTCTGCAGTGTAAAGGATACCCGGGGATGAGCCAGGGCTAGCTCCCAGAGAAGAGAGGAGATACGCCCGCTCTCGACCGGGGGAGATTTTAAAAATTTCAGACGGGCCGGGGTATTATAAAATAGATCCTCCACCCGGACCGCCGTTCCCTCCGGAGCCCCTACCTCCCGAAGGCGGCCGGCCGCTTTACCCCCCTCCAGCCGGAGCGTGCGCCCGGAGCTTTTTCCCCGCCGGCGACTGGTTAGGGTAACCCGGGATACAGCGGCGATACTGGGCAGGGCCTCTCCTCGAAATCCCAGGCTGTTAATGGTTACCAGGTCTTCCAGCCGGGATATCTTGCTGGTAGCATATCTTTGAAATATTAACGGCAGGTCGGCGGGATCGATACCCTCCCCGTCATCGATCACTTCGATCCCATCGATACCCCCCCCTTTAATCGAGATCTCAATCCGATCGGCGCCCGCATCCAGGGAGTTTTCTACCAGCTCTTTTACTACCGAAGCGGGATTCTCGATTACCTCCCCTGCAGCAATCTGTTCGGCGACTGCCGGGCTAAGTACAATAACAGTTATTTAGGATCCCCTCCTTCTTCCCCCAGCGCTTTCTGCTGTAGCTCGTACAGGATACGAAGCGATTCTAGTGGTGTCAGGCGATTAATATCAATCTCCTTTAATTCAGTTAGCAGCTCCTCGGCGACCCGGTTGCCAGGCGATGAGGGAACATAGGGGAGCAGGGTTAACTGGTGCCCGGGGGTAACGGTCGCCGCCGCCTCTAGCCCAGCTAGGACCTCCCCGGCCCGGGCTAGCACCGGCAGGGGCATCCCCGCTAGCCGGGCTACATTAAGACCGTAGCTCTTATCGGTCTGGCCGGGAACCAGCTGCCTTAAAAAGATAATCTCCTGCCCCTTCTCCTTGACCGCCATGGTATAGTTTTTTACCGGGGATAGCTCCTCCTCCAGGCTGGTTAGCTCATGGTAGTGGGTTGAAAAAAGGGTCTTAGCCTTTATATTCACCGCAATATATTCCAGTACGCTCCGGGCAATGCTCATCCCATCATAGGTGCTGGTTCCCCGGCCGATTTCATCTAAGATGATTAGGCTCCGGGGGGTGGCCTCTTTCAGAATGGTGGCAGTCTCCTGCATCTCGACCATGAAGGTGCTCAGGCCCCGGCTAAGGTCATCGCTGGCGCCAACCCGCGCAAAAATTCGATCTAAGAGCGGAATCGTGGCCTCCCGGGCGGGTACAAAGCTGCCGATTTGGCCCATCAGGCAGATCAGGGCCAGGCTACGAATATAGGTGCTTTTGCCAGCCATGTTCGGACCGGTAATTAGCAATACGTATTTCTCATCATCCATCCGGGCATGGTTGGGAACGAAGCGCTGATCCGATAACTGTTCGACCACCGGGTGCCGCCCCCCCCGGATATCCAGGTTCCCTTTATCGCAGAAAGTAGGTCGGCAATAATGATTACTCTCGGCGACCCCGGCCAGGTTTTGCAGGCAATCTAACAGGGCCAGGCGGTGGGCCGCCGCCTGCAGCCGGGGAGTAAAGGCTGCCACCTTCTCCCGCAGCTCTTCAAAAAGTCGGTATTCCAGTTGCTCCAGTTTTTCCCGGGCGCCGGTAATCTCCTCCTCCATTTCGGTTAACTCTTCGGTAACAAAACGTTCGGCATTAACCAAGGTCTGGCGGCGCCGGTATTCGGCGGGAACCAGCTCCAGGTTGGGGCGAGTAACCTCGATATAGTAACCAAAATTGCGATTATAGCCGATTCGCAAAGATTTAATCCCAGTTCGCTCCCGTTCCCCTTTTTCATATTCGAGTAACCAGCTTCGTCCGTCACGGGCCTTAGACCGCAGGCGATCCGCCTCTTCGCTGTACCCTTCGCGAATTAGGCCTCCCTCTTGCAAAGCCAGCGGGGGCTCATCAACCAGGGCCCGGGATATAAGGTTGATTAAAGCACTGAAATCAGGGAACTGCCTTATATCCCGTAATAGCCTAGCTTTAAAGCCGGCCAGTAACTTTAAAAGGGGCTGGAGCTGTAACAGGGCCTCTTTTAATCCAACCAGGTCACGGGCATTGACGCGCCGGTACCCAAGCCGGCTGCAGAAGCGTTCCAGGTCGATCATTCTTTGTAGGAAGCCCCGTATTTCCCGGCGTAACAGGGAGCTGCGGTAAAGCTCCTCTACTGCCTCCAACCTTTCTCCGATCTGCTCCCGGTCCGTGAGAGGGTGCTCTACCCAACGCCGCAAAAGCCGGCGTCCCATGGCCGAGGCACAATGATCAAGGATTCCCAGGAGGCTGCCCTCTTTTTTCCCCTCGCGAATGGTCTCTGTTAGCTCCAGGTTCCGGCTCGTAATATAATCTACCTCCATTCCGGAGCCGGGTTTAACAATTTCCGGCAGGCGAAGATGACCGGCCGTTAGATGTTTTAACTCTTTCAGGTAGCTTAAAGCCAAAGCACCGGCGCTGGCCGCCGCTCGGTACTCAAAAAGGGCAAGTTTTTCAAAGGTATCCTCGCCCCATTGGCCGTTATAAATTTTCTTAATCCGGTCGGTACCGGCTGAAAATTCAATTACCTCAAGGAGGGTCTCTCTCTCCTGCAGGTAAGGTGCAACCATTTGGGCCAACTCCCGGGAGCTGCAAATACATTCTGCCGGCTGGAGTCGGAATAGCTCATCGGCTACCTCCTGGAACCTGTTACCGGGCCATTCGGTCAGATGAATCTCCCCGGTGGAGACATCGACCGCCGCCAGGCCGTAAAGATTTAGTTCCCGTCCGGAGAGGTTGATCAGGGTTACCAGGTAGTTGTTCCTGCTCTCTTCCAACATCTCCGGCTCGGTAATCGTACCCGGGGTAAGGATGCGGGTTATCTCCCGTTGAAAGAGTCCCTTCTCGGGGCCGCCGGCCTCTACCTGGTTACAGATGACCACCTTGTAGCCCCGGCTAAGGAGCCTGTTAACATAAGATTCAACTGCATGGATCGGTACCCCGGCCATTGGGATCGGGTTCTTTTTTTGCGTATCACGGGTAGTAAGCACGATCTCCAGCTCCCGGGCCGCAACCTGGGCATCCTCGAAAAAAGTCTCATAAAAATCGCCAACCTGAAAAAGGACAATCTTATCGGGATGCTCTTCTTTAAATCCCAGGTACTGTTTCATCATCGGTGTCAATCCACTCAATTCTAACTCCCTCCCCGCGGTGATTCTCCCACCAGGTGCCAGGTATAGGCTTCAGCTACCGGTACCTCTACCAGTCTCCCCGCCAGCTCTTGATCCGCTGGAAAATGAACAAGTTTATTGCTGCGACTACGGCCCGACTGCATCCGTGGATCCCTCCTGCTGGTCCCCTCCACTAGGAGCTCCAGGGTCTGGCCGACCAGAGCCCGGTTTATCTCCAGGCTGATCCTGTTTTGTAACTTAAATATTTCCTGTAACCGTTTTTTCTTCTCTTCCTGTGGGAGGCTATCCTTTTTTAAAGCCGCCCGGGTTCCCGCCCGCGGCGAATAGAGAAAGGCAAAGGCGCTATCAAAGCGGGCTCTTTCTACCAGGTCCAGGGTTTGCAAGAAATCCTCTTCCCTTTCTCCCGGGTAGCCGACAATAAGATCGGTAGTTAGTGCTACCCCGGGGATCGTCTCTTTAATCTCCGCTACCAGCTCCAGGTATCTCACCCGGCTGTAGCGCCGATTCATCTCCTTTAAAAGGCGGTTACTCCCCGATTGCACCGGGAGATGGAAATGCTCGCAAGCCCGTTCCCCCTCCCCCACCGCCTGGATCAGGCGGGTAGAGAGATCCTTGGGATGGGAGGTTAAGAAACGTATTCGGGAAAGGGCCTCAACCTGATTCAGGTCAAGCAGCAGATCGGCAAAGGCGTAGCCCCGTGGTCCGTATAGATCCTGGCCGTAGGAGTTTACATTCTGTCCGAGCAGGGTTATCTCCCGGTAGCCAGCGCGAGCTAGTCCTGTCGCCTCCTTCATAATATCTTCCTTGGTACGACTTCGCTCCCTCCCCCGGACATAGGGGACAACACAGTAGGAGCAATAGTTATTGCAACCATAAATGACGTTCAGCCAGGCCTTAAAATGGCTGGCCCGGCGAACCGGTAGCCCCGACCGGGATAGCTCATATTCTCCGGTGTCGATCAGCGGTTTATCCCTTTCCCGGGCCTCTTCCAGTAAACGCGGCAGGTGGGGGAGAGCATGGGTACCCAGGATTAAATCGATGAAATCAAAACGTCGGGCCAGATCCCGGGGGGTTCCCTCCTGCTGGGGCATGCAACCGGCGACGGCGATCACTAGGGCCGGGTTCCTTTCTTTCAAGGGTCTTAGCTTGCCCAGTAAGGCGTAGACCTTCTGCTCCGGCTTCTGTCGGACGGCGCAGGTGTTAAGTAGAATTAGGTCCGCCTCTCCGGGGGTGTCGGCCGGCAGATAACCGATACTCTCCAGCATCCCCGCCAGCACCTCGCTATCATGCTCATTCATCTGGCAACCAAAGGTTTCGATGTAGTATGTTAAATCCCGTTCCAGGGGGGTGACTTTCATCTTTCCTCCTACCCTTATTATAGATCAGCTAATTATACCATGGCCCGAATCTTCTTTAATACCCATCGGGGGCATAGGATAGAACAAGATGGCCCGTAATAAATTATTTGTCGGCAGAAAATTACTTAAAGGGGTCGGCCAGCTGGGGATAGCCTCCATAATTACCCGCCTGCTAGGCATGGTTAACCGGATGTATCTCTCCCGCCTGATCGGTGCGGAAGGCCTGGGACTATACCAGATGATCTTACCGCTCTATTTCCTATTGACGGTCGGGGCTACCCTGGGATTACCGGGAGCGGTAACCAAAATGGTGGCCGACCGCCATGCCTTAAATGATCAGACAGGGCAACTCCAGGTGCAAAGATTGGCCCTATCTTTTACCTTCCCTACCGCCCTTGTTATCTCTTTGCTTCTCTGGATCCTGCTCTGTTTTCCGTTAAAATTTGTTCCCGATCCGCGTATTATTCCCGGGTTGCGCCTTATGCCGGTAGCCTACACGGTGGTTGCCTTCTCTTCGATTTTACGCGCCTATTTTCAGGGTCGCGGCGAGATGTTCCCGGTGGCCACCTCCCAGCTGGGAGAGCAGCTGGTTAGAATTGGTGTCGGCCTGGCCGCCGCCTGCCTTTTACTACCGCTAGGATTGGAATATGCTACCCTGGGGCTGGTAATAGGTATCGCCGCCGGCGAATTCAGTGGACTGGGCCTGCTGGCCCTTTTCAGTCACCGTCACCGCCGTTCTCCCCTCCAAGTCCCTCCCACTCCGAAGCGACGCCTCCTAAAGGGAGAACTGTTTGGCCTAGCTTTGCCCCTCCTGGCCTACCGCCTGAGTGCCGGTCTAACCGGAACACTGGAATCCTGGATTATACCCTCCCGCCTCCAGGTGGCCGGCTTTAGCCCCAGCCAGGCTACGGCCCTTTTCGGGCAATTTTCCGGTATGGCTGTACCCCTTCTCTACCTACCGACAGTACTAATCGTTCCCATGAACATGGTCCTGGTGCCGGCGGTAGCCCAGTCGGCAACCCTGCGCTCGCCCCGCCATCTCCACCGCCTGATCACCATCGCCCTTATCGCTACCGCCGCTACCGGCGGACTAACTTGGCTGGTTTTAACTCCCTTCGCCCCGTTGCTGGTAAAAACTATCTATGGGAACCCGGGAGCAATCCCGCTGGTGATCATGCTCGCCCCGTTGGCTCCCCTCGCCTACCTGCAATTTACCACTACCTCTATATTGCATGGCCTGGGTAGACCGGAGGTAGCGGTAATAAATGATATAACGGGCACCGCTTTCAGCCTGGCCTTAATCTACTATTTGACCGCCGACCCGGCCTACGGGCTCTCCGGGGTGATCTGGGCCTACGGTGCGGCCTTCGCCCTGATTACCCTTCTTAATACGATGGCGATCTACTATAACGCCGAGCGGGAGGGGCCGGCCTAGCGTTTGCCTATCTCCATCCTTACATCCGACGCTCCAGCCAGGATTTTCCCCGGTCGATTAGCTTGTCTAGAGGCACTTTCCATCCCAGGTGACGGTACAACCAGATCATCCCCGCCACCAGGGCGATGGTAACGATCCAAACCGGGGCCGGCTGATGAAGAAGAAGGCGAATATAGCTGTAAAAAGCCTTTACCACACCGGTTAGCAGGATACTAAGGCTAATCGATACCAGGCTAAAGAGGGCGCCTCCCAGGGCGGTATAGACCGTAAATAGTGGCAAGTTCATCTTCATAATACCGGCTGGGAAAGAGATAAAGGTGCGCGTCAAACCAAACAGTTGGGCCATAAACACAGAAAAGCTGCCGTAGTGTTCGATGAATTGCCACACCTTGGACTTTTTCTTGACTTCCGGCGGCTTCCGACTAAGGCGGCGCCCCCGGAAGGTTAACTTGATCACGTGGCCCATGGCCCGGCTCACATAACCTAAAAAATAACCGGCGATACTTCCCAGAGTGATTCCGGCTGTGGAGGCCCCAAATAGGGGCCAGAAGGTGATTTTGCCGCTGTAGATAAGGCTACCGGCAGAGAGAAAGACTACCGTAGAGGCAAAGGGTACCCCTAGGCTCTCGGTAAACATAGCGGCGGCAATTCCCAGTGCTCCGTACCTCTCTACCATCTGCCCTAGGAATTCCAGGATTATGGAAAGGTAATCACCCAACATAGATCACTCCCGGCTATAAATTAACCTATTTCGTGAATCATCATAGCATATATTCCCCAGATTCCCGCCTCTGGTTCAAGCACGGAAGGAACTATCTCTAGGGGCGTTACCGTTACGGCTGTCCTGATAGCCTTGTTTTGAACAAAGTCCCTTACTCGCTCGAAAAAAAACGGATTGGCTGCCGCTACCGATCCCCCTAGAACAACGCAGGAGGGGTTGAGGAAAGTTACCAGGTTGGCCACCCCGGTAGCGATATCTGTTACCGCCTGGTCGACCAGCTCCCGGGCCCGGTGATCTCCTCGGGCCGCCCTTGCAAATATCCGGGCGGTATCCCACCCGTCTTCCCCCCGCCGCCCGGCACTCCTGGCGATCCCCCTGCCGGAGGCCCAAGCCTCCAGGCAATCGCTGCCACCACATCCGCAAGTACGGCCCTCCCCGTACGACTTTGTATGCCCGATTTCACCGGCAAAGCCGCCGGCCCCACGGTAAAGCTGCCCGTCTAAAAAGAGCCCCCCCCCGATGCCGGTACTTATTGTAATGTAGATTACATGGCGATGTCCACGGGCAGCCCCGTAATAGACCTCACCCAGGACAGCGGCATTGGCGTCATTCTCAATATAAAGGGGACAGCCCCAGGTTTTCCTAAAATAATCCTTCAGGGCCACCGGTTGGGTCCAGCCCAGGTTGGGCGCCTGGTAAACGATCCCCTGCTGGAAATTTGTCAAGGCGGCGATGCAGATCCCGATCCCCGTTAAATTTTCAGTAGCCAGGCCGGTCTCCTCCAGGCCCCGATTTATGCCCCGGTTAACCGTATCGACCAGTACCTCCACCTCTTTGCCGGCAGGGGTAGGGAGACGCCTTTTGAAATAGATATTCCGATCCCGGTCGAGCAGGCAGAACAGGGTCTTGGTTCCTCCGATATCGATCGCACAGTAGATATCTCCCGCCATCGTCAGCCCCCATTTTCTAAGGGATATTTATTTGGCCTCCAGCTTTGCGAGAAGCCGATCGATTTTAGATTCCAGGCGGTTAAAATCTTCCCTGGTAATAATCCTCTCGGCGATGGCACCCCGGGCCCGACCAAGATAGCGTTCCCCCTCTGCGCTCCCCTTTTCGATCAGCCGGTCTACTACTTTCCGGGCCTCTTCCCGCTTCATCTCCCCTTTTTCCACCAGGTAGGTAATTAACTCCTCCCCCTTCTCCTTGCTTACAGCCATCAGGCCAAAAGTAAAAGCTATCAGATCGTCCAACATAGAGCTCCCACCTTTCTAAAGCTAGTTACTATATTATTGTCCATGTCTCACATAAAGATGATGCGACAGTGAAAGTTATCCCTGTCGCATTCTCTAAAGGCACCTGTAATTTTAGTTTAATTTACATGCTTATTTTTTCTTTTTTGATGTAGATAATCTTCATAAATGTACATGATCTCCTTATCAAAAAGGGGCCGTTTCAGCTCGACCGTTGCGCTGCGGACCATGGGAAGCAGCTCTCCCGCCTCCTCCCCGGTGAGCTGGATGCCGTACTCTTTAAACTTCATCATCACCGACTTGGAGCCAGAGTGTTTACCGATGATAATCTGACGCTGCAAGCCCACATCTTCGGGGCTGAATACCTCGTAGGTAGCCGGGTTTTTCAGCACCCCATCGGCATGGATGCCCGACTCATGGGCAAAGGCATTGGAGCCGACAATCGGCCGCCCCGGCGATACGGGTCTACCGGCAGCCCGGCCCACATACTCAGATACCTCGTGGAACCGCTTGGTATCGATCCCCATGTCGGTACCCATAAGGAACTTCAGGGCCATGGTGATCTCCTCTAGGGCGGCATTCCCGGCCCTTTCTCCTAGGCCGCTTACAGTAACTCCAATTAAGCGAGCACCGGCCCGGGCACCGGCCAGGGCGTTGGCGGTGGCCATGCCAAAATCATTGTGGGTATGCATCTCGATCTCCATCCCGGTCTCTTCAATGATCGTTTTCACCAGTTCATAGGTTTTAAATGGCTCTAGGACTCCGACCGTATCACAATAGCGCAGGCGATCGGCCCCTGCATCCCGGGCCTCCCGGGCAAATTTAAGCAAAAAGTCCAGTTCGCTGCGGGAGGCATCCTCGGCATTAACCGAAACATAGAGCCCGGCTTTTTTGGCAAAGCGAACCGCCTTCGTCATATTGGATAAAACCCAGTCCCGATCGGTCCGAAGCTTATGGACAATATGAATATCGGAGGTGGAGATAGAGATCGCCACCGAATCGACCCCGCAGTCGATCGAATGCTGGACATCGCCGGTATGGGCCCGGTTCCAGCCCATAATGCTGGCCTCCAGCTCCAGGTCTACAATTTTGCGTACCACATTTTTCTCATCGCCGCCCATTACCGGGACGCCGGCCTCGATCTGGTGGACTCCGATCCCATCCAGCATACGGGCAATCTGTAGCTTCTCCTGGTTGGAGAAGACTACCCCCGCCGTCTGTTCACCATCTCTTAAAGTAGTATCGACCAGTAATATTTTTTCGTCTTTTAGTGCATTTTGAAACCGGCCCATCTTAAAACCCCCTTACGGGCGAATTTGCCCTTCGCCATAGATAATATATTTTAGTGTGGTTAACTCCTTTAATCCCATCGGTCCGCGGGCATGCAACTTTTGGGTGCTAATACCCATCTCTGCCCCCAGCCCAAACTCATTCCCATCGGTGAATCGGGTCGAGGCGTTAACATAGACCGCCGCCGCATCGACCTTTGCTAAAAATTCCCGGGCCCGCAGATAATCGGCGGTAAGAATTGCTTCCGAGTGCCCCGTCCCATAACGATTAATATGCTCAATTGCCTCTTCAATGTTCTCTACTATTTTCACTGCCAGGATCAGATCTAGGAACTCGGTCTCATAATCCTCCCTGGTGGCCGGCATAATCTTCCGGTGAAACTTTTGACTGGCCGGTTCACCCCTGACCTCCACCCCCTGGGCATTTAAAGCGGGAACCAGGGAGGGAATCAACCCGGGGGCGGCCTCCCGGTGGACCAGTAGGGTCTCCACGGCGTTACAGACCCCGGGCCGCTGTACCTTGGCATTAAGGATAATCGCCTGGGCATTCTCCAGATCGGCTCCGGCATCTACATAGATATGGCAGTTGCCGGCTCCGGTCTCAATGACCGGTACCGTAGAGTTCTCGATAACAGCTGAAATTAGCGACGGCCCTCCCCGGGGTATTAATAGATCCAGATACTCATTTAAGCGCATCATCGCCCGGGCGGCGGCCCGATCGGTATCCTCAATCAGAGCAACCGCTCCCTTCGGCAAACCGGCCTCCGCCAGCTGCTCCTGGATAATTGCCACCAGGGCCCGGTTGGAATGAATCGCCTCCGAGCTTCCCCGAAGAATAACCGCGTTTCCGGATTTTAGCGTTAATCCGGCGGCGTCGACGGTGACGTTAGGCCGGGCTTCGTAAATAATACCGACAACCCCGATGGGGACCCGCACCGTTCCAATTTGTAGGCCGCTGGGACGCAGCGACATCCCCTCTATCTCGCCCACCGGATCCTCTAAGGCAGCGATCTCGCGTAGCCCTCCGGCCATGCCGTCGATCCGCTCTGGGGTTAATAGGAGGCGATCATGAAAAGCACTGGTATAACCGGGCTTCTGTTTTAAATGATCAAGATCGGTTTCATTGGCAGCCAGTATCTGTTTGCTTTTATCCTGCAGGGCATCGGCAATCAGTAATAGGGCCCTGTTTTTCTCAGCGGTAGAACAGCTCGCTAAGACCCGCGCCGCGGATTTTGCTTCCCGGGCTTTCTCAACAACCTCTGAATGCATCTTTCCCTCTCCTTTCAAAACTGTATATTACCATGTTATCCCGGTGAATTACCTCTTCCGGCCTTGCCGAATCCCCTAAGGTGGCGGCAATTTCGCTGCTAGTATATCCCTTGAGCCGGGCAAGAGTGGCCGAAGAGAAATTAGAGAGGCCCCGCCCCAACTCCCTTCCCTCCAGGTCCTGCATCGCGATCAGATCACCAATTTTAAACGAGCCCTTAACCCCGACCACTCCGACCGGCAGTAGGCTTTTACCGCCCCGGCAAAGGGCCCGCCGGGCTCCGTCATCCACGGTAACACTCCCCTTTACCACCCGCCCGTAGGCTATCCAACGCTTGCGGTGGTTTAAATAACGCTTTCGGGGACAAAAATAGGTACCCACCGTCTCTCCGGAGATAATCCGTTTTAAAATATCGGGAGCAGTGCCATTGGCAATATAGACACCTGTTCCCGAGGAGGTAGCTATCTCCGCCGCCAGTAGTTTGGTCACCATCCCCCCGGTAGCTAGCTCATCGGTGGAACGGCCGGCCCAGGATTTTAACTGGGGAGTAATATTATTTACCACCGGGATTAATTCGGCCTCCGGATCCCGACAGGGATCCCCACGATAAAACCCATCGACCGTAGTCAAAATAATCAGCAACTGGGCATCAATCAATCCGGCTACCAACGCTGAAAGCTGGTCATTATCGCCAAATTTGATCTCTTCCGCCGATACCGTATCATTTTCATTTATAATCGGTATAACCCCCCACCCTAGTAGACAGCGGAGAGTATTGCGGGCATTGATATAGCGGCGCCGGCTAACTAAATCGGCCCGGGTTAAAAGCACCTGGGCCGCTATTAACCCGTGCCTAGAGAACAGCTTTTCATAAGTCTGTATCAGTAACCCCTGGCCGACCGCCGCTGCCGCCTGTTTTTCGGGGATCGATTCGGGGCGGTGCTCCATCCTCAAACGCCCCATGCCGGCCCCGAT
>JAAZLS010000072.1 GCA_012799185.1 Bacillota bacterium | reverse complement strand
AATGGAAGCGGGTGCCCGCTCGATCATCTGCTGCCCCAGGGCGGCCCCGGCCAGCCAGTCCCGTAGATCCCCTTTTTGCAAAATATCCAAAGAATGGTCCCGGTGATCATAATGATAGAGGCCCGCCTCCATCCCTTCCACCCTTCCCACCACCAGGTATAACTCCAGGGGATAGGTGGCACCGGCAGAAGGGGCGGTGCGAGACACCCCGGCAGCGCTATCCACGCCTAAACCACCGGCGGCCCACAGCAGCTGTCCTACCTGGGCCCGGTTTAAACTTCCGGCCCCAAAACTGCGCCGGGAAACCCGGTTATAAAGCGCCTCCTCGATTGATAGCGATCCCTTAATTTTAGGCCCGGGCAAAGATATTTTTTTCAAATAAACACCCCCTACCAGCTGTAAGCTATTGATAGTTTCCCCGGCTCATCCAGCAATTTTACAATACCGCTATCCAGGTAGATTGTGAATTTTCATCCGGGCGTTTTTCTAAAGTATAGCATGAGCGGTAAATACAATGGGAACCTTTTAACCAGGCGGACGCTCTACCTTACAAAATCCTTTAACGAAAAAGGTGATCGAAAATGTTTAAGTTCCCGGTAAAACCGACCGCACTGCTCCTGTTGTTGCTATACGGAGTGATGATCGGGGGGATGGCGGGTTGTGCCCCGGAAGAGGCTTCCCCCTTGTTCCCGGGGGGGCGTAAGGTTTACGCCGAGCCAGCCGAGCAGGTAGACCCCCGATTGGTGAAGGCAAATACCGGCTTTGCCCTGAACCTGTTTCAAGTTCTGCAAAAGGCCGAACCTGGAGAAAATATTTTTATCTCCCCGGCCAGCGTTTCTCTCGCCCTGGCCATGACCTATAACGGGGCCGCCGGGGAGACGGCGAAAGCCATGGCCAAGGTGCTTGGTTTTACGGATATGGACCCGGATGCAATAAATACCGCCTTTGCCGACCTGCGCACTATCTTGCAAAACCCGGATCCCAAGGTAGAACTAAGCCTGGCCAACTCCTTGTGGGCGCGCCAGGGACAAGATTTTTACGAAGAGTTTTTGCAACAAAACAGGGATTTCTTTGATGCCCGGGTTGAGTCCCTGGATTTCGGCTCCCGGGACGCTGCCAAAACCATTAACCGCTGGGTGGAAGAACAGACCAACGGTAAGATCAAGGACCTGATCCAGCCCCCCATCAACCCCCTGACGGTGCTCTTTTTGATAAACGCCATCTATCTAAAAGCCCAGTGGGCGGAACCTTTCGATCCGGACCTTACCCGGGAGATTCCTTTTAACCACCCGGGGGGAAGTAGCAAGGACCATCCAGTTATGTTTCGCGATGGTAGTTTTCAGTACCTGGAAGAAGAGGGTTTCCAGGCAGTAGTCCTGCCCTACGGAAAAAACAGGCGCGTCGCCCTGTATCTTTTCCTGCCCGCCCCGGATCAGACCCTGGCCGACTTTTATCATAAAATGGAGGGCTGGGACTTCCTGCCAGACTCCTTTGAAGAATCGAAGGGAACGGTGGGACTGCCCCGGTTTAAATTCGAATACGAATCCTCTTTAAATGATGCGCTTAAATCACTGGGAATGGGGCTCGCCTTTGACCCTAACCAGGCTGATTTTTCCAACCTACGGCCCACACCGCCAGAACTATTTATCGCCGAGGTAAAACATAAAGCCTTCGTAGAGGTCAACGAAGAAGGAACCGAGGCCGCGGCCGCCACCTCGGTAGAGATAAACTGCCTGGGCATCGCCCCCGACCCGGAGCGATTTTCTATGATCGTTGACCGGCCTTTCTTTTTTAGTATCGTCGATCAGAAAACCGGCTCCATCTTGTTTATGGGGGCGGTTACCGATCCGGAATGCTGAAATTAAAAAAGTTCCGGGTAAAATGATATGGCATAAACCCGTTTTCCACTTGTAATATTACCGGTTACATTCCATTAGACCCCAATGGTAAAACCGATCTTTCATAAGAGAACGCAGCTCGTCAAGGGGCCGATAAACATAGGGAACGTTTGGCAAGTTCCCCCTTACATTAGCAAAATAACCTGTTTCCGGCCTTAGCTGATCCATTACCACCACGAACCCCTTGTCATTTTCAGAACGAAGCAGTCTCCCAAATTGCTGGCGCAAGGTCAGGACCGCTTGCGGCAGCAATATCTCCCTAAACCCGTTTTCGGTCCGCCGGAGACGAGCCTCCAACACCGGATCACCGGGGTAGGGGAAAGAAAGTTTATCGATAATTACACAGCTCAGGGCCACTCCCTTAACATCGATGCCCTCAGAAAATCCCTTCGATCCAAATAAAACGGAGTTTCCCTCTCGAAATTTTTCTACCAGCCCCTGGGACGAACCGCAAAGCACCCGGATTCCTTCCTTTTCCAGGTCGGGCCTTACCAACTCGTAAACCGCGTCTCTTCTTTTCAGGCTGCTAAAGAGAACCAGGGTTTTTCCGCCCAGCATCATGGCTATTTCATACACGGTGGCTGCCATAAATCTGAAAAATTCCCCCTCCTGCTTATAACCCGGCGAATCTTTGGGCACGGCCAGGACACAATTTTCCCTGTAATTAAATATCTGTGCCAGCGGATCCACCTCCTGGACCCGGTCCCCTAAGCGGTCAAAACCCAGCCTGCTCTTAATACGATCGTAATTTCCATTTTCCGCCAGCGTGGCCGAGGTAAGAATAATTGAGTCGCTGTTTTTAATCACCTTTTCATAAAACAGCTTTGCCACATCCAACGGGGTTATGGTAAAAGTCCAGTCTGCCTGGTTGGCCTTATCACCATACTGAACGTGATAACAACAGTCGTCACTTTCTTGTTTAAAACAATCGCTTAAAATATCCGCCCAACTTTTGCAAACCCCAATGTAGCGGTTGCCCTGGCTATAGAGATTGCTTTCAGTGAAATCTTCATCTTTATAAGATATCGCCTCGAGAACAACACTTATT
>JAAZLS010000071.1 GCA_012799185.1 Bacillota bacterium | reverse complement strand
GGCGGGGGTGGGATATGGTCACGGGGTGGGCATGTGCCAATGGGGGGCCCGGGCGCTGGCCGACAAGGGGCAATCAGGAGAAGATATTATCAACTATTTCTTTCGGGGGGTCGAGATGGTGAAAATGTGGGATTAAACCTCTCGGCCGGTGGGCTATTTCAGCCAGTCCGGTCATATATTTCATAGGGACTGTTCTAGCTGCAAGGTAAATTTTGCTCTCCCTTTCTGAACCGGATCGTAATAAGGGGGTGAAACCGGTGGAGGAGAAATATAGCTTTAGAACCGGGCAACATCGCCTGGTTATTGATAACCGGGAACGCAGCGAGGTATTTGGTGTAGTTCATGTTGATAGTTTTGATGAAGAAGAGGTGATCATGGAGACGGAGTTGGGGATATTGGCGGTGCGGGGTGAGAATCTGCATATTAGACACCTAAACCTGGAACAGGGCGAGGTGGTGATTGAAGGGCTGGTCCTGGAACTAGCCTATGCTGAGGATAAAGGGCAGGGTAGGGGAAAAGGGGTTTGGCAGCGGATATTTAAATAATGGGGGCTACTATGCCCGATCAATTTTCCTTGTTTAGCGAGGCGATGGTACTGGGCTTGCTGTTAGGGGCCTATTATGATCTCTTCCGGGCGCTGCGCGCCTGTTGCCGGATGAGAAGAGTCCTGCTGGTATTTATTACCGACGGACTGTTCTGGTTTACTGCTACCATCTATTGCCTGTGGTTTATTTTTTACTATCGTTGGGGTGAGATCTATACCTTTACCTATATCGGTTTGGCGTCCGGGGCGGTGGCCTATTATTTTTTGTTAAGTCCCCACCTGTTCGGATTTTGGTATAAACTAATGATAGGGTTAGTCCGGATCGGCCTATTTATCCAGCAGATGGGGCGGAAGATCCAGGGTATATTTGCCTATCCGCTGGGAAGGGTTAAGAAAATACCTGGTGTAAGAAGGATTTTTCACTCCATCTACCGAAAGACAAATTGACAGGAAGCCCTGATCATTTGCAGCCCGGGGGAAAATGGAATGAACCCAATCAAAAGCCGCTCCAAGGTGACCAGAATAAGAAGAGCTACTCCTGGGTTAACGATTCCCAAACTGGCGGCATCGATCGGGTTAATCCTGGTGGCCTTTCTAACTTTAATCATTATTATCCAGGCTGGACAGTATACCCGCTTAAAACGGGAGGCGAGCGCCCACCGGGTCCGGCTTGAACAGCAAGAAGCCCGGAACGAACGGGTTAAGGAGGAGATAGAGCGGCTTTCCGATAGCGAATATATCGAGTTGTTGGCAAGAAAACACCTGGGGTTAGTAAAGCCCGGGGAGATAGTATTTCAATTAAATGATTGACAAGCCCTGTAAACAGGCTATAATTATGTTGAGAATTATAAAAGCATTAAAACAAGGAGGAGTATTTTCTAGCATGTCCGTTAAAGTTGGGAATATTGTAGAGGGGGTGGTGACCGGGATCACTAATTTTGGTGCATTTATATTGCTTCCCGGCGGAGATACGGGATTGGTGCATATTTCTGAGGTAGCCAACTCTTATGTTAAGGATATCAACGATTACCTGAAAAAAGATGAGAAAGTAAATGTAAAGGTGCTCTCGGTTGACGGTAATGGGAAGATCGGGCTATCGATTAAACGGGTTCGTAAAGAATCGTCCCGGTATTCCCAGAGAAGGGATCGCGGTAGTTTTGAAGACAAGTTGACCCGGTTTTTGAAGGAAAGTGATGAACGACTTCAGGATTTAAAACGCAATACTGAATCGAAACGGGGGGGCCGGGGCACTTTCCGGGAGGCATTTTAAGATAAACATCAAGCGTAAAAGATAAAAGCCCAGTTGGCATTAAACACTCTTAACGGAGTGTTTTTTGTTGTGCACCCGGCATGGGCGCAGTCTAATGGGTGAAAGTCCCTAGTGCGGGTTGATAGTGCCAAGCACATAGCCGAGGGCAAGGGTGTCCACTGCGAGGTGGAATCTGAAGGAAGCCGGAGGCAAACTTCCGGCCTGACGAACAAGAAATCACATCAGGCATTGCAAGCTGGGTAAGGTTGCAACACAAACTGAAGCCCCAAACTATCTGGCCCGTACCCCATTTGGTGGACAGACTCATCCAGCAGGTTTCCTATTAATCCAATCGAAATTTATTCGATTAAGTTTTACCGGTCCGGCCTAAAATCGATAGGGCGGACCGGCATTTCGGTTCGTAAGATGGCGGGGCCTACCGGTAAATGGCTGGGGCTGTTAACTATTGTCGCAATAAAAATTAATAGCCCTTACATATAATGACATACATTTTAGGGCGGGGTCAGTATAATGGGGTTGCTTTAAGGAGGTGACTCGATAATGAGAGCAGAGGGGACAACCTTAGCCCCCAAGGCTACCTTTCCCGGTGTGGAAAGTGAAAGGGAACGCCTACTCGGCCTAAAAACCGTTGTCCAGAGAGGACAGGCTCAATTTACAGCCAGCACGATCCTGTTGGCGGTGGCGGGGTTTACGCTGGGAAGAGCCTCGGTATTAGGAGAAGTAGCGCCCTTTGGAGCAGCTTTCTGGCTGGTGACTTTGCGGGAAATGCCATCACTGAGCATACTGGTAGCCGCGTCTGTTCTCGCGGGTCGGGCCAGTGTCGGTGGGGTTGGGCCGGCCCTATACCTCTTGGGAGCAATGGCGATGGTTTGGCTGCTGGAAGGGCTTTGCCTGCGCCTGTTTAGGCGACGCTGTCCCCTGGTGTTATCGGCGTTGCTATTAATAGGGATTAGCCAGGCGGGGACCTTTATAGATTTGAGGATTCCTTATTCGATTGAATCATTATTTTTAGGCTTGGAGGTGTTGACCGGTTGCCTGGCAGCAGCAATTTTAGTGCCGGGGATGCGACTTCTGGAACACCTCCCCCGAAGCCGTGACCGACCAATCGGAGTGCAACCGGAAGAGGCAGCCGCTCTCATATTTCTTTATGTCCTGTTCCTGATGGGGCTAAGGGGGCTGGCGGTCGGCAGCCTATCCGTAGGGGTTGTGACCTGCCTGCTTAGCCTTCTCTTAATCGCCTTCCTTTTGGGGGCGGCGGGGGGAGCCGCTATCGGAATAATAACAGGGACAATTTTAGGGTTAGGAAACCCTGACGTTTATGTCACTTTAGGGTCCCTCTCCTTTAGCGGATTTTGGGCGGGTCTGTTGCGGTCTTATGGCCGGTGGGGTTGCGCGGCTGGGTTCCTCTTCTCCGTACCCCTGCTTTATCTGCTGGCCCCCGGGGGGATGTTGGGAATGTACTGGCGGGAAGGCCTGCTCTCCCTGGTTCTATTCCTGGCGATACCCTCCCCCTATCTTCAGAAGCTGTCGCTTCAGCTTCAGAGATTGGGCCTAGGTGGGAGGGAAGGGGTACGAGAAGGGGGGGGGCCCCCGGTTGCCGGGCGAATTGAGCGGCTGGCCGGTCTCTTTCGGGAGCTCTCTACGGATTTAGATCCCGGTTTAAATCCGTCGGAAGAGGGGGGGGAGGGGCGGGATAAGGAGCCCTACCCCTTATTGGAAGACCTGATGGAACGGGTTTGTCGTTCCTGCCTCTTTAAAAGGAGGTGCTGGGAAAAGGATCTTTTCAGTCATCACCGGCTGATACTGGATCTCCTGGCCCGGGTGGAAAGGGAAGGTGAGGTTACGGAGGCTCATTTGCCCCCTACTTTCCGTGAAAGGTGCCACCAACCGGAGATCTTGGTCAAGGCGGTTAACAACTTGCGGGAGGTGTGGCAACTAAATCGGTATTGGGAGGAAAAGGTTGAAGAAGGGAAGAGGCTGGTTTCCAGCCAGTTGGATGGATTGGCCCGGGTTATGGAAGAGCTAACCCGGGAGCTGGGGCGGGAACCGCCTTCACCTCTAAAAGGTGAGCAGGCCCCCTCCTTTAACCTGGAGCTAGGCCTGGTTCAAAAAGCCGGGCGGAACCAACAAGTCTGCGGTGACTATTACAGTGTGATCGAGCTGGATGCCACCAGGCAAGCAATTATCCTGGGAGACGGTATGGGAAGCGGTTCCCGGGCAGCAGAGGATAGCAAGGCTGCGGTAGGGATGTTAGAAAAGCTCCTGGAGGCAGGGCTGCCTACCGAAACAGTTTTGCGCACCGCCAACTCCCTGTTGCAACTGCGTTCCCGGGAGAGTTTTGTAGCCGTGGAGATGGTATTAGTTGACCGGCGGCGGGGAGAGGCTGAACTCCTGAAAATAGGGGCGGCCCCCGGGTATCTGATCAACCAAGAAGAGGTCCGGCAACTGGGGGCCTCCTCCTTACCGCTGGGGATCCTATCCAGTATCGAGGCTGAACGTCACCTGGTCAGGCTTTCTCCGACCGACCTGCTGGTGATAACCACCGACGGAGTAGCCGATCCCGAGGGGGAGAGTAACTGGCTGGTATCCTTCCTCCGGAAGTGGAAAAGTTGTCCGCCCCAGCTGGTGGCCGATCGCATCTTAGAGGAAACCTTGCGTCGATGCGGCGGTTTCCTCCGGGATGATTTGACGGTAGTTACATGCCGGTTGGTGCGTCCAACCGGTGACTGTGCCTGACCCGGAAACATCAAACCTTCGCCGGGCAGGAGACCATAGCAGCTGCTTAAACTCAAGCAACCTGTAAAAACAGGTTGCTTTTTTCATTGAAGCACCGGGGACGTACCTTTTTGCTTCCAGATTTTTAACCGGGGGTAACTTATAAGTAGTAGCCATGGTATGGTAAAATAAAGCAGGAGGTGTTTCCTTGATTATTAGTAAGGTGGAAACTTATATTAATCGGCATCGACTGCTAGCCTCCGGCGATCGGGTTTTGGTAGCGGTCTCCGGCGGCCCGGATTCGCTGGCGCTACTTCATATTTTACATACTCTGGCCCCCCGGTACAAGATAAAATTGGCGGTAGCCATCTTGGATCACCGGTTTCGTCCGGAGGGCTTGCGAGAGGCCCTGGCAGTGGGGAGGCTGGCCCGGCGGTGGGGTTTACCCTTTTTTGGTGCCTCCCTGGATGTCCCAGGTTTAAGCCAAAAATGGGCGGTCTCCTCCCAGGAGGCGGCCCGGAGGGCCCGGTACCGCTTTCTTCTATCGATTGCCGGTAAGTGGGGGGCCGACTTAATTGCCCTTGGCCACCAGTTGGATGATCAGGTGGAGACAGTCCTTTTTAATATTTTACGTGGTACCGGTGTTGATGGTTTAAGCGGCATGGCCTCCCGGCGCCGCCTGGGGAACCGTATACTAATCCGACCCCTGTTGGGAATTTCCCGTCGGGAGATTGATGAATATTGTGAAGAGAGGCGGCTACAACCGTTTACTGATCCCAGCAACCTGGCTCCGGTCTACACTCGTAACAAAATAAGGTTGGAGTTAATTCCCTACCTTCGTGAGAATTACAATCCTCGTCTACCGGAGGCCCTGATCCGGTTATCCCGGTTGGCGGCCGATGATCGCCGGTTTTTACAACGAAAGGCGGCGGAAAGACTCCAGGAGATATCTACCCGGCGGGGAAATATATTAATCTTGGACGGCCCCTCCCTGAAGGGGTTACCGGCGGCACTGAAAGGGCGGGTTGGGAGGTTGGCGCTGCTTCAGGTGACGATGCCCGGTGAGGTGGGCTGGAAACAGGTCCAACAGTTAATCAAACTTTGCCGGGGCCGGGCTTCAACTGCCGAGCTACAGCTTCCCGGTGGTGGCCGGGTCTACCGTTTGGATAACCGGTTAATATTTACACCGGCTCCTATTTCCAGGTTGCCGGTGGAGGCTATCCGGTTAAAAATTCCCGGAAAGACCGTTCTATCCTGGGCTAATGGGGAGATCCAGGCCCGTCTGACCAGGATCGATAAAGTTAAATGGCCCCCTTCTCCCCGGGAGGCCTACCTGGACCTAAATCGTCTCCCCGGGCCGCTTTGGGTGCGGGGCCGCTGGCCAGGGGCCCGTTTTTATCCCCAGGGTTCTCCCGGTAGCAAAAAATTAAAAGATTTTTTTATAGACCAGAAAATCCCCCGGCACCGGCGTGATCATTGGCCGCTGGTTGTTGCCGGGGAGGAAATCCTGTGGGTTGTAGGGCTCCGGATCGGCCATCCCTACCGGGTTACAGCTGAGACCGACGGGGTGGCGGTTTTAAAATTCATAGAAGTTCCGAAGGGGCAACCACCGGTTGAAGGGTGAGAAAGAGGAGGGAGGGGAAGCGGTGAAAGAATCATTGGAAATACTTTTATCCCGGGAGCAGATTGCTGCTCGGGTGGATCGGTTGGCCGATCAGATCAATAGGGACTATGAAAATAAAAAACCGCTTTTGGTCTGTATTTTAAAGGGAGCAGTGGTTTTTTTGAGTGATCTGATGCGCCGGTTGACCTTGCCGGTAGAGATCGATTTCATGGCGGTCTCCAGTTACGGGCAATCTACTTCAACCTCGGGAATAGTCCGTATCTTAAAAGATCTAGAGTATACGGTGTCAGAGAAGGATGTCTTAGTGGTAGAAGATATTGTTGATACCGGCTTGACCCTTAACTATTTATGTAAAAATCTTTTACAGCGCCGGCCCCGGTCGCTAAAAGTAGCATCACTGCTTGACAAACCAGAGCGAAGAAAGGTGGATTTTATTCCCGATTACCTAGGATTCTCGATTCCCGATCATTTTGTCGTCGGCTACGGTTTAGATTTTGATGAACGCTATCGGCACCTACCCGATATCTGCATTTTAAAACGCCGAGCGCCTGTACAGGATTAACTGGGTTTAACCGGTTCCGGTGGGGCTGGGTGGGGGGTCCCGGTATCCCCGACCGGTTTAAGGAATAGGACGGCCACCAGGTTAACCACGGTGATTACGGCCGCAAATTTAAAGGCCGGGCTATAGCTACAGGTTAAATCGAAAATATAACCGGCGATAACCGGCCCCAGGGCCCCGCCGACCGTATCGCTGGCGAAAACAATGCCTAAGATGGCTCCGTGAGCCCGAAGGCCAAAGATATGGGCCGTCATCGGTGATTCCATGGTTGCCATACCTCCATGGCCGAAGCCAAAAGCGACGGCGAATATCATTAACATTGAAAACTGGCTGGATAGGAGCAATAAGACAAATGAAATTATCATAAGGATTGCGCAGGTGATCATGGTCTCTTTGTTACCCAGTTCATCGGCCAAGATACCCATAAGGATTCTCCCTGCAATCCCGGCTAGGCCCAGGGTGGAGACGATTAGGATCGCCCTATCGGAGGTTATCCCTGCCCCGATGGCGTAAAGGATTATATGGGCAACGATTAAATAGTAAAGAAGATAACTACAGAAAAAAACCAGGCCTAGCAGGTACAGTTGGCGCGTATGTAAGGATTCCCCGAGAGTCATCCCGGAAGAGTCGGCGGTGGCGGGAGTTTTAGAGGTTTGGTAACCATACGGGGTCTTCCCCATTTTAAAGGGATCGCGCCTTAAGAGCTGGGCATTAATCGTGATAACCATGAAGGTCACCACCCCTACCACCAGGTAAGAGTGCCGCCAGCCATAGCTTAAAATCAACCGGTTGGCTAGGGGTACCGCCAACATCAGGGCTATACCGGTGCCGGCTAGAACAATCCCCGACATAAAGGCCCGCATTTTAACAAACCATCGGGCTACGGTGGACATGAGGGGGGTAATAACCGTACTCATCCCGATATTAACCACACCGTAGTAGATAAACAGCTGGGTGATATTGCTGACGGTTGAGATCAGGTAATAACCCAGCCCCAGGAAACAGCCGGCGGCGGTCATGATCAGGCGCGGCCCGAACCGATCGTTTAACCGGCCGGCGACAATTGAAAGTAGGCCGGCACCGATCCAGGTAACCGAAAAAGCGGCAGAAGTAAGGGCCCGGGACCAACCGAATTCGTCTAGCAGGGGTATGATAAAAACCCCAAAAGAGAGACGGGAGCCCCACATTACGATCGAGATTAGCAGGCTGCTTATAACTATTATGTAACCGTAAAAAAAACCTGAATCGGGGGTCTGCTCCATTTTATACCTCCTGAGATAGTAATAAAATCCGGCCGGCGAGGGCGGTGGAATATTTGCAAACTTCACCCTTCGGTTCGCCGGGCGTTCTGCTAATACCTGCCCCGGCCCGCCCGTTGTTTCGGTTATTTTTAAACTGCTGTTTTGTTGTATATAAAACAGGTGTATGTTAAAATGGGATATCCTAGACCCAAGGAGAGGAGGCTTACTATGAATATATTTTTAAGACAGATTACATTTTACCTGGCTATTGTACTGGTTGCTATTATCCTCCTCACAACATTGTTTAGTAATAACGAAAAGCTTCCTGATGAAATTGAATACAATGCTTTCATTCAACAGGTTAACCGGGATCAGGTGGAAGAGGTAACCATGTACGGTGGAGAGGAGATTGAAGCGGTTTTAAAAGATGGTCAGATCGTTAAAACCGTACGTCCTCCCGACCATGAACTTACTCCTTTATTGCTGGATAAAAATATACCGCTTAAAACTCCGCCCAAGCAGGGGCCCAAATGGTGGCAAAGTGCTTTTACCTACTTGATACCGTTCTTAATGCTGATCGGGATATTTTTCTTTTTTATGCAGCAGAGCCAGGGGGGTGGCAACCGGGTTCTTAATTTTGGGAAAAGCCGAGCCCGCCTTCATCACGAGGGCAGCCGGCGTAAAGTAACCTTTGATGATGTAGCCGGGGCCGATGAGGAGAAGGCCGAACTGGAGGAGGTTGTAGATTTTCTAAAAGATCCTAAAAAATATATTGAGCTGGGAGCCCGAATACCGAAGGGGATCCTTCTGGTAGGTCCCCCCGGGACTGGAAAAACCTTGTTGGCCCGGGCGGTAGCCGGCGAGGCGGGGGTGCCCTTTTTTAGTATTAGTGGTTCTGATTTTGTAGAGATGTTTGTAGGGGTAGGCGCCTCCCGTGTCCGGGATCTTTTTGAAAATGCCAAGAAAAATTCCCCCTGTATTGTTTTTATAGACGAGATTGATGCCGTAGGACGTCAGCGAGGAGCGGGGTTGGGAGGCGGACATGATGAAAGAGAGCAGACCCTTAACCAGCTGCTGGTGGAGATGGATGGTTTTGATGTAAACGAAGGGATTATCATCCTGGCGGCTACCAACCGTCCGGATATATTGGATCCGGCGTTGCTCCGGCCGGGACGTTTTGACCGGCAGGTTACAGTTAATATTCCCGATGTAAGGGGCAGGGAGGAGATATTAAAGGTCCATTCCCAGAATAAGCCCCTGGGTTCGATGGTCGATCTAAAAGTGGTGGCCCGGCGGACCCCCGGGTTTACTGGAGCCGACCTGGAGAATGTTATGAACGAGGCGGCATTGCTTACCGCTCGTCGAAACGGTAAGCAGGTAGATATGCAGGATTTAGAGGAGGCCATCGACCGGGTTATCGCCGGGGCGGAGAAGAGAAGCCGGGTGATCAGCGATTTTGAGAAGAAAATTGTTGCTTACCATGAAGCGGGTCATGCCCTGGTTGGATATGTGCTTCCGAAGACCGATCCGGTGCATAAGGTTTCTATTATTCCCCGGGGAAGAGCGGGGGGCTATACCCTGATGCTTCCCGAGGAGGACCGTTACTATATGACCAAGTCAGAGTTGCTGGATCGGGTTAGTACCCTTCTGGCGGGAAGGGTGGCAGAAGAGGTAGTTCTTAATGAGGTTAGTACCGGTGCCCAAAACGATCTGGAGCGGGCTACCGCTATCGTCCGGCAGATGATCATGGAATATGGGATGAGTGATGCTTTAGGGCCGATTACCTTTGGGAAAAAACACGACCAGGTTTTCTTGGGACGGGATCTGGCCCGGGATCGGGATTTTAGCGAGGAGGTAGCCAAGGCGATTGACCAGGAGATCCGTGATATGGTGGAGCGGTGTTACCAGCGGGCTCATGATGTTCTAACCGACCACCGGGATAAATTGGAGTTAATCGCCCAGGCCCTATTGGAGCAGGAGACCCTTAACGCTGATGAGATATCCTCCTTGATGGAGGGACGGGGTCTTGATAAAGCCCCGGCCGGGGTGGAGGATAAGATTTCTCCGGCCCAGGGGAAACAAGATCCGGTTGAAGGGGATGAGGCGGCGGCGGCGGAGAAGGCCCGGGTGGAGAAGAAGGAAGAACCTTTACCGGGTAAAAGTGTTGATGTGGGAGTATCTTTCTGTTCCGGAGAGAATTCCACCTCTCCGGAGGAAAGTTAACGGGAGCAAAAGGCTCCCGTTTTTTTGTTCTATAAATGTCCTGGAACCCTGGCCATAGTAACAGTATTTGAAAAAGGACAACAAACAAAAATTAAGTGAATATTGTAACATGCGTGGCAGGATTTATGTTGTCGGTGTAGAATAAATTAACCGCCCTTAAGGGTAGGAGGTTAAATGTTTAGAAAAGTTTATAATTTAAGGAGGTTGTCATGGCAAAGCTAGATCCTACCAGGTACCAGGATTGGGAAATAGCCGAGGCAGCAGAGGAAGGGATGAAAACGGTCTACCAGTTGGCCGAGGAGCTGGGGTTAGAGAAAGAGGAGCTATTACCCCATGGCCACTACGTAGCCAAGGTAGACTATAAAAAGGTCTTAGGGAGGTTGGGCGGGCGGCCGGACGGTAAGTATATAAACGTTACCGCCATTACTCCTACCCCCCTGGGAGAGGGAAAATCTACGACTACGATGGGATTAACCCAGGGGATGGGCTTGCGGGATAAAAGGGTGTTTGCAACTCTTCGCCAGCCCTCCGGGGGTCCGACTATGAATGTAAAGGGCTCGGCCGCCGGAGGTGGGCTTTCCCAATGTATTCCTTTAACTGCATTTTCCCTGGGATTAACCGGTGATATCAATGCGGTGATGAATGCCCATAACCTGGCGATGGTGGCGGTTACCTCCCGGTTGCAGCATGAATTTAATGCCAGCGATGCATTTATGAAACGCCGGGGGTTGGAACGCCTGAACATCGATCCCCGGAATGTGGAGATGAAATGGATTATCGATTTCTGTGCGCAAGCCCTAAGGAATATTGTTATCGGCTTGGGTACTAGAAGAGATGGTTTGATGATGGCCTCCGGATTTGCCATTGCCGTCTCCTCCGAGGTGATGGCTATTTTAGCCATGGCCCGGGATCTGGCAGATATGCGGAAGCGTATGGGGCGGATAGTAGTCGCCTATGATAAGCGGGGGAAGGCTATCACCACTGAGGATCTGGGCGTAGCCGGGGCCATGACCGCCTGGATGTTGGAGGCGATCAACCCGAACCTGATGCAGACCCTGGAGGGTCAGCCGGTCTTTGTTCATGCCGGACCCTTTGCCAATATTGCGGTTGGCCAATCCTCTATCATTGCCGATCGGGTGGCCTTAAAGCTGGCGGATTACGTAATAACCGAGTCGGGTTTTGCGGTAGATATCGGGTTCGAGAAGTTTTGGAATATTAAATGTCGAGAATCCGGGCTAGTACCCAACTGTGCAGTAGTAGTAGCGACCATCCGGGCCTTAAAGTGTCACGGGGGAGCGCCGCTGCCCCTGCCGGGGCAACCGCTGGATGAAGCCTACACCAGGGAGAATTTAAAGTGGGTGGAGAAGGGCTGCGAAAACCTGATCCATCATGTAAATACAATCAAGAAGGCGGGAATAAATCCCGTAGTCTGTATTAATGCTTTCCATACCGATACGGAGAACGAGATCAAGCTGGTTCGCCGCCTGGCCGAAGGTGCCGGGGCCCGGGTAGCGGTCTCAACCCACTGGCAACACGGCGGTGAGGGAGCGTTGGAACTGGCTGATGCGGTAATCGAGGCCTGTGACGAGCCGAATGATTTTAAATTTCTGTACGGGCTAGAGACACCGCTGCGGAAAAGGGTGGAGCTGATCGCCCGGGAGGTTTACGGTGCCGACGGGGTGGAGTATTCGCCGGAGGCGCTGGATAAGATCAAGCGAATGGAGAAAGATCCGGAGATGCAGAAGTTGGGCACCTGCATGGTAAAGACCCACCTGAGTTTATCCGATGATCCCCTGGTGAAGGGGGTTCCCAAGGGATGGAACCTGTTTGTACGTGATGTGCTTACTTATGGCGGGGCCGGTTTTGTCGTGCCGGTGGCCGGCCAAATTTCACTCATGCCCGGGACCGCTGCTACCCCGGCATTTATGAAGGTAGATGTGGATGTGGATAGCGGCAAGGTAAAGGGGCTTTTCTAGAACGAGACCCTTTGCGAGCCGCCCCCCGGGGCGGCTTTTTTTATCTTGCCCCTCTTTTCTTGTTACCCCTGCGTTTTCCGGTGGAATTGGGCGACGGTTCGCCCGGTTCCCGGGACCGGGAGCTCTGGGGCGATATCGTAGAGGGGTTCCAGGACAAAGCTTCTAGTAAGCATCCGGGGATGGGGTAAGATCAGGGCCGGGGTGTACATGAGGATCGACCCATAGATGAGCAGGTCCAGATCTATGGTCCGGGGGCCCCAGCGCTCCCGCCGTTCCCGCCCTAATGTTTTCTCTACCGCCAGCAAGCGACGCAGGAGCAGGGTTGGTGGCAGGGAGGTTTTAAGGGAGGCGGCGGCATTTAAAAATAATCCCTGGGGAGGCCCTCCTACCGGTGCGGTCTCATAGATAGGGGAGCGGGCCTGGAGGGTGATCTGCGGATCCCGGGCCAGAAGCTTTAAGGAATGTTCTACATAATAGAGCCGATCGCCGGTATTAGATCCTATTCCGATATAAGCTAGGGCGGGCAAGGTCAATTCTCTTCCCGGCGGCGGGTTATCTCAATATAGACCCCGCCCCGGACCCCGGCCAGGGGCGGATGGGGTTTGCCCACCTTGACAGTGACCTCTATTAATCCCGGTAAAGATAGTAGCCCTTCAGCAATTCGCCGGGCCAGGGTTTCCAGGAGGAGGCAACCGGTTCCTGAGACAATCTCCCGCACCGTATTTACCGCCAGTCGATAATCGAGGACGCTCTCCAGGGAGTCGACCTTCCGATCCGGTGGCTCCAGGCCTAAAATTAGGCTAACCAGGAACTCCTGGCCCAGTTCCCGTTCGGAAGGGAGGGCCCCGTGATAACCATAGACTGAAATATTATTAATATAGATTCGGTCCAATTTGATTCACCCCTGCATCATTGCTTCGGTCATGGTTATTACCCGGGACATTTCCAACACATCGTGTACCCGGATAATATCTACCCCTGAAATTACTCCCCAGGTTACGGTAGCGGCGGTCCCCTCCACCCGTTTATTTTCTGGTAGGTCAAGGGTTTTACCGATCATCGATTTGCGGGAGGTACCGAGCAAAATGGGGTAGCCCAGCTTTAAAAAGAGGGGTAGCCGGCGCATTACAGCCAAGTTTTGGGCCAGGTCTTTACCGAACCCGATTCCCGGATCGATGATTATATTATTCGGGGTAACACCGGCAGTTAATGCTAAGGCGATCGACTCCTCCAGCTCCTCTATCACCTCGGAAATAAGATCCCGGTAATTGGTATCGTTACGGTTATGCATGAGGCAAAGCGGTACCTTGTAAGCTGCCGCTACCTCCGCCAATCGGGGTTCCTTTTTTAAACCCCAGACATCGTTAACCATTTCCACCCCAGCCTCGAGCGCCCGGCGCGCCACCCCCGCCTTATAGGTATCGATGGAGAGGGGGGTGTTAAACTGCGGGTCATCTTTTAGCGCAGTGATAACCGGCATCACCCGTTCAAGCTCCTCTTCCTCCGGCACCGGTTTAAAACCGGGACGGGTTGATTCGCCGCCGATATCAATAATATCCGCCCCTTGGGCGGCCATCTGCCTGGCCCGGGCTACCGCTTTCTCCAGCGTGTTGAACTGGCCGCCATCGGTAAAGGAGTCGGGGGTAAGGTTTAAGATCCCCATAATTATGGTTCTCCTGCCAAGGGCAAGGTGTCGCTTACCTAATCGCAGGGTTCTTAACGGGCGCCGAGCGGCCTGATCTACCCGGAGCAGAGAGGCCGGCAGTAAATTGTGGTGGGCAGTGCCCATGGGTCTCCCTCCCTGTTTGCAAATATAGTTGCCGGTAAACAGCTAATAGCAAAGCCTATTCCCCTGGGGCATGGTGGGATACTTGCGACATTTTTCAGTGACCGGGCAGTTAAAACAGAGTCGCGAAAAAAGGTCGGCCTCGTAGAGAGCCTGGCTTAGGGGATGCCGTCTCTTACCGGGTGGGCTTTCCCGCCGGTGTTCTCTGATGGCGTTTAATATCGGCTCAATCTCGGATGATTTAAAGCCGGCCTCCACCAGCAGGGGGTGGGCCAACTCTGCCCCGGCCCGGGCATGGTCAATATCCCCGGTGTACTCTTGCCAGCGGCCGATATCATGCAGCAGGCCGGCGGCATAGGCTATCTCCTTGACCGCCTTTGTATCTCCCCGCTCCAGCAGTAACAGGTAGGTGAGGCGGGCAACGGTTAGCAGGTGATCAAAGCCATGGGAGCAAAATACCCGGCCAGTCTCCTGGTATCGGTTACGAGACAGGTATAGTTTAAAATCGGGGTGGTTAATAATCCGCTCTATTTTCTCCATCTTAACGGGAACCTACTGTCCCCCTCCTTTAATCAGGCTGAATGCCTCTTCTCGGGAACTGGCATTGCTGCGAAACAGGCCCCGGACGGCAGAGGTAACGGTTAGGGCACCGGGCTTATTTACACCCCGAATACTCATGCAGAGGTGTTCCGCCTCTACTACGACCACTACCCCCTTCGGTGTGAGGCGTTCATTGATAATGTTGGCCACGGTACTGGTAAGCCGCTCCTGCAGCTGGGGCCGCCGCGAAACGATATCGATTACCCGGATTAACTTGCTGAGGCCTACTATTCGGCCCCGGGTAGGGATATAGGCGACATGGGCCTTGCCGTAGAAGGGGAGCAGGTGGTGTTCACAGATTGAACTAAAGGGGATATCTTTTACCAGGATCATTTCGTCGTGCTTGTCGGCCTGGAAACAGGTTTTTAGGGGTGCCCCGGGGTCTTGTTCCAACCCGGAAAAGAGCTCGCTGTACATGCTTGCCACCCGCCGGGGGGTATCGCGCAAACCCTCTCGGTGAAGATCCTCGCCGATCGCTTCCAGGATCATTTTCACCGCTTGGGCTATTTTTTCCTGATCAATCACTGCCGTTCCCTCACTTTCAAAATACCAGTATTTGAGGTAAAAATATTACCAGCGTGTGGAGGAATGCACAGGAAAGAATGTTTTCAGTACGCAAGTATAAAAAACCCAGTATTGCGGCCAGGCCTGTTTCTAACACGGCAATCTCCACGAAGGTAAAGGGGTAAGATAGCATCCAGGGGGTAACCACGCCATAAAAGCCGGCCCGGATTAAACCTGCCAGCAGGGCTGTTCCTAGGAGTCCCAGCAAGGGACTAAACTGTCTTCCCAAGGTATCTTGGATCAAGCCCCGCCAGATAATTTCCCGGGATAGGCCCAGGCAAAAAAAGGTAGTGATAAAGGCAGCCACCGTGGGCCAGCCGGACCATCGTATTCCCCGGGGTAGTTTAAGGACAATGGTTAACAACATGATGGCCGCCATCACGGCTATAAAGTAACCCCGGTTAAAGGTATCCGGTCGTATTCCCAGGTCCAGGGGGCCAATTTTACCTACCCGGAATAGGATAAACAGTAATAGGACTGTGGCTCCATAACCGGTAAAAACCAGTATTTCCGGCAGCCCGGTCACCCCGGGCAAGATTTCCCCTCCGAAAGCCAATACCCCGGCTGGGAGGAGCAGCCCCAGCTCCCACCGGTCGGGCAGAAGCTCCTGTTTCCCCTTCCAGCGAGCGGAGCTACGGTGATCCAGGGATAGAATGAGGATGATCAACCAGGTAATGAGAAAAAATAGAATATAGATTAGGCCGGCCAGGTATACGGAGCCGTTAACCCGGCCCAGCACCGGGGGAAGGATCGGGTTACCCTGCCGGTCGGTAAAATAGTAATAGGGGGTTGATTTGGCCGGGGGGAAAGCCAGCGGTATTTTATCTGACCAGATCAACGGTAGCCCCATCTGCTTCTTAAAGATATTATTAACGGTGGCAAAGGCACCTGGCTCATCAACGGGGATGAAAATCATATCTTTTTTAACCCTTTCCAGCTCGTCTTCATTAATCATTAAGAAAATGCCTGCCGGGCATACTATCCCGTCCGGATTATTATCCCCGGGCCCCGTCTCCCGGCTCAGTATAATGACCGCCTCTTGTCGCTCCTGCTCGTAGACCGGGATAATGGTTCCCCCCTGGGGGAAGGAGAGATGAAGGTCATGGTATAAGAAAGACCAGGGTTCAAATTCATAGCTTTTTGTGACCCGGTAGTTGGGGGGAGGGGAGCCCAACGCATCCGGGTAGGAATTCACCAGTAATATGACGGCTAGAGCCAAGATAAAGATGGCTGCCAGTAGTAACAGAACCTTAACCAGGTAGTTCAATTTACCTATTTTTGCAAGCGGCATCCGGTTGTCTCCCTTAGGGTTTCTGTAGTGGTAGAAATAGCAACTATAGAACCTAAACTTCGACTTTGTTCATATTTTTCCTGCCGGCGATCGGGTAAAGGGTATTTATCTCTTTCCAAAGTAGGGGCAGTTTGGTATAGTATTTGAAACATTATAAATGCAGAATGGATGAAAGGAAGCCGGATAAAAATCATGTTGCTGGCGATCGATGTGGGAAATTCCAATATTATGATGGGGGCCTTTGAGCGGGAAAAGGTTGTGGCTGACTGGTATATCCCCACCCATCCCGAGAGCACGGCGGATGAGCTGGGGATCTTTATTAAAAATCTGCTCCGGGAAAGCAACCTGCAAGAAGAAGATATCTCAGCTATCTCCATCTCCTGCGTGGTCCCTCCCTTGTTGCTGGCCTTGGACAAGATGGCCCGCAAATATTTTACGGTGGAGCCCCTAATGGTAGGGCCGGGGATTAAAACCGGTTTAAATGTTCTCCTGGATAATCCCCGGGAGATAGGAGCAGATCGGATTGTAAACGCGGTGGCCGGTTATCATCTTTATGGCGGGCCGTTAATCATTGTCGACTTTGGCACGGCTACAACTTTCTGTGCCCTTTCCGCCCGGGGGGATTACTTGGGAGGGGTAATTGCCCCGGGAATAGGCGTTTCGACCCAGGCCCTCTTTGCCCGGGCGGCCAAGCTACCGCGGGTAGAGCTAATAAGGCCGCACCGGGTAATCGGTAAAGATACCATAACCGGAATGCAGTCCGGGTTTATCTATGGCTTTGCCGGCCAGGTTGACGGGATTGTTCGCCGCATGTTCCAGGAGTTGCCGTCGGAACCCTACGTGGTAGCTACCGGAGGGTATGCTGAATATATCTATGCTGAATCTGAAACTATAAAGCAGGTTAACCCGCTTTTAACTCTGGTAGGGCTACGGCTGGTCTATGAACGGAATCGTCCTTTTGGGGAGCTGCAGCCTGGTGTCGCGAAAATGAAAAGGGGCGGAAATTAATGAGGGTACTGGTGCTGGGCGGGGCCGGCGACATGGGGGCGGAGACGGTCCGGGATTTGCTGGGCTACCCGGAGGTGGAGCAGGTAACCATTGCCGATTTAAATGTGGATGCCGCCTCCCGGCTGGCTTCAACCCTGGGCGGAGGCTCCCGGGTAAAGGTACGGCGGGTCGATGCCACCTCTCCCGGGGAACTGGTAGCGGCTATTACCGGGCATACGGTCGTTGCCGGGGCGCTGGGCCCATTCTATCGTTTTGAAAAACCGGTTGTTGAGGCGGTTTTACAGGCCGGGGTAGATTATGTTAGTATCTGCGATGACTACGATGCGGCCGGGGCGGTGCTCTCCCTTGATCGGGAGGCAGAGGAACAGGGACGGAGGATAATGACCGGCCTGGGGTGGACCCCGGGGTTAAGCAATATCCTGGCCCGTAAGGGTTACCAGGAGCTGGAGGAGGTCACCGCGATCAACCTGTACTGGGCCGGTAGTGCGGCTGATTCGACCGGGTTGGCGGTAATATTGCATACCATCCATATTTTCCAAGGAGGCGCACCCTCCTTTCAAAATGGTCGTCCGGTTGAGATCAGGGCCGGTTCGGGCCGGGAGGCAGTGGAGTTTCCCGCCCCCCTGGGCCGGGTCTATACCTTTCAGGTCGGGCATCCCGAACCGGTAACTATTCCCCGTTACCTCCCCGGCTTGACTGGGGTATCTTTAAAGGGGGGTCTGGCGGAAAATTATCTAAATCAGCTAGCCCGGTTAATCGGTACTATAAAATTCTTTCGATCGCCCTCCCAAAAACAGTGGATTGGCCGCTTAATGAAACGGTTATTACCGTTATTTCCCTCCGATAAAAAGCGTTCCCTATCGGGACTCCGGGTAGATGTTACCGGCCGGCGGGAGGGACAAAATATCCTTTTAAGCCTTGCGGTGGTAGATAAGATGCGCCGGCTGACCGGTATCCCCCTCAGTATCGGGGCCTATCTATTGGGTAAGGGGGAGATCCGGCGCCGCGGGGTGTTTGGCCCGGAGGCGGAGGGGGCGGTTAACCCGGATCATTTCCTGAAGGAGCTGGCTCGGCGGGATATTATAGTCGAGCGACGGGAGAGGATGATCCCCTAAAAAGCGGATAATACCGGTAATAGTTGGCCCACCCTTGAGGGTGGGCCTGCCTATTTATAATGACTAGGCCTGGCTGACGCTCCCTAATACCTTTAAAGCCACGGTATTAACGGCCACTGATCTCCGGGGCAAGTTATAGTTAACGTGAAATAAAGGGCGGCTCATAGCGGATGATTCTTTGTCGGGAGAGCTGCTGATTTTTATAATATAGTCACTATTATCCAGGGGAGGTGAAAAAATGGCAGTGACTATAGTCCCCCTCCGGACCCGGTTACAATTAAGGTTGCAGGTTGGGTTAGATGATAAGGGTAACCCCCGGTTTGTTACCAGGAGCTATGCCAATCTTAAATCCGATGCCGATAATGAAGAACTATACCAGCTAGGTTACGCTTTAGCCAGTTTACAGGAACATGACCTGGGGGCGATCCGCCGGGTGGATGAAGTTGAGTTGGAGAACAGTGAGATTTAAATAGTACAGACTAAGAAAGGAGGGGTAAAATGGCTCAGACGCTACAGATGATCTTTCAAAACGAAGAGGGACGAAATGTTACAATCTCTGTTGCCGATGCCCGGGCAAATTTGGAGGCCGGGGAAGTGGAAACGGTTATGAACAGTATTCTTAGTGGAAATCAATTCCTTACCAATGGAGGAGAGATCGTCAGGGCAGTGCGGGGGCTGTTGGTATCGAGACATGTTGAGACCCTGATCGAATTCTAGGTGAACCGGGCGCCATCGGCGCCCGGTTTTTCGATAGGTTCCTCGATAGCTACTCTCTCCATTGAATACCAGAAGCCGCCTTTTTAGGCGGCTTCTTCATGGCCGATGAACCCCTTCCATCTCCCCTACATATGGTAGTACTACCGGTCTGTAAGGGAGGGGACAGGGTGAAAAAGAGAAAAAAAATGTTACCTAGGCATGGTCCTGCCATGCTAAAAAAGGCTAACGTGGTCGGGGTTGGATTAGGCTACCGGACCAGGGAGGCTCAAAAAACCGGCGAGCCGGCCATGCTGGTCTTTGTGACGAAGAAGGTGCCAAAACAGGAGCTTCAATCGGGGGACCTGGTGCCCCGCTCGGTCCAGGGTTCTATTGTGGACGTGGTTGAGATCGGGGAAATCAAGCTTCTTGCAAAGGAGGGAGGAGAGGAGGGCGAGCCCCAACCGGTTAATCGCCGGGGCCGGTTACGACCGGCACCGGGAGGGGTTAGTATCGGCCACCGACGGGCTACCGCCGGCACCCTAGGGGCGATTGTTAAAGATAGCGGTAGCCGGGCCCGGTTGATACTTTCAAACAACCATGTTTTGGCCAATGCCACCACCGGAGAAGATGGCCGGGCTGCTGCCGGTGATCCGGTACTACAGCCGGGAAGTTTCGATGATGGGAGATACCCGGAGGATATGATCGGGAGGCTGGAGCGGTTTGTTCCTCTCTACCGGGCCCGGCAACGCCCCAACTGCCGTGTGGCCCATTATTGGGAAAGCATGGCCAATCGCCTGCTTTCCCTATTTTTTCCCCGGTATTCAGTTTGGTTTCAACGCAATGATGGTCGGGAGAACCTGGTCGATGCCGCTGTAGCCCGACCGTTGACCGAGGAAGATCTTCTGGAGCAGGTCCTGGATATCGGAATTATCAGCGGTGTAGGCAGCGCTACCCTGGGGCAGGAGGTAAGATTCAGCGGGCGAACCAGCGGATACCGGGAGGGACGGATCATTGCTACCGATGTTACCTTATCTGTTCAGGTTACTCCGCTGGAATTGGCCCATTTTACCGACCAAGTCATGCTGACAGCTATTTCTCAACCGGGGGATAGCGGTTCCTTGGTGGTTGATCGGGAGAACCGGGCTGTTGGCCTGTTATTTGCCGGCTCCGAGCGGGTCACTATCTGTAACCGGATTGAAAATGTGTGCCGTTTACTGGCGATCGATTTTTAAAGGTAACCGGCTGCCTTAAAGGCAGCCGGTTGGTCGATCAATCGATTCCCGCCAGTCTCTTATAAAAGGCGAGTCGCTCCTGTACATCCTGTTCCGCCTGCATCAGCAGCTTGTCTGCTCTTTCCGGGAACTGGGCCTTTAGTGATCGGAAGCGAACCTCGTTCATAAAGAATTTTTGCAGATCTTCGGTTGGCTCCTTGGAATCCAGGATAAAAGGATTCTTACCTTCCGCGGCCAGGAGCGGATTATATCGGTACAGGGGCCAGTAACCGGTATCGACTGCCAGCTTCCCCTCGCGCTGGCTTTGGCTCATATTAATACCGTGGTTAATACAGGGGGAGTAGGCGATAATCAAGGAGGGGCCGGGGTAACTTTCCGCCTCCAATAGGGCCCGGAGCAGCTGGGCCTTGCTGGCCCCCATGCAGACGGAGGCCACGTAGACATAGCCGTAGGTTGAGATCATGATTCCCAGCTCTTTTTTGCGAGTCTCCTTCCCCGAGGCGGCAAATTTGGCGATGGCCCCGGTGGGGGTAGCCTTGGAAGACTGGCCGCCGGTGTTGGAGTAGACCTCCGTATCGAGAACCAGCAGGTTAACATCGGCGCCGGTTGCCAGCACGTGATCTACGCCCCCGAAGCCGATATCGTAAGCCCAGCCGTCCCCGCCGATGATCCAGATTGAACGCTTGGCCAATAGATCTGATCGGCTTTCAACTTGTTGCAAGGCCTCCCCCAGGGCCCCGGTCGCTGTTTTAACCTCCTCCGGTAAAATTGACCGAATTCTATCAGCGGCCTCCAGCGAAGCCTGCCCCTTTTCTTTTACCTTCAACCAGTCTTTTAAAGCCTCGGCCAGCCCGGTGGAGAGGCCGGGCTGGGCCAACGCCTCTTGCACATACTCCACTAATTTTTCCCGCTGTTGAAGTACGCTTAAATAATAACCGTACCCAAATTCAGCGTTATCTTCGAAGAGGGAGCTGGCATAGGCCGGCCCCCGGCCCTTACTATTCACAGCGTAAGCCGAGGTCGGATGATTACTGCTGTAGATGGAGGAACAACCGGTAGCGTTGGCGATAAGCATCCGTTCTCCAAATAGCTGGGTCACGAGTTTCAGGTAGGGCGTCTCCCCGCAGCCGGCACAGGCTCCCGAGTATTCAAAGAGGGGGCGGCGGAACTGGCTGCCCCGAATAGTGGAAACGGGGAGATCCAGCCTCGGTTCGGGAAGGGTTTCCGCAAATCGGAAATTTTTCTCTTCCAGGGAGAGCACCTCATCCAGCGGTTTCATCTCCAGGGCGGTGGTACGGGCTGGGCAGATATCGACACAGTTCCCGCAGCCGGTACAATCCAGGGGAGAGACCTGCATCCGGTAGTGCCACCCTTTTAAGGCTTTACCGGTTGCCTCTAGCGTTTGGTAACCCGCCGGTGAATTTTCTAGATCTTCGGGACGGGCCAGGTACGGCCGGAGGGCGGCATGGGGGCAGACGAAAGAGCACTGGTTGCATTGATTGCAGTTTTCTGCCAGCCAAACGGGGATCTGCACACCGATTCCCCGTTTTTCATACCGGGTGGTCGAGGTGGCGAATATCCCCTCCGGTCTGAAAGCACTGACCGGTAACTCATCGCCCTTAAGGGCCATCATGGGGTAAACCAATTCGCGGACATGTTGGGGGGCCGGTTCGGGAACATGTTCTGCCCCCCGGGTGGCCTCCGCCCAGCTTTCCGGATAATGGATCTCCTTAAGCTCTTTTATAGCCCCATTCATAGCGGCTATGTTCATTTCAACTATCTTAGGGCCCTTTCTACCGTAGGTCTTTTCAACCGATTCCTCGATCTTTTCGAAGGCCAGTTCCGGATCAATGACCTGGGCCAATTTAAAGAAGGCGGATTGCATGACAATGTTAATCCGGTTGCCCAGCCCCACCTCACCGGCAATTTTAAAGGCATCGATATTATAGAATTTTAATTTCTTACGGGCAATGGTGCGTTTCATTGCCGCCGGCAGTCGTTCTTCCATCTCTTCTTCGTTCCAGCCAGAGTTTAGCAGGAAGGTGCCGCCCTCCTTAATCCCCTCCAGCAGGTCGTAACGGGTAACGTAGGAAGGGTTGTGACAGGCGACAAAGTCCGGTTGATCAATCAGGTAAGGCGATTGGATCGGCTCCTTACCGAAACGTAAGTGGGAGATGGTAACCCCGCCGGATTTCTTGGAGTCATAGACAAAATAACCCTGGGCATAGAGATCGGTGTTATCACCGATTATTTTAATACTATTCTGGTTAGCTCCCACTGTTCCATCGGAACCGAGGCCGTAAAATTTGGCCCGGAATACGCCCCGGGGGGAGGTATCAATTGATTCGGTAACCTCCAGGGAGGTACCGCTGACATCATCGGTAATCCCAACTGTAAAATGGTTTTTGGGCTGTTCCTGTTTTAGGTTATCGAATACCGCCTTGACCATGGCCGGGGAAAACTCCTTGGAACCAAGGCCGTAGCGCCCACCAACGATGAGCGGGGTCTGCTGCTTTTCCATAAAGGCGGTACAAATATCCTGGTAAAGCGGTTCCCCTGGGGCCCCCGGTTCCTTGGTCCGGTCCAGGACCGCCAGGCGGCGGCAGGAGGGGGGCACGGCGGCCAGGAAGTGATCCCGGGAGAAGGGTCGATAGAGGCGAACCTTAACCAGGCCCACCTTTTCCCCTTTCCCCTGGAGGTAGTTTACTGTCTCCTCCACCGTATCACAGGAGGAACCCATGGTAACTATTACCCGTTCGGCATCGGGGGCTCCAACGTAATCAAAGAGATGGTAGCGACGGCCGGTCAGCTCGAAGAGCTGATCCATCTGGTTGCCAACGATCCCTGGGACCGCCGCGTAAAAGGGGTTTAAAGCCTCCCGGTTTTGGAAATAAATATCCGGATTTTGGGCTGTGCCCCGTTGGTCGGGACATTCCGGGGTAAGGGCCCGGCGCCGGAAATCGCCGATAGCGTCCCAATCTACGATTTTTTTAATGTCCTCATAGCCGATAGTTTCTATCTTTTGAATTTCGTGGGAACTCCGAAATCCATCAAAAAAATGTAAAAAAGGGACCCGGGCCTTAAGGGCGCTCAGATGGGCTACCAGCCCTAAATCCATGATCTCCTGGACCGAGGCCGAGGCTAGAAGGGCAAACCCGGTCTGCCGGGCGGCCATTACGTCCGAATGGTCATTAAAAATCGAAAGGGCATGGGTTGACAATGCCCGCGCCGTTACGTGAAAGACGGCCGGTAAGAGACCGGCGGAGATTTTATACATGTTGGGGATCATTAGCAGCAGGCCTTGCGATGCGGTGAAGGTGGTGGTCAGGGCACCGGTGGTTAGCGAACCATGGACAGCCCCGGCTGCCCCTGCCTCCGATTGCATGGTACTGACCTGTAGGGTCTGCCCAAAGATATTTTTTCTCCCATGGGCTGCCCATTCGTCACAGATTTCACCCATGTCGGAGGAGGGGGTAATTGGATAGATTATTGCCACGTCGCTTAAGGCGTAAGCCGTATGGGCTGCGGCGGTACTCCCGTTGATGGTTTCTACCTGGGTATGATTAGCCAAGAAAAAAACACCTCCATAAATAAAGTAATCGGAATGTTTTGCCAGAACTATGGTATTATAAATAGTATGATTGCTATCCCATATTACTACTTTCAACTTATAAACTCAAGCGGAGTAATTGATTAAGGCAATTCCCGGTATTTTAGCCGATAAGGTGAGATACTATGGGAGACCTTCCGCAACTCAAGTAAATCGGGTATGGTTAGGTCGGTGCTGAGACTGTAGTAACCCATTTTGATTAAGGTCCAGCTAATTTTTGTTAGCTTCAAGGCATCAATCTGTAGTAGAAGGGCCCTTAGTAGTTGTTCTTTTTCCCCAGCAGGAATTAAATCCCGGATTAGCAGTTCCAGGGCCCGGTCCCCACCGATTGAGGACTCCCGGCGAGAATCTGCCTCGAGCATATATTTTACCCCTCCCATTGTATCGATCATTTTGCTTACCCCCGCCAGGTCCAGGCCGATTGCAAACTGGATCTCCCCCCCAGCGACCTCCTCCAAGCGCTTGCTTACCCTCCACCGGGCCGCTCGGTCCAACGGATCGATAGTAGCGCCGTCTTGGAGAATAGTCCCGGGTTGGATAGCAAGGAGACGGGCGCTCTTACCGGGAATAAGGGAGACGATTATCAATAACTCTATTTTAGAGTCCCGGTGGCCTAGAAGCAAGAAATTTACGCCGTCGTCGGAGGCGAGGGAGGGTCGGGCCGCCGTTTCTTGGCGGGGGGGGGCTTCAACTTGTACCGGCTGACGGTTATCCCTATTAGGGGTAGCAGGTTTTCTACCTATAGTCTTCTCCCGGGGGGGGGCCGGTTCACCATTGGTATTGCCCGGGATAGCAACGGCCGGTGGTGGGGTTGTTTTAATGTTTTTTGGGGCCTCACTGTTGGCAACGACCTGGCCGGGCAACGGTCTGGGTAGCCCCGGTTCGGGGCCGGGGGGGAGGGGGACGATCTCGTCAAGAAATAATAGTGCAACGATAACCAGCAATAGTAGACCCTGTTTTAACATTGACCTAAACGCCTCCAACCGGTGTAAGCATAGTTTGGCATTTATGCCGGCGGTTTATCCTCAAGGGCTATGTTATAATATTTTCATGGTAGTGGATAAAGTAAAGGTTAGCATAATCAAGACCCCCCCCCGGCCCGTCCGGGGGCAGATTCGCCGGGCGGTTACCCGGGCAATTGAGCTTTGTGGGGGGCTTCCCCCCGTCATTAAGCCCGGAGTTACCGTACTTTTAAAGCCGAACTTGGTTGATGTTCCTAAAAGCCGGGAGAGTGGAGCGATAACCCATCCCGAGGTATGCCGTGCGGTAGCAGAATTGGTACGGGAGGCGGGGGCCTCCCCGATGATCGCCGATTCGGCGGGGATAGGGACCGATACCGAAGAGGTAATTAAATTCATGGGTTACCAGGAGCTACGGGAGGCAGGTTTCCCGGTCAAGGATTTAAAAAAAGATAAGGAGCTCATCGTTCGTAATCCGGGAGCGCGGGTGCTTCCCCGGTTAAAGGTGTATGAAACGGCGTTAAAAGTCGATGCGATTATCAACCTACCAGTCTTAAAAACCCACGATCAGACCGAAATCACCCTGGGATTAAAAAATTTGAAGGGGTTGCTGGCGGATCACTCTAAAAAAAGGATGCACCGGCGGGGTGTTTTTGAAGGGGTGCCGGAACTAACCTCTTTTTTTAACCCTTGCCTGACCGTGCTCGACGGCATTTACTGCCAGGAGGGGGTAGGCCCGGTATTTGGGGATCCGGTAGAGATGGATTTAATTGCTGCCTCTACGGATCCGTTAGCTTTAGATATCATTGGAGGGCTAATTATAGGTTACCGGCCGGAGGAGGTACCGATTACCCGAAGTGCGATTAGATTAGGCTTGGGTGCCGGCCGGCTTTCCGAGATTGAGGTGGTCGGCGCCTCCTTAGAATCGGTGCGCCGTCGTTTTAAAAGATGCTCTGAAACGGAGATACTGGGCCGGGAGCTGCCGTGTCGCCTCCGGATGGCGGAGGAGACCTGTACCGGTTGTCGCAATACGGTGGCGGCTGTGCTGGTTGAGATGAGTGAGCTGGGGTTGCTATCCAGCCTGGAGGGGATAACCATTGTTACCGGTTGTCCTGAAATTAGGCCGGAGGATCCCCCCCGGCGGGTAATTGTTGGGCGCTGTGCCCGCCCCTTGCGCTCGCAAGGGATCTATGTTGACGGTTGCCCCCCGGAAAACTCCTGGTTAATCGAGGCCCTTTTAACCGGGTTTTAACCGATTTCTTTTAGTAGTTCCGGTTTTTCCAGGTATAGGAGGAGCATGGTAATATCGGCCGGGTTAACCCCGCTGATGCGTGAAGCCTGCCCGACTGTCCGGGGACGGATATTACTTAGCTTTTGACGGGCCTCCGTCGAGAGGTTAATAGCCCGCTCGTAGTTGAAGTTTTCAGGGATAATTCTATCTTGTAGGCGGGAGGTTCGCTTTACAGCGGCCTCCTGCTTGGTAATATAACCGGCATACTTGACCTGGTTCTCTAGTTCCTGGATCATATCGGGCGGTAGATCCGGTATTTCCCGGTTTTCAAGGGCCAGGAGTTGCCGGTAGCTTACCTCCGGCCGGCGTAACAGTTCTGCTCCGGCTGCCGGCTCCTGGAGGGGTGAAGAACCAAGATTCGCCAGTTCCCGGTTTACCTTTTCCCCGGGAAATAGGCGCGATTGAAGCAGGCGTTTTTTTTCAGTAGCGACAAATTCTTTTTTGTGCCGGTAGCGCCGGTAATAATCTTCTCGGACCAGCCCCAGCCGGTAGCCCAACCCGGTTAGGCGAAGATCAGCATTATCATGGCGGAGTAGCAACCGGTGCTCGCTGCGGGAGGTAAACATGCGGTAGGGTTCATCTACCCCCCGGGTAACCAGATCGTCGATTAAGACCCCGATATAAGCTTCGTGGCGCTTAATAATAAGTTGTTCCTCTTCCCCGACAGCCCGGGCGGCATTGATGCCGGCGATTAGGCCCTGGGCGGCCGCCTCTTCATAACCGGTAGTTCCGTTGATCTGGCCGGCAAAAAAGAGTCCCCGGATTAATTTTGTCTCCAGGGTGGGTTTAAGCTGTAGCGGTGGCGCATAGTCATATTCAATGCCGTAGGCCGGGCGGGTAATTTCCACCCGCTCCAGGCCCGGGATAGTTTGCAAAAAAGCCTCTTGAATTTCCGGGGAGAGCTCGGTAGATACTCCCTGCAGGTAAAGTTCGTCGGTTTCGGCCCCCTCCGGTTCGATAAAGACCGGGTGGCGTTCCCTTTCGGCAAACCGGATTACCTTTTCTTCGATGGAGGGGCAGTAACGGGGGCCTTTGCGGGCGATCTCCCGTTCCCCCAGCGGTGGTCTATTCGCCAGGCTATTATGTATAACCTGGTGGGTGCGGGGGGTAGTATGGCTCATCCAGCAGGGGAGCTGCCGGTGGGGGGAGACCCGGGTTATTAGTGATAGCCCGGGCATCTCCGGTTCCCCCTGCACGGGAACCAGGCGGCTAAAGTTAATGCTGCGGCGATGGACCCGGGGAGGGCTGTTGGTCCGGAACCGTTCCAGGGTAAAACCCAGGGCAAGCAGGTTTTCAGCCAGCCCCCGGGAGGGGAGCATATTCCCCGGAGCACCGCCGTGCCGGAGCTGCCCGTAATAAATTTCCGAACGCAGGTAGACCCCGGCGGCCAGCACTATCGATTCCCCTGGAAAATAATAGCCGCTCCGGGTGCGGACCCCTTTGACTCGATTTTCTTCGACTAGGATCTCTTCCACCATATCCTCTTTTAGATGGAGATTGGCCTCCTGCTCCAGTGCATGGGCCATGGTATGTTGGTAGCCGGCCTTATCCACCTGGGCCCTTAGGGCCTGGACCGCCGGCCCCTTCCCGGTATTTAGCATCCTTACCTGGAGCAGGTTCCGGTCGGCATTACGGGCCATCTCTCCTCCCAGCGCATCGATCTCCCGAACCAGGTGGCCTTTTCCCGGCCCCCCCAGGGAGGGATTGCAGGGCATCGCCGCTACCTGGTCCAGGCTTAAAGTTATCAGTAGGGTGCGGCGGCCCATTCGGGAGGCGGCCAGGGCAGCCTCGCAGCCAGCGTGCCCTCCGCCGATGACAATTACCCGGTAATCCGTTGCGGTGCTATTTTTCTTACTTCCATTCATGCGCAGACAGCCCTTTAATTTATATTTTAGTGCGGGCGGGGTTGTATCCCCTTGCCCCATTATATCGAAAAACAAGATGGCAATTCAAGGGGGCGCTCCGGCCGCCCACCTACCTAAAACTAGGGGTACGCCGCTCTATTGCTGGCGATGTAATCCAGAGACGGGGGGGAACCTGGCGTTGCTTGTAGCCGGCCCGCTCTACCAGTTGAAGTATTTCGATCACCGTTTCTTCCGCGTAGCCCCGGGCCATGATTTCCCCGGCGGAAAGGTTTTCCTCCAGGTATAGGCGGAGAATCGGATCCAGAACCGGGTAAGGGGGCAGGCTATCCTCATCTTTCTGTCCCGGTCGCAGCTCGGCCGAGGGGGGTTTTTCGATGGTCCGCCGGGGGATAAGCTCCCGGTTGCGGTTAAGGTAGTGGGCCAGTTCGTAGACCTGGAGCTTAGGTAGATCCCCCAATACCGCCAGCCCTCCGGCCATATCCCCGTAGAGGGTGCTGTAACCTACCGCCAGTTCGGAGCGGTTGCCGGTGGTCAGGACCAGGTAGTGTTCCCGGTTAGAAATAAACATGAGGATTGTCCCGCGGATCCGGGCCTGCAAGTTTTCTTCCGCCAGATCCCAGTTTAATTTCCCGCCAGGATTTAATAGGCTGCTAAAAGCATGAAAAATATTTTCGATCGGGAGCAGGCGATGGGCTATACTCAAGTTTTTTACCAGTAGAAGAGCATCTTCGATACTGGGGGCCGGTGAGTAAGGGGAGGGCATCAGTACCCCCAGCACATTTTCAGCCCCCAGCGCCTCCACCGCCAGGGCAGCTACAACCGCCGAGTCGATACCCCCACTCAAGCCGACCACTGCCCGGGTAAAACGATTTTTCTCCAGGTAGTCTGTAATACCCAATTTCAAACCGTTAAAAAGCCACCCAGTATCCTCTTGTACGGGCGGTACCACCTTCGGGGCGGAACCGGCAAGGGAAGATAGGTTGATTAATAGGAGTTCTTCTTTAAAGGGGGTTCCCCGGGAGAGCAGCTCCCCCCGGCGGTTAAAGGCCAGGCTGGCTCCCCCAAAGAGAAGTCCATCCTGGGAACCGACCTGGTTTACCACTAGGATTCCCGTCTGATGTCTCTTAGCCAGTGTGGCTAACCCTTTTTCCCGGGCTGCCTGCCGCCCATAGTAGTAGCGAGAGGCGGTCGGGTTAATGAGCACGGTAGCCCCTTTCAAGGCCAGCCTTTTCACCGGACCATCGGGGGGCGGGGGATTGCCGCAAGCCTCCACGGCCCTCTCCCCGATTATAATTCCAGCAGATTGATCGCCCAGTTGGATGGTACTCGGTTCTCTGCCGGCGGCAAAATAAAGGTTCTCATTAAAATAGCGGTGACTGGCCAGGGTCTCTTTAAATTGAACCGGTTTAACCCGGCCGTTTTTAATTAACAGGAGGCTATTATAAAGATGGTTATTGGATTCATACGGGGCACCGATCAACATGGATGGCCCTCCGTCCCCGGTTAGGGGAGCCAGCCCGGTATGGATTATCCCGTCTACCTCTTTCTGAAACCCTCGGTTCAGTAACAGATCGCCGGCTGGATAGCCGGTTACAGCCAGTTCAGGAAAAATGACCAGCCCGGCTCCTGCCCGGCGGGCCGAACGGTAAAAACGGGCGATTATCTCCCTGTTTCTTGCCAGGTTGCCGGCAGTAGGGTTGCATTGGGCGAGGGCGATTTTCATCTCGGGTCTCCCCCTTTAATTTCATAATCCTAAATAAAGCACCAGTATAATATTAGCATAGGCGGCGCCATTTTACATCGGTGACTGCCGGGCCCGCGTCCCCCGTTTTGCCGGCTAACGCTTTACAGCTAGCGATCCGGCAAAGATAGCAGCCATGATGAGGACGATCGCTGCCCCGGAGGGGACAGGATAATAGTAGGAGAGGATTACTCCTCCGATGCCGCCCAAATTACCTACCAGCAGGGCTATAGCCAACATGGACCGGAAATGCCTGCTTAACCGGTGGCCGGTGGCGGCGGGGATAACCAGCAGTGCGGAAACCAGAAGTGTTCCTACCAGCCGGGCGGAACAGATTACTGTTAGGCCTATCGCGATTAGTAGCCCTAGGGAGAGGGCATCTACCGGCAGGCCTAGGGCCCGGGCCATCTCTTCATCGAAGGAGAGGGCCAGCAGTTCTTTAAAGAAAAGATAGATATAGAGCAGTACGGCGGCGGAGACCGCCAACAACTGCCAGAGCTCCCGGGAATCGATGGCCAGGATGTTCCCAAAGAGGATTGAAAAGAGTTCCGGGTAATATCCATGAAAGCTGCTAATTAAGGCGATACCAAAAGCCATCCCGGTAGCATATAGGATACCGGTCACCGTATCTTCGGGTAGCCTGCCCCCCCGGCTAATGATACCGGTGCCCATGGCGGTAGCTACGGCGAAGGTGCCGCCGGTAATGATGGGATCTATCCCGGTTACCACTCCCAGGGCAATACCGCCCAAGGCTGCGTGGGAGATACCTATCCCTAAGAAGGAGAGTCTTCTTAGCACTACAAAAAAAGATACGGTAGAGCAGAGGGTGCCGACCAGCAGGCAGGCCAGTAGAGCCCGTTGCATAAACAGGTAAGAGAGCAGTTCAGCCAAGGGCCGGTTCCTCCCGATTGGGAGAGCTAAACCGGCGGCGGTAAAGATCGGCCAGCCGATGATCCTGCAGCACCTCCCGGGCAGAACCGTGGAGATGCTTAATGCGGTTAATAGCAATCAGGGTAGGTGCAAATCTCGCCACCGCTGGCAGATCATGGGATACTAATAGTACTGTTAGGCGGCACTCTTGCTGGATTTGCTGTAACAGTTTAAAAAAGTTTACCCGGCCGGTAAAATCAAGTCCGCTACTGGGTTCATCCAGGAGAAGTAGCTCCGGTTTGCGTACCAGTGCCCGGGCTAAAAGGACCCGTTGCTGTTCTCCCCCTGACAGGCGGGAAAAAGGGGTATCGCCCTGATTCCCCATCCCTACCGCGGTTAATGCTTCCATAGCCCTTGCTCTCTGCCTGGAAGAGAGGGGACGCAGAAGGCTGGAGGGGGTAAGTAGGCCGGTAGCTACCACGTCGGAAGATAGAAAGGGAAAATGCCGTTCAAATCGGGGCTGTTGGGGAAGATAACCGATCTTTTTTTGCACACCGGGGGGATAAGGTTGGGGGTGGCCCATCAGGTCAATCTTTCCCTGCCGGGGACGAACCAGCCCTAAAATAGCCTTCAGCAGGGTGGTTTTTCCGGCCCCGTTGGGTCCGATAATTCCCACTGCCTCTCCGGGCGCCACCTGGAAGGTAATCTTCTCCAAGACAACCTTGCCGCTTAGAAATACTTGCAAATTACGGACAGATAACAGGGGATTAGCTCTATTGTTAATCGGTTTCGCCCCCCTTCTATTAATTTAATGCCTGTCTAAAGAGATCTAAATTGTAGCGCATTAGCCCCAGGTAACTATCTCTCCCTGGCAACCGGCTCCCGCCCAGGGGATCGGCAATAAATAGCTTGCACCCGGACTCTTCCGCAATTCTTTCGGCCAGCCTTGTCGGTAGCTGGGGTTCGGCCAGGATCGCCCCCACATCTTGTTCAATCGCCAGCTCTATGACTTCCGTTACCCGGGCGGCTGAAGGTTCCTGCCCGGGAGATAGGGTAACCGCCGCCACCTCTTGTAAATTATAACGCTGGGCAAAATATGTCCAAGCCGAGTGCATGGAAATAAATTTGCGCCGGCGGAGAGCGGAGGTCGCCCTGCGAATCTCCTGGTCCAGTCTGGCTAATTGCTCCTGGTAGATTGTTAAATTAGATCGGAATTTCCTTTCTCTTTCTGGGAGTAGCCGGACCAACTCTTCTACTAGGAGGGGACAGAGCTGCTCTCGGACTATCACCGGGTCCAGCCAAAGGTGGGGATCGGTTCCCGGTGGGCTCCCCTCTTCTAGGTTGATCTGGGATGAAAGCTCCAGGACCCGGGCGGGTGAACCGGCGGCGGTTAGTTTTAAGGCCCAGTCGTCCAGCCCGGCGCCCACGTAGATAAAAAGGTCAGCTGAGGAGACCGCCTTAACCTGCTCCATCCGGGGCTCGTAGGTATGAGGGCTCGCTCCGGGCGGGAGGAGGGTGACTAGGGTGATGCTCGTTCCACCCAGGTTGGTTAGGATGTCGCCGACCGGGAAAATAGTAGCTACGGCGAGTAGCCTGCCCGGCTTTTCCTCTTCCGGGTTAAGGTGACAACCGGCGGAAAGCAGGAGCGCCAGCACCAGTAAAAGTATAAGTGGCCGTTTACCCATAGTCTACCCCCCGGTTAGATTTCGCCCTTAGCTAATTATATTGAACCGGGCTGGGTTTCATGATTGGATTAACCGGAAGGCAGCGGGAGTACCGGTTATTAGCCGCTCTTTTCCGCATCCCGGGGATCGAGATGGACCACTACGCTGCAGGGCAGCTGCCCTTTTATCAAGGTCTCTACGCTCTCGGCAATGGCATGGGCTTCGGGGAGGGGCAGGTTCCGATCAACCTCAATATGCAGGCTAATCGATTTCATGGTCCCGTAATCGTGAACCACTAAATCGTGGGCATCGAGTACCCCTTCAACCGATCGGATAGAGCTGATGATACGCTCCCTGGTTTCGGGGGTTGGGCCGGTGCCCAGGAGGCGGTCGGTTGAACGGCGAAACAGGCCCAGGCCGGTATAAACCAGGAATCCGGAAACCGGGAACCCGAAGAGGGCGTCCAGTATGCTTATTTTAAATAGGTTACCGACCAGGGCGATCAAGACAAGGACCGAGGTCAGCGCATCGCTGCGGTGATGCCAGGCATCGGCAATTAAAGCTTCCGAATTGATCCGGTGCCCCAGTTTTAAAGAAAAGTGGTACATGAATTCTTTGCAAAGGATAACGACCAGGGTAATTAGTACTGCGGCAAGGCTGGGGCGAAGGACCGGTTCGCTGGTTAACCGACGGTAAGAGGCGACGATAAAATAAAGGCCCACCGCTATCAGCATGGCGGCTATAAAGAGCCCTACCAGATATTCCGCCCTTCCGTGGCCAAAGGGATGTTCTTTATCCGGGGCCTTTCCGGATATCTTAAACCCGATCACCACCACTGCTGAAGAGGCGATATCGGAGGCGGTATGGGCCGCATCTGCCAACAGGGCTATACTGCCTATAGCTAGTCCGACCCCGGCTTTTATTGCCGTTAATAGCAGGTTCACCAGGATACTGGACCAGCCTTCAATTAAGCCGATGCGGATCCTTTCCGCGGGGACCGCCAGATCCCGGCCCCGGGTAATCTTTTCTATGAGCAGGTTAACCGGCCCCTTCATCTTTTACTCTCCCTGGCGTTTAAATACATTATTATTATTATATATAACTTTAAAAAGAAAAAATTCGCCCATTTATCTTAATTAACGGGCAGGCATCTCCGGTTAACCCATTCGTTCCAGGGCGACCCGGGCTTCTTCCTGGACTGAGCTGTCCGGATCCCGGTGGCGACACTTTTCTAGGTAGTAACGAGCCCCGGCGGTACCGATGGTACCCAGGGACCAGGCGGCGTGGAGCCGGATTAACGGGCGAGGATCCCGGGCCAAGAGCCGGGCCAGCGGTGGGACCGCCTCCGGATATTTAGAATTACCCAAGGCCACTACCGCGTTGCGCTGGATCGTTGTTTTACCCCGCCAACCGGCGGCACTGTAGGCTATAGTTGATGAAAACTCTCTTTTAGTCATGGTTAGTAGGGGAAATAGGCGGGGTTCGGCCGGAAAAAACGGATAGGAGGGCGCGGGGAGGCTGGCGGCCTCTGCCTCCCGGTTGTAAGGGCATACCTCCTGGCAGCGGTCGCAGCCGTACAGCCGGTTACCCATCAGCGGACGGAAGGCCTCCGGTATTATCCCCCCGGCCTGGGAGATGTAGGATAGGCAGCGCTGGGGGTCGATAATGTAGGGGGCGATCAGGGCGCCGGTAGGGCAGGCCTCCCGGCAGCGACCGCAGTGCAAGCATCCATTTTTCCCCGCTGGGGGGGAAGGCTCCACCGGCCGGTCGATCAAGAGGGTGCCCAGGGCCAGGTACGAGCCCCCGGTGGGGTTGATCAAGTGACAGTTTTCCCCGGAGATCCCCAGGCCCGCCTGCAAGGCCAACTCCCTCTCCACCAGGGGGTTCCGATCGATTAGGAGACGATAGTTCAGGGAGAGGCCTATTTTTTTCTGAAGGGTGGCCACCAGTTCTTCGGCCTTTAATTTTAATTGCCGGTGGTAGTCCAGTCCCTGGGCGCAGCGGGCAACCCTCCCTAGTGGGCCCGGGGAGGAGCGAATCGGTTCGGCGGGCGGCAATAGGTATGAACCGCCAATTACGATAAGGCCCTGGACCTCTGGCCAGGTCAGTTTTGGGTCCAGGCGACGCTCGATAGCAGTCTCTTCGAAAGGGGTGGTCCGTCCCTCCCGGTGGCGCTGTTCCAGCCGGGGGCGGAGATGGTTAAGCGGTGCCGTTTCTGCCGTACCTGCTAGCAGGCCGTAGCCCTTTGCTATCGTGGTAATTGTCTCTGCTTTTAAGTTTATCATTTAGTACCCCGGTTCGATAATAAGCCCTCCCGGTGAAAGAAGTCAAATTACCGGCTCCCCCCGGAGATAGGCCGAGTTTTCCCTCCTGTTGATAAAGGTTATTCTTTCTAAGTCTCGAATTACCTACACAGTTCGAATTGGCGGGGAGGGGAGCAGGTTTATGGGCAGTATTAGTATGATGCCGATACTGTTGCTAGGGGTGGTAGCAGTAGTGGCGATTGGCATATTGTTGGCGATCCTACTCGGCAAAAGGTAGGGGAAGGTGACGAGAATTGAAACTATTGCTGGGCTTACTGTTAGTGATCGGAGTAGTAGTGGTAGGCGGTATCTTATTGGCCCTCCTCCTGGGAGGTGGCGGTAGGGGCTGAAGGCTGTAAATTCCAGGTTTCCCGTGGGGAAACATGAACCTCCCGATTACTGGAGGGCAAGCCTATATTTGAAAAAGGATATTTTTCTATAATGTAGAAATAAAGATAGGGGTTTACTGGAACAGGGGTAACAACCGATTAGATCGAGGTGGGGTTACATGTTTTTTCGAGGTGGTATCGGGCCGGGGGAACTGATTGTGATCCTAGTAGTCGCTCTGGTCATATTTGGGCCGACTAAGCTTCCGGAACTGGCCCGCACCCTGGGGAAAAGCATCCGGGAGTTTCAGCAGGCTACCCGGGAGATTGGGAAAAACTTGACCCTGGAGGATGGGGAGCCTGAAGAGGAGCCCCCATCGGAGCAGACGGAGCAAAGGGGAGACAGCTCTTAAGGCTACAGCCGGAAGTCTTCTCGGGGGGGTTAAACCCGGTCTTAATCGGATAAGTTACCTTTACCCAGTGGAAAGTTGTTTACATTATACTGGCAGGGAGGTTTATGAAATGCCGAAAATCGGTCCATTGGAGGCACTGGTAATCCTGGCGGTAATCTTGCTGATATTTGGGCCGTCCAAGCTACCGGGGTTGGCTAAAGCGATCGGCAAGAGCGTGGTAGAGCTAAAAGATAGCCTGCGCGGCAAATCGCCGGATGAAGAGTCTCCTCCCGGGCCCCCAGGAAATCAGGGCTAACTGAAGAGGAGGCCGAGCAATTGGGCAAGGACCGGGAGGGCACCATGACCGTGCTGGAGCATCTGTCTGAACTTCGGCAGCGCTTTTTCCTGGCTGGTGGTGCTTTTCTGGCGGCCGCTATCTTCGCTTTTACGAAAGTAGATCTAATCCGGGAAATCCTGGCTGTGCCGGTGGGTGGCATCAGGTTTATCTACATTTCGCCGCCGGAGGCCTTTGCCGCTAACCTGCGGTTGGCCCTAATAGCCGGGGTCGGGCTAGCCTTTCCCGTTGTCCTTTACCAGGGGTTGGCTTTCCTAATGCCGGCCCTGTACCGGGAGGAGAAAAAATTATTTCTTGGGGCGGTTGCCGGGTTCTGTATCCTGTTTATAGGGGGCAGTCTCTTTAGTTATTACCTCTTTATCCCGTTTATATGGAACTTCTTTCTAAAGTTTGCCTCGGATCAGCTCCAGCCCTATATAAATATTAGCGATTACGTAACCTTTGTCTGCTCTTTAACTATCACCTTCGGGTTGGTATTTCAGATCCCCCTGCTGGCCTGGATTCTCTCCAGGTTGGAGCTAATCACTGCCCGGACTTTACAAGGGTACTGGAAACATGCCTTGGTGGTAATCCTGGCGATTTCGGCAATCATTACCCCTCCCGACATACTATCGCAGCTATTGATGGCGGTTCCGCTGATCTTGTTATTTGAAGTGGCGGTATTTATAGTGTTTATTACGGAGTGGAAAAGGCGCCGTGGAATAAAAAAAAATTTACCAGGTAGCCGGGAGATGGTGAGGTGAAGCTTAGTCAAAAAGGTGCAATCGTGTTGGCCGGGGGTGCTAGCAGTCGGATGGGGCAACCGAAGACCCTCTTAAAACTGGGTGGGGTAACCCTGGTGGAAAGGGTGGTCCGGCTGTTGCAGCCCCATTTTCACCATGTGACGCTAGTTACAAATGATGACCACGTTTTTGGCCACCTGCCGGTGGCGATTGTCCGGGATCGGCTTACCGGTGGCGCTAAAAATCCCTTGCGGGGGATTCATGCCGGATTGATGGCTACCGGGTTGCCGTACCAGTTTGTAGTAGCCTGTGATATGCCTTTTTTGAACCTGGATTTTATCAACTTCATGGGGCGGTACGCCGCCGATTACGATGTAGTTGTCCCCAGGACCGATTCCTACTATCAGCCGCTGCACGCTTATTATAGCCGTTCTTGCCTAAAGGTTATGGAACGACAAATTTTAAGCCGGAACTTTAAAGTAACCGGCTTTTATGACCGGCTTAATGTTAAAACTATTGGTTTAAAAGAGATCAGGCGATTCGATCCCCATCAGGATTCTTTTTTTAACATTAACACCTGGGATGATTATAAGCATGCCGGGAAAAAATTGGCTGCACTTACCCTGGACCCGGCTAAAGATATAAAGGGGTGATGGAATAGGATGGTTAAGCTGCCTGATTACGTGGGGGCACTGGCCTTTGGTATAAAAATGGGAGTTATTTTGCCCGGTATGTCCCTGGTGGAGAAGGTTTATAGCAAGCTTAAGGAGTGCCACCGGGATGGGCTATTAAGTGATGGTGATATTGTCTGCATTACCGAATCGGTGGTTGCCAGGGCTCAGAATAATTTTATCTCGGTGGAGGACGTGGCGCTAGATGTCAGCCGCAAGCTGAATCTTCCCCCGGATAGCCGGGTGGGAGTAGTATTTCCTACCGCCAGCAGGAACCGTTTCTCTTTGATCCTGATGGGGATAGCCCGCGCGGTGCCCCGGGGAAAGGTTATCGTCCAGTTTTCTGTTCCCACTGATGAAATGGGCAACCAGGTTGTCACCCCCGAATTGGCTGGGCAGTTGGGGAACCGGGTTATCCCCGACCGGCTGCTCGGTGACCGGGGATTTACCCACCCGGTTACCGGGATAAACTATATCAAGCTTTACCAGGAGCTGATCAGCGATGCCGGGGCGGGGGCAGTACTCTTTTTAGATAATAATCCCTTAGCGATAGCCTCCCATTATCCCCGGGGTGTAATTGTATCCAATGTTCACCGGCGCGAAGCGACCCGGGAAAAGATCAAGGAACTGGTTGATAACTGTATTACCTTGGAGGAGCTTTGTAACCGGGGAGAGGCCTCTTCGGAGTGGGGGCTTCTGGGCAGTAACAAATCGACTGAATACCAGTTAAAGCTGGCTCCTAAGAACGGGCAGCAACTGGTAGAAAGGCTGCAACAAAAAGTAGCCGACGACCTGGGGGTCCGGCTGGAGGTTTTAATTTACGGGGACGGGGCCTACTGTGATCCCACTACCGGTATATATGAGCTAAACGACCCCCGGCCGGCCTTCGCCGCTACCGGTGGTTTAAACCGGATCCGGGAAGGGATCAAGTATAAGTACCTGGCCGATCTCTATTATTCCCAGGGGAAAAGCCCGGCGGAGATTGAAGAGCTCCTTCGGAAAAGCAAGCAGGAGGCCTTCTCCTCCTCCAGTGCGGAGCGAGAAGGGACCACCCCCCGGCGTTTGGAGGATGTAATGGCCAGCCTGGCCGATTTAGTTAGCGGTTCCGCCGATGCCGGCACCCCGGTAGTACTAATCAAGGGGATGTAAGCCCCGCCGGTTTATGGTCTTAACCGTCGGTAGAGGGTAGTGCCGCCGAGAAGGAGCAAATAGAACCCGCAAAAGGCGGGAAGATAGTTGCCCCACCGGCGGTAAAGGGTAGAGCGACCTCCGGTGCTTAAGGGAGCAATTATAATTTTTTCGGTTAATTTCGGAGAGCGGAAAAGCTCTTTACCCCGGTGATCAAAGGAAAGGGTAATTCCACTGTTGGCAACCTGGGTAACCCCAATTCCGCTCTCGGCAGCCCGGAGGGCCGCCACCTGAGCATGCTGTTCCAAGCTGATCGACTTTTCAAACCAGGCATCATTGGTAAGGATAAACAGGTGCCGGGCTCCGTCTCGGGCAAACCGGCGGGTGTGATCGCCAAAGTACGATTCAAAGCAGATCACCCCCGCCAGGGGTATCCCTGAAAGGTTAAAGATGGTAGGTTTGCTTTTACCGGCGGTGTACCCGCCGATTTTAATATCAAGATTAAGCATGGAATTAAGCAGCCTTTCCGCGGGGAAATATTCCACAAACGGAACCAAGCGATGTTTATGGTAAAAGGTTATCCCGCCTCCCCCTTCGGGTAGGGCAAGGATCGAATTGTAGAGCCTCCCCTCGCTTAATACCCGGGCCCCATAAAGAAGGTTTATCTCTAGTTCCTGAGCCAGGTTTATCATCTCCGTCTTATGAACTGGGGCCGGGCCTGCCAGATCTACTACCGTTTCCGGCCAGACAACCAGCTTTACCCGGGGCTCATCGGTTACCGCCCGTCGGGTTAGTTTTATATATCGCTTCAGGATGAGCTGTTTACCCCCTTCACTTAACACCTCCTCCGGAGAGCTGTTACCCTGGATTAAGGCGGCCCAGGTAGGGGTAGTCGGCTCCTCCCGGGTGAAGGTGGTGGGTAGGAACAGTCCTACCCCCGCCAGGGCCAGCCAGATTACCGTCCCTATTAATAGTTTTCGGCCGGAGAGACGCCGGGATCCGGCCATTAACACCAGGCATTGGAGCCCCACCATCAGAAATGGTAGCCCCCAGTAGCCGTAGGTGGCGGTAATATTTAGTAGTAATGGGTATTGCCATTGGCTGTAACCTAGGTAACCGACGTTATAACCTGTGAAACCTAGGGACCGCGTATATTCCAGGAGTACCCAAAGGGAGGGGAGGACAAAAGTCAGTGTAAGGGGAGGGTAGAGCCTGGCTGCCCGGGAGGCGCCGGCGGCAAAAAGGGCGCTAAAGAGGCTCACCAGTGCAACCAAGGCGGCCGTGGAGAAAACAGCTAATAGGGGCGGAAGGTAGTCATAAAGTAGGGTTGCCAGGTAAAAGTTTAGATAGAGAGTGATGGGCACCGCGTAAAGAAAGCCGCCGGTAGCCGCCTTTCGGGGAGGGTTGTTAATGGTGAACCAAATCAATGGGAACAGCGCCACCCAAGCCAGGTAACCCTGTTCAAAACGGGGAAAAGCCAGGATCAACAAGAACCCGGAGCTGATAGGCAGAAGATAGCTCTGCGTTGTAAAGCGTATATTTGTGGGCCAGCTGCCTGCCATGGTTCCTCTCTTCTAGGCCGGCCGAGTGCCGTACGGGCTTGCTGGTGGTTGTCGGGGTTTTAGCTGGGGTGAGCAACCCGCCGCCGCGAAGGGCTAAATGGCCCGGTGTCCCAGTCCCACTGCCACCTCGTTTAAATGTAACAGTCCGATCCCGAAGAATATGGCCACCGCCACGTGACTTTTATCGCGGGCAATACCTACCTTGCCCCCAACATTTAAACCCAGTGCTTTCGGCATGACTTGGGCCAATGCCTCGCGAGTAGCCCCGGCTACCGAACCTTCCCCATGGTGGGTATCGGCAATCAGTTCTTCCCGTTTGGAGGCAACTACTGCCCGCTCGACTACCTTTTGCAGGGAACTT